>DATKDB010000163.1:0-4932 GCA_035512895.1 Binatia bacterium | reverse complement strand
TCAGCCGTTCATCGACCGCGGCGCGGTCAGCCACGCTCGACGACGGGGCGGATCTCGAGCGCGTCGGGAGCCGGCCAGCTCGACGCGACGGCCAGCGCCTCGTCGAGGTCGGCGACCTCGAGGATGCCGTACCCGCCCACCATCTCCTTGCCCTCCATGAACGGGCCGTCGGTCACGCTCGCCTCCCCATCCGGGCCGATGCGAACGGTCGTGGCGGTCGCCGATGGCTGGAGCTCGTGGCCCTCGACGATCCGGCCGGCGGCGGCCTGCTCGCCCCACCATTTGCCGATGCGTCCGTAGAGCTCCTGCAGCTCCTCCTCCGATCGGCCCGCCCAGGCCTCCTCGCTGCCGGCGATGAGCATCATGTACTTCACGGGTGCGTCCTTTCGCGTGCGATTGTCCACTCAGCGGTGACGACGAACGGCGGTCGCCCAGATCGACAGCGGTACCGATTGTGCACGGACGGCCGGCATGGAAGACGAGCGTTCGCCGGCCGAGAAGCTCGACGCTATCGAGGGCACCGATGCGGGCGCCCTCGGGATCGGCCCGCGCCCCGAGCCGGCGCCCGAATCGGCCGAGCTCGAGCCCGGCGGTGACCTCGTGCCGGGCGCCGACTTCGGGCGTCACCCGGCGACCGACGAGAAGCCGTGGTTCACCTCGCTTGCGGCGGAGTCCGACCAGGCCGGGGTCGCCAACGATCCCCCCGACGCGCAGGAGCCCGAATTCCCGACCTCGGACGAGGATCCGCGCTAGCGGCACAATGCGCGGGTGATCCACCCGGGCAGGCCGCAGCCGTCGACCGCGGCCGTCGTCGTCGCGCTGCTCCTCGTCTACGTCGTCTGGGGATCGACCTACCTGGCGATCGCCCTGATGATCGAGACGCTCCCGCCGCTTCTCGCGGCGGGCGTCCGCTACGGCAGCGCCGGGCTCATCCTCATGACGGCCCTTGCCGCGCACCGGCGCTGGCGGCGGCGCGCCGAGCCGGCCGAGCGGCCGACCCGGGCGCACTGGCGCTCCGCCTTCATCATCGGGACCCTCCTCCTGGTCGGCGGGAACGGTGGGGTCGTGCTGGCCGAGCTCTTCATTCCCTCGGGCGTCGCCGCCGTGCTCGTGGCGACCGTCCCGATCTGGCTCGCCGTCTTCGACGCCGCCTTGACCCGGCGCCGGCCGAGCGGGCTCGTCATCGGCGGCCTGATCGCCGGCTTGACCGGCGTCGCCGTCCTGCTCGTGCCGATCGAGGGGCTCGACGGGCTCGACCCGATCGGCGTCGGCCTCGTCGTCGTCGCAGCCATCTCGTGGGCCGCCGGCTCGATCTACGCGCGACGCGCGCCGCTGCCACGCTCCGGCTTTCTCGGCACCGGCATGGAGATGCTCGCTGGCGGGCTCGTGCTCATGGCGGCCGGCGTCCTCATCGGCGAGATCGGACGAACCGACGTCGACGCCTTCTCATCGCGATCCCTGCTCGCGCTCGCTTACCTCGTCGTCTTCGGGTCGATTGTCGCCTTCACCGCGTATACGTGGCTGCTGGCGAACGTGCCGGTCTCGACGGTGGGCACGTACGCGTACGTCAACCCGATCGTCGCCGTGGCGCTCGGCGCCATCTTCCTCTCGGAGCCGATCACGCCGCGCACGCTCATCGCGGCCGTGATCATCATCGGCGCGGTCGTGGCGATGGTCTCGGGACGCCCGCGCAGCGCCGAGGAGGCCGGCCCCGCACCGGAGGCCGCCGCGCTCGACGCCGAATAGGCGGTGGCACCGATCCTGCGCCATCCGGGGCATGAAGAAGTATCAGACCATCGACGCCGACACGCTCCATCGCGTGCTCGCGTCGCACGAACGACCCGTCCTCGTGAACGCCCTGGCGCGCGAGGCCTTCGAGGAGCAGCGCATTCCCGGCTCCATCTCCATCCCCGCCGGTGACGCGCTGCGCATCGCGCCGGACATCCTGGCGAAGGAGCAGTCGATCGTCGTCTACTGCGCTTCCCGCAACTGCACGGCGAGCCCGACGCTGGCCCAGAAGCTCGTCGATCTCGGCTTCAGCCAGGTCGCCGATTTCGAGGGTGGCATCGACGAGTGGGTCCATGCGGGCCATCAACTCGACCGAGCTCCCGCCATGGCCACCGCCTGACCGATGCCCGGGCCCGAGCCGCTCGTCCGCTGCGAGCCGAGCGAGGGAGGCTGGCGGTGCTCGGTCACGGTCGGTGACGATCCCGGCGCGACGAGCCACGACGTCAGCGTCGATCGCGACACGCTCGACGACCTCGCGCCCGGCGCGACGCCGGAGGAGCTCGTCCGCGCCTCGTTCGCGTTCCTGTTGGAGCGTGAGCCGCGCGAGGCGATCATGCGCAGCTTCGAGCTGCCGATCATCGGCCGCTTCTTCGCGGACTACCGCGACGAGGTCCGGCGCCGGCTCAGCCCGGCGCCGGATGCATGACCCGCGACCCGGCGGGGCGGGCATGCGCGAAGCCGGACGGGAAGACGACGAGGTTCCACTCCCCGCGGCGTGCCGCCGATGGGACGACCATGCCATCCGCCCCCAGCGCTCGGGCACGGGCGGCCGCTACCTGCGTGCGGGACCGGGGACCCACGAGGTCGTCCGGCTCGACGCCCAGCGCCGCCCGCGCCTCCGCCCGCCGCAGGTCGAGCACCGCCAGCCCGCTGACCTCCAGCCGCCACAGTCGTCGACGCTCGCCGGCGGGGTCGACGGCGCCGCGGGTCGCGGCGCGCCACTCCGCCCACGCGGTCGCGGGCTCGAGCGAGGCGTAGAGCGGCCAGGGCTCGCCCGGGCGGTGGTATCGGCCTTCGGTCGCGGCCGGCCGGTCAGGCGGGAAGGCCGGCGTGTCCGGGCCGGTCTGGCGATGCGCAGGCCCGCTGAAGCGGCTGACCGGGCTCAGACGTAGTCCCCGACCAGGTACGACTCGGCGGCCGCGCGGACGGCGTCGAACTCGCCATCCGCCAGGCGGTCGACCGGTCGGGCCCAGCCCAGGTGCGCGCTCGGCGCCTCGAGCCACGAGCGCTTCGCGGCGTCGGTCATGCCGCGGCCCAGCAGGTCGAGGATGGCCTGCAGCTCACCGATCCGATCCCGGTAGCGCGCCTGCGGGTACTGGCCACTGCGCCAGCGCTCCGCGGTCCGCACGTTCGCGCCCGTCGCGCGGGCGATGAAGCGGGCCGGAAAGAGCCGGATGAGCCGCGGGGCGGCGGCGGTCCGCATCGTCATCGTTCGAGCATACTGCCGGTATGAATGCCGGTCAAGACGCCGGTTCGGGCCTCAGGATGCGTTCTCGCAGCTCAGCCCCCCGCTGACCGCGGACTGCATCGCGACGTCCATCGGCTCGCTGGAGAACGGCAGGCTGGCGAGCGCCTCGGCCGCCGTCCCCGCGCCAGGGTCCTCGCCGACGCTCAGAATCCGGGCCCGGATCGCATGCAGCGCGGTGATGAGGAGGAATCGCAGGTTGGCGCCCGCGGACCATTCGGGCACTGCCTCGAGATCGTCGAGGAGCACGTTCAGGTCGTCGCTCGCGGCATCGATCTCGGCCGCGTGGCCGGACCTGTCGCCGCCCGCGGCGCCCGCGCCGCGCAGGGCCGTCAGGCGGGGTTCGACGTCGAGGATGCCGGTGAAGATCGGGCAGATGGCCGCGTTGTAGGCATCGCGCGCGGCGATATCGACGCCGGCCGCCGGGGTCGCGAACGGGCCGGCGGGTGAGGCGGTCGGGGCTGGCTCAGCGCCGCAGGCAACGAGCAGGATGGTGACGAGCAGCACGGAGACGGGCGCCGCACGTCGGAGGCGGAACTGCATGGGTCCCCAAGTATAGGTTCATCGGGCCGGCAGCCGGGGAGACGGCCGGGCCGGTCGGGTCTATCATCGTGCGCCCATGACTTCGCAGCGCATCGATGCATCCGCCATCGGCTTCGGGGCGGGCACGTCCGACGACCATCGCGACGGGATCCGCTGGGTAGACTACGCGAACATCAGCTGGAACCCGGTCTTCTGCAAGCGCTGCGACATCTGCGTCGAGATCTGTCCGAAGAGCACGCTCGTCCTGCGCAACGACGCGATCATCGAGGAGGAGAACTGCATCCTCTGCGGCCTGTGCGAGCGCTACTGCCCGGACCTCGCGATCGAGATGATCCCGGAGGCGGTCACCGCCCACGCCGCAAAGGAGCGATGAGCCGGCGCCTGGTGCGGGACCACGCCGGACCTTCCCCAGCGTATACAGCGCTGAGCCGATGAGTATCATCGCCGTCCCATGACTCGCAAGCTGACGCAGGGCAACGAGGCCGTCTTTCGTGGCGCGCTGGCCGCGGGCGCGAGCTACTACGCCGGCTACCCGATCAGCCCGTCGACCGAGATCCTGAACATCGCGTCCGGGCACGCCGCCGAGCACCCGGAGTTCCGCTTCCTCCAGGCCGAGGACGAGATCGCGAGCGCGAACGCCGTCATCGGCGCCTCGCTGGCCGGCGCGAAGTCCTTCACCGCCACCTCGGGCCCGGGCTTCAGCCTCATGCAGGAGGCGATCGGCTACGCGCAGAAGGTCGGCGTGCCGAGCGTCTTCGTGAACGTCATGCGCGTCGGACCGGCCACCGGCATGCCGACGATGCCGGGGCAGGGCGACATCATGCAGGTCAAGTGGGGCAGTACCGGCGACTACACCCCGATCGCGTTCTACCCGAACGGCGTGGAGGAGGCCTTCCGGCTCACGGTCGAGGCGTTCAACGCGGCGGAGGAGTCGCGCTCGCCGGTCGTCGTGCTCTCCGACACGTTCGTGGCGCACCTGAACGAGGTCGTCGACCTCGACGCCATGGCCGAGGACGCCCGGGTCGTCGAGCGCGAGATCCCGCCGCTCGGCGAGTTCACCGACCATCCGCGTTTCTTCGCAGGCGTCCTCATGTACGAGCACGGGCCGAACGCCGGAGAGCCGGCAACGGCCGATG
>DATKDB010000162.1:0-24613 GCA_035512895.1 Binatia bacterium | reverse complement strand
GACCTGCAGCGGCACGATCATCTCCGGGAAGATGACGGTGTCACGCAGGGCGACGAGGGGCAGCACCTGGAGGCGTTCGAGCTCGGCGCCGTTCCCCTCCTCGGTCGCCTCGATCTCGGACTCGGCCTTGTTCTTGTTCTGCTCGGTTGCCACTCAGGTTGCTCCTTCAGCCGAAGCGTTGGCGAGCTCAGGCTCGTCTTCGGCAAATCGCTCTACATCGTCCTCATCGAACAGATCGTAAACCCGGATCTTGCCGAGCTCCTCGAGCTGAAGGATGACCCGCACGCCGGCGAGGTTGACTCGCTGCCGCCGTGTGAGGAAACGAATGATACGTACGCGCTTGATATCCGCCTCGCTGTAGAGACGGAGGTTGTTTCGGCGCTGTGGCAGGAGAAGGCCCTCCTCCTCGTAGATCCGCAGCGTTCGTGGATGGCAGCTCGCCAGCTCGGCGGCGATGCTGATGATGTACCTGGGTCGGGTGAGCTCGTCGCGGCGCGGGACGCCCTGCGATGGCGCCGCACGCCGCGTTCGATGCATGTCAGGACGCCTTGGCGTCGTTGTCGTTCTCGACTGCATCACCGGTGCCGGTATCGATGCGGATCTGACGCGATCGTTCCGTGCTCCTCGACGAGCGGGCGAGCGTGAATGTGCGGTGCATGGCGGGACCATAAACCCTATCAATACCGTTGTCAAGGTTTGTGACAACCAGCGTCACGTCGGCCGGCTTCGGCCTCGACGAGCTCCCAGCGCACCGCGCCGATCTCACCGATCCCGGGCAGGGAGGCCGGTCGGGCGGCGAGCCGCAGCGTCAGCACGCGCTCGTCGGCGACCGGGACGAGCTCGCTGCCGGCGAAGACCCACAGGAAGCGCGACTCCCGCCGCTCGAAGTGGATCGCCTCGGCCACGGCGGTCGCGCTCGTCGCGTCGCCGCTCGTCAGCCGGACCCGGACGTCGCGGAACCGGTCCGAGCCGGTGCCCAGCGAGCCGGCCGCGGCATCGGCCGCGCGGACGACGCCGGCGGGCCAGGCCGGGCCGAGCCCGTCGTCGCTCCACGCGGTCACGAAGCGGTCGAGGACCGCCGAGGGGCTGGTCGAGCCGGACGGGAGCAGCCAGAAGCCGGCGCCCCACAGCAGGATGGGCAGGCTGAGCCAGCCGATCGCCGCGGCCGGCGAGCGTTCCGGCGTCGGCGCGCGCGCGGGTGCGAGCCGATGGGCGGCGCGATACGCGTGGATCGCCTGCCAGGCCCAGGTCACGATGAACGCGACGCCGGCGAGGAACGGGACGAGGTACGCGCTCGAGTCCACGAGGCCGATCGTCAGCCAGGCCACGACGGCCGCCGCGGCCAGCTCGGCGACGAGCAGTCCCCACCCGAGGCGGCGTCGCCCGAGGGCCAGGTGCCCGAGCCCCCATCCCACGAGCGCCCGCCGCAGGACGCTCCCCGGATCGGGCGAGGTCACTCCCCGATGAGCAGGGCCCGGAGGTCCGCCTCGCCGCCCGGTGACGTGACCGCCAGGAGCTTGTCGCCCGCCCGCAGCCGGGTGTCGGAGCGCGGCGACTGCGCCTTCTCGTCGCGGATGAGGACGGCGATCGTGCTGCCCTCCGGCAGGGCGAGCTCGCGCAGCTCGCGGCCGATGACCGGCGATTCGGCGTCGAGCTGCGCCTCGACGATCTGCACCTCGCCTCCCTCCAGCTCGGCGAGATGGAGCAGGTCGTGGACCGGGATCTCGTGCTCGATGACGCCGAGGATCGCGCGCGTCGGGCTGACCGTTTCGTCGATCGCGAGCTGCCGGAACAGCTTCTCGTTCTTCGGGTCGTTGACGCGCGCGATCGAACGGGGCACGTTGAAACGCATCTTCGCGACCTGCGAGGCGGCGAGGTTCACGGCGTCGTCTCCGGTGACGGCGGCGACGACATCGGCGCGGCCCATGCCGGCCTCGCCCTGGTATCGGCCCTCGCAGCCGTCATTCGCGATGACGATGCTGCCGAGCTCGTCCGCGATCTGCCGCGCCCTCGTGGGGTCCTCCTCGATGACGACGACCTCGTGCCCGGCCGCCAGGAGCTCCTTCGTCAGGTAGTAGCCGACGTTTCCGCCGCCGATGACCACGACGTACATCGGTCAGAAGCCTCCCTGCCGGCCGTCGCCGGGTTGGACGACGCTCGCCTCGGGCTGCACGGCCTCCTCCTCCGCCAGCGCCGCCCGCGTCTCCTCGTCGGCGAGCGACCCGGGCGGCGGCGCGCCGCGCAGGGGCTGCGCGGTCGGAGGCTCGACGAACCCGTTCGTCGCCTCGGCACCCTCGATGGCGGCGGTGACGAGGGCGTCGCCAAGGATGACCGTGCGGCAGATCGTCTCCAGCCCGAGGGCGCGGTACGTCTCGCCGCGCAGCGGGTCGTTGATCTTCGCGATGACCCGCGGGGTGCCGAAGCGGTGCTTGGCGAGCTGGGCGGCGAGCGCGTTGCGGTTGTCGCCCTGGGTCAGGGTCATGACGATGTCGGCCTGCTCGGCGCCGGCTGCGCGCATGACGTCCTCGTCCGTCCCGTTGCCTCGCACCGTCGCGCCGCCGAACGTCGTCGGCAGGCGGCTGAAGGCCTGGGCGCTGATGTCGATGACGGTGACGTGCTCGCCGCTCGAGTCGAGCGCCGCGGCGACGCGGGCTCCGACTCGGCCACAGCCGACGATGATGACCCTCATGGCGTGTGTGCCAGCTCCTTCGTTTCGGCGCGCAGGCACCAGACCGGCGCGGTCGAGTTGCGCATGACGTACGGGACGGTGCGTCCCGCGTCCCATTGTCCTCCGAATCGCTTCTTGTAGCGCAGCCCCATGACGATGAGGTCGGCGCCGAGCTCGCTCGCATCGTCGACGATGGCCGGCCCGGCGGCGCGCGCCTGGACCGTGCTCGTGCGCGTCGGCACCCCGCTCTCGGCGAGGATCGCCTCGGCGCGCGACAGCAGCTCGTCCGAGCTCGTCATGGCCGTCTCGTCCTCCGCGTCGAGGTTGCGCTCGAACGGCACCTCGATGACGTGGAGCAGCGACGCCTCGACCCCGGCTCGCCCGGCGAGCAGCATCGCCGCCACGCGGAGCGCGGGGTCGTCGACGCTGGCCTCGCCGAGCAGCGGCACGAGGATTCGCGCGTACTCGAAGGGGCCCTGGCGCTTCTCGGTGCGTCGAAAGAAGTCCATGCCGCCCGTTATCCTACGGCCCTTGACGGCTCAGCGTCCGTAGCTGAGGCGCTCGGCGAGGCGGCCCGGCAGGCCCAGCTTGCGCATGAGCCGCTGGGTCCGGTCGACGTCGTAGCGCACGCGCCGGAACTCGAACGTGTCCTCCGCCCCATCGCCGCCGGCGTCGAGGATCGCGTAGGCGGCATCGGACAGGCCGTCGCGCGGCTGGCCGACGCTGCCGGGAGTGAGCAGCGCGCGGGCCCCGCGCAGCCGGACCGACTCGCCGGGCAGCCCGGCGACGACTTCCATGCCGCCGTCGTCGACGAGGTAGGCGACCGGCAGGTGAGTGTGGCCGAAGAGGCAGAGGCGCGTGTCGAAGGCTTCGAAGTTCGCGGCCGCGATCCCGGCGCTCGTGATGTACTCCCAGATCGGGTCGCGTGGCGAGCCGTGGACCGCCGTCAGCTCCCCGTCGCGGCGGATCTCGGGCAGGCTGGCGATATACGCGCGCGAGTTGTCGTCGATCGCGCCGGCGGTCCACTCGATCGCGGTCCGCGCGTCGGGATTGAACGAGGCCGCATCCACGATGCCGATCGCCGCGCCGTCGTGGTTGCCGAGCACGCTGCGCGCGCCGATCGCCTGGAGGGTGGCGATCACCTCGTCCGGCTGGGGGCCGTACCCGACGATGTCGCCGAGGACCCAGACCTCGTCGACCGTCGGGAGATCGGACGTGACCGCCTCGAGCGCGGGCAGGTTGGCGTGGATGTCCGACAGGACGCCGATTCGCATGCGAGTGGCGAGTATACCGATGCCTCCGGTGACCATCGGCCCGTGGACCGACGGCGTCAGCCGAGCGGCCGGCGCCGCGCTTGGCCCGGGCGTCTCGGGTATTCGTCCGGCGTTGCGTGCTCCTTCCGAACGACGACGAAGCGGTGGTCGCCGAGCGTGGCGAAGCCGGCCGGGTGCGTGACCGGTGCCGACCCACCGAGCGCCGACGCCGCGGCGCGACCGGCACCGATCTCCTCGGCGTCGATCGCTCCCTTCCAGGCGAGGAGCGAGCCGCCGGTGCGGAGTAGCGGCAGCGCGTACTCGACGAGCACCGGCAGGGCGGCACAGGCCCGGGCGCCGACGACGTCGAACGACGCGCGGTGGGCAGGATCGCGACCGAGGGTCTCCGCCCGCTCGGCGACGACCTCGACGTGCGCCAGGCCGAGCGCGTCGACGAACGAGCGCAGCGCATCGGCCTTCCTGCGCTCCGAGTCGACGAGGGTCCACGCGATCCCCGGCCGCGCGAGGGCTAGGACGATGCCGGGCACGCCACCGCCCGAGCCGAGGTCGAGCGCTCGGCGCGGCGCCATCGCGTCGAGCAGCGGCAGGGCGGAGAGGGCGTCGAGCAGGTGGAGCCTCGCGACCGCCTCCGGCTCGACGACGCGCGTCAGGTTCAGCCGCGCGTTCGCTGTGAGGAGGAGCCGGACGTACGCCTCAGCTCGGTCGTGGAAGCCGTCCGGCAGGGCGAGCGCATCGGTGCCGGGCACGAGCTCGAGCGCCAGGCGCGTGGCGCGCGCATCGGTATCAGACAAGGAAGATGCTCCTCCGAGCGGCCTTTCGGTCTTCCCGGTGGATGGCCGGCGTCGCGGCCGGCTTTCGCATCGGCCCCGGACCATCCGCGGTTACCGTACTCGGTCGCTCGCAGAAGCAGGACCTCGAAGGTAGCAGCGGCGGGACGTGGATCACAAGCGAAGTTATCCACCATCTTCGCCGTCATCGCCAACGTGTGGATAACTCCGGCGCATATACTCGCTTTCGATGACGGTGGAGCGCGGAGAGCACGCTACGATCGAGGTCAGGTGGCGGATCAGATGACCTCGGCCTCGCCACCCCGTTTCGCGCACGACAGCGAGGCGGAGCTGGCGAGGATCCTCGACTTCTACGGTGTCGCATGGCGATACGAACCCGACGTCTTCCCCATCTCCTGGAACGCCGACGGCGCGGTCATCGAGTCGTTCGCCCCCGACTTCTACCTGCCGCAGATCGACCTGTACGTCGAGCTGACGACGCTGAAGCAGTCGCTCGTGCGCAAGAAGAATCGCAAGCTGCGCTACCTGCGCCAGCTCTACCCGGAGATCCGCGTGAAGCTGTTCTACGCCCGTGACTTCCGAGCCCTCATGCTGAAGTACGGTCGTCTCGACTTCCTGACCGATGTCACCCTCGCCAACGGCGCCCTCGCCCACACCGGCAACGGCGACGGGTCCGGGTCCGGCAATGGCGCGACCCAGCCGATCGGCGGTTGAGCCGATGAGCCTGCACGATGACGTCGAGGAGGTCCTGCTCGACTCGGAGACCGTCGCCGCCCGCGTTGCCGAACTGGGCGCCGAGCTCTCGGCCGACTACGCGGGGCGCGACCCGGTCCTCGTCAGCGTCCTGAAGGGCGCGCTCGTCTTCCTGGCCGACCTGATGCGGACGATGGACCTGCCGACGAGCATCGACCTGATGGAGGTCTCCTCGTACGGCGGCGCCACCGAGTCGTCGGGCCAGGTTCGGATCCTGAAGGACCTCTCGAAGCCGATCGAGGGGCGCGACGTCATCGTCGTCGAGGACATCATCGACACCGGCCTGACGCTCAACTACCTGCTCGGCTACCTCGCCGACCGTCAGCCGGCCTCGATCAAGATCTGCTGCCTGCTCGACAAGCCGGCGCGACGCCTGGCCGACATCCCGATCGACTACGTCGGCTTTACGATCCCGGACCGATTCGTCATCGGCTACGGCCTCGACTACGACGAGCGGTACCGGAACCTGCCGTACATCGGCGTGCTGAAGCCGTCCGTCTACGGCGGCGCGCCGCCCGAGGGCTGACGCGTGGTGGACGGGGGTGGTGGCCGCTTTCGCTGGTTCATCCTGCTCGGCGCGCTCGCGATGATCGGCTCCGGGTTCCTGCCGTGGTGGCGGGCCGGCGGGGAGTCGGTCTCCGGCGTGCGGGTCCCGGCCCAGGAGGGGATCGGCCTCGAGGGGCCGGGGATCATCATCTACGGGGCCGCGATCGCGGCGCTCGTCCTGCTCGACATCGGGTACATGCGCGGCCGATGGGGATTCTTCCTCGACTCGCCGTGGGTCTACCTGGCCCTCGGGCTCGTCGGCGCGGCGGCGCTCGCCTACCGGGGCTGGGAGCTCTGGTCGGTCGGCTACGTGCCTCTGCCGCAGCAGTCGCCGGGGCTGGCCGTCGCGGCCGTGGGCGTGGCGCTCGTCCTGTACGGCGCCGGCTCCGGGTTCGGGGTGTCGCGCCGGTACTGAGCCGAGCCTCAGCGCGGCAGGATCATCGGTGAGAGGACGACCCAGCCGAGCACGACGGCCACGAGCAGGGCGGCGAGGATGAGCATCGGGCGCAGGTCGGGGCGGTAGTCGCGCGGGGAACGCGGTGGTGCGTGCGGCTCGTCGGGCGCGGGCGCGTTCGGCTCGTCGGGCACGAGCGGCTCAGATCTCCCCGAGATAGGCCTGGCGGACCTGCTCGTTCGCGGCGAGGTTCGACGCCGTGTCGGCCAGGATGATCTTGCCGGTCTGGATGACGTAGCCGCGGTGTGCGGCGTTGAGCGCCATGAGCGCGTTCTGCTCGACGAGCAGGACCGTCGTGCCCTGTTCGTTGATCTCGCGGATGATCGTGAAGATCTGCTCGGTCAGGATCGGCGACAGGCCCATCGAGGGCTCGTCGAGCAGGAGGATCGTGGGGCGCGCCATGAGCGCACGGCCCATGGCGAGCATCTGCTGCTCGCCGCCCGACAACGTTCCCGCCTTCTGGCCGCGGCGCTCCTTGAGACGCGGGAAGAGGTCGAAGACGCGGGTCACGTCGTCGTTGAAGTGGCCCGGGTCCTGGCTGAACGCCCCCATCTGCAGGTTCTCGAAGACCGTCATGCGGCTGAAGACGCGCCGGCCCTCGGGCGACTGCGAGATGCCGAGCCCGACGATCTCGTGCGCCGGCACGTGGTGGATCTCCGTGCCGGCGAGTGCGATCGATCCTGACCGCGGGCGCAGCGTGCCGCTGATGGCGCGCAGTGTCGTGCTCTTGCCGGCCCCGTTCGACCCGATGAGCGTCACGATCTCCCGGCTGCCGACGGTCAGCGAGATGCCCTTGAGGGCCTCGATGTTGCCGTAGTACACGTGGACGTCGCGCAGCTCGAGCAGCGTTTCCCCGGCCTGGGCCGCGTCGGAGACGAGATCGGGCCGGGCCGCCGTCGCATCGGTCATGCGCTCGTCGCCTGCTTGCCGAGGTACGCCTCGATCACGCTCGGGTTCGTCCGGATCTCCTCCGGCGTTCCCTCCGCCAGCAGCTCCCCGTAGTCCAGCACGGTGATCCGCTCGCTGATGCCCATGACGACCTTCATGTCGTGCTCGATGAGGACGACCGTCAGACCCAGCTCCCGGCGCAGCCGGGCGATGAGATCGGTCATCTGGCGCGTCTCGGCCGGATTCATTCCGGCTGTCGGCTCGTCGAGCAGGAGCAGCTTCGGGCGGCTGGCGAGGGCGCGCGCGATCTCGAGCCGGCGCTGGTCGCCGTATGGCAGGTTCTTCGCGAGGTCGTCCGCGTAGCGCCGTGAGAGGCCGACGAGGTCGAGGAGCTCATAGGCGAAGGCGTCGGTGTGCTCCTCCTCCCGCTGCACGGACGGGGTGTTGAAGAGGATCTGCCACCACTGCGCTGACATGCGGACGTGATGGCCAACGAGCACGTTGGCCAGCGTCGTCATGTTGTGGAAGAGCCGGATGTTCTGGTACGTCCGCGCCATCCCGAGCTCCACGATCTTGTGCGGAGGCAGCCCCGACACGTCGATCCCGTCGAACACGATCGTTCCGGATGTCGGCTCGATGAAGCCGGTGATCTGGTTGAACAGTGTCGTCTTGCCGGCACCGTTCGGGCCGATCACCGAGACGATCGAGCGCCGCGGGATCGTGAAGTTGATGTCGTGATTGGCGACCAGCCCCTCGAACCGCTTCGTCAGGGCGGTCACCTCGAGCACGAGGTCGCCTGTTCTCGGCGCGACCGTGCCGCTCTCCTGCGCAGGTGCGTGGCTCATGCGTTCGCTCCAGTCGCGGTCGGAGCGGCGCGATCCGGATCCTGGAAGGACTCGCCCAACTGTTTGTCCTCGTCGCTCTCCTCGTGGAGCTCGGCGCGTCGCGTCTTGCTCGGGAAGAGGCCCTCGGGGCGAAGGACCATCATCGCCACCAGGGCGGCGCCGTACACGAGGAATCGATACTCACCGAACTCGCGGAGGGCCTCGGGCAATCCGACGAGAATGAGCGCGCCGGCGATCACGCCCCGGATCGTGCCCATGCCACCGAGGATGATGATCGCCAGGACGGTGATCGACACGATGAGGAGGAACGAGCCGGGGAACACGGTTCGCAGCTGCACCGCGAAGAGCGCGCCGGCCAGGCCGCCGAGGGTGCCACCCAGCGCAAACGCGAGCAGCTTGTAGTTCGTCGTATTGACCCCGGTGGCCTGGGCGACGGTTTCGTCTTCGCGCATGGCCATCCATGCTCTGCCGGTCCGGGAGTTCGATAGCCGCCAGGCCATGTACGCAGCGAAGGCTGCGAAGGCGACCACTGGGTAGTAATACTCGCCCGGGGAGGTCAGCTCGCCGAACCCCGGAATCGTCAAGTTCGGGACGCCGACGACGCCGTTCGGTCCGCCGAGGGCCGGCCGGAGCGCCTCGGAGCCCACGAGAACGCGCGCGATCTCGCCGAAACCGAGGGTCACGATCGCGAGATAGTCGCCACGCAGCCGGAGGACGGGCGCGCCGATGAGGAGGCCGACGATCGCCGCGATGATGAGGACGACCGGGAGGGCGAGCCAGAAGCCCCACTCCGCGCCGAAGAGCGCCGACATCGGGCCGCCCATGGACGATGCGCTCGACGTCAGCACGCCCATGGCGTAGGCCCCGACCGCGAAGAATGCTACGTAGCCGAGGTCGAGCAGACCGGCGTAGCCGACGACGATGTTCAGCCCGAGCGCGAGCATGAGGTACAGGCCGACGTTGAAGAGCACGAGGCTCACGAAGCCCGTCGCCACGAACGGCACGGCCAGGACGATCAGCACGCCGATGATCGCCGCGCCGATCTGCAGCTGACGCCGCCGCTCGTCCGAGACGGCGTCGAGCTGGCGCCGAACCGGGCTGGAAGGATGGCGCGTGCTCCACGTGTAGGCAATCACGAGGCCGGCGAGGAGCGCGGCCGCCGGGAGCGTCAGACCGCCGCCGGTGAACATGAAGTCGCGAACGGCATCGAGCTCGACCCGGCCCAGGATCGGCCGGATGATCGGCTCGAGCATGGCCACGAGGAGGACGATCCCGATCGCGGCCAGGACCGCGGCTCGATCCCGCCCGTCGAGGAGGCGGATGAGGGCGGCCAGCGCGGCGACCGCTCCGGCGAGGAGGACGTTGATGATGGCCCCGACGATCGGTTCCTGGCCGAACGCGAGCGTCTCGACGAGGGCCGGCGTGAGTGGCAGGAAGACGCCCCGCACGTCGACGGCCGCGATGAGAAGAAGGAAAACGCCGAAGAGGAGTCCGGCCACGGCTCCGCTCAAGGCGGCCACCGCCGCCGCGCTCGCGCCGGTCCCGGTCCCTGTCCCGCGGATGCGACCGGCGACGATGAGTCCGATCAGGAATGCGGGCGTGGCGAGCATCACGCGACCGAGCGTGATGAGACCAGGCCCCTCGCCGCCGATGCTGGCAATGATCGGTCGCTCGGCGAAGGCGCCGACGAGGCCGACCGAGGCGAGGTAGATCATCGCCACCCCGGCGATCAGCCCGGCATTGATCGCTCTCCGATACGTCGACTGCATCGTCGCGTCCATGGCTAGACGTTCTCCTTGCGGCCGAAGAGCCCGGTGGGCCGGAAGATGAGCACGAGCACGAGCACGCTGAACGCGACGACGTCGCTCAGCTGTCCCGGTGACGGCACGCCGAAGCCGTAGAGCACGAGCGAAGGCGTGACGCGCTCCATGACGCCGATGACGACGCCGCCGATCGCGGCTCCGGCCAGGTTGCCGATCCCGCCGAGGACCGCGGCCGTGAAGGCCTTGATCCCGGGGAGGATCCCCATCCCGAAGTCGACGTTGAGGAACAGGAACGCGTAGAGCACGCCGGCGGCGCCGGCCAGCAGGCCGCCGATCGCGAACGTCGTGACGATCGTGCGGTCGACGTTGATGCCCATGAGCGCCGCGACGTCTTTGTCCTCGCTGACCGCTCGCATCGAGCGGCCGGTGCGGGTGTGCTCGACGACGTAGTAGAGGAGCGTCATGAGCACGACGGCCGCGCCGATCGTGACGAGCTGGACGTTGGCGAACTCGAGGCCGAAGAGCGTCGTTCGGCCCTCGAGGAACTCGACGCTCGGGTAGCGGCGCGTCCGCGGGCCGAACAGGCCGAAGGCGGTGTACTGCAGGAACAGCGACGCCCCGATGGCGGTGATCAGGGGAACGAGCCGCGGCGCGCGGCGCAGCGGCCGGTAGGCGACCCGCTCGAGAACGATCGCCACGGTCATCGAGGTGAGCATGGCCGCCGCGAAGACGATGAGGAGCCCGATGAGCGGCTGCTCCATGAAGGGCGCATCGACCCCGAGGAGTGCCTGGGCGACGAAGAGGCCCGCGAAGGCCCCGAACATGAAGACCTCGCCATGAGCGAAGTTGATCATCAGGAGCACGCCGTAGACGAGCGTGTAACCAAGGGCGATGAGCGCGTAGATGGCTCCCTGGCTCAGTCCGGCGACGATAAGCCGGGTCCACGTCGTGCCGCTGATGCCGCCGGAGCTGAGCGTGGCGATCGATCCGGCGACGACACCGACGATCACCGCGATTGCCAGGCCCCACATGAGCACCCCAACGAGTGTGATGCGCACCGGGCGTCGTAGCATTGAGGCTCCCTCGGTTTGGTCGGAGGGGTGAAGACGCGGGTGAGCCGCCTCGGCTCACCCGCGTCCTGTCATCAGGTCACCGGCCGGAGCCTACTCCGGCCAGATCACGACGAACGCGCCGCCCTGGATCTGCGAAACGCGGATGTTCGGGTCCGCGCAGTCGCCCGGATCCGGATCCCCACAGGTCAGCGTGCCCGTCAGGCCGTCGAAGCCGCTCGTCGCGGCGATCTCGTCCTTGAGGGCGCCCTTCGGGATGTACAGCGTCCCATCGTCGCCTTCGACCGCGACCGCCTCGATGGCGTTCATCACGATGTTCATCGCGTCGTACGCGTGGCAGTGGAAGACGGAGAGGACCGCCTCCTCGCCCGAAAGCGCCTGGTACGCCGGGAGGAACTCGTTCTCGTACTGGTCGCCGGCGCAGGCCGGGCCGGAGAGGACCATGTCCTCGGCGGCGTCACCTGCCTGGTCGATCAGGTCCTGGAGCCCGAGCAGGCCGTCCGAGGCAGCGAGCTGCGTGCCATCGAGCTCCGGCAGCTGACGAGCCTGCTGGGTGATGAACGTTCCTTCCGGGTGGAAGATCGGGTAGTAGAGCAGGTCCGGCGCCGCGTCGGCGATCGGGCCGAGCACGTCGCTGAACTGATCCTCGCCGACCTCGACCGCGTTCTCCGAGACGGTCTCGCCGTCGCACTGCGACGCGAACTCATCCTGGAAGACCAGGCGCAGGTTGTCGGCATACGTGCTGCCGTCGTGGATCGTGGCGGCCGTCGCGAAGCCCTGCTCGCAGGCGTACGTCGCCATGGCCGCACCCTGGTTGAGGTCGTTGTGCGCCGTGCGGAAGAAGAACTCGCCGGCGTACTCCTCGTGGTCTGGGTCGGTCAGGGTGGGGCTCGTGTTCGACGAGGAGATCAGGACGATCCCCTGCTGGGCAAGCACCGGTGCCGCGGGTACGGCAGTGCGCGAGCAGGTCGTGCCGATCACGGCCACCAGCTGCTCGTTGGCAACAAGCGCCTGCGCGGCTGTCTGGCCCGTCGCGGCATCGCCGCAACCGGCGTCCTCATGCACGAACTCGATGTCGCGGCCAAAGACGCCGCCGTCGGCAGACTTCTCGTCCGCGGCAACCCGGGCACCGTACTGGCTGTCCAGCCCGAGCGCCGCGGTGTCACCGCTGATCGAGAGCGCCGTGCCGATCAGGATCGACTCGCCGTCAGCGACTTCCACACAACCGAACTCGTCTGCGTCGCAGACCTCGGTCGGATCTTCGCTCGTGGCGCCGTCCGTCTCCGCCGGCTGGCTGCCGTCCGTGCCCGGTGCGTCCGTCGCGTCGCCGGTGCCTGTCTGACAGGCGGCGAGGACGAGCATGAGCACGACGAGAACCGCGCTCCATCGCATGTACTTCTGCATCCGAATTCTTCCTCCAATGGATTTGCTCGGGGACGTCGCCCATGCGCGGACCCGGCGTGTCAAGGTGCGCGGCATCATAGCCGTGCCGCGCGTCGTTGCGCAATACGTTTGCGCGGCGGGCACTGATAGTACGGGCATCTCGGCCGGGGGGTTCACGCCCGATCGTGCTATCCTCACACGGGCTGTCCACAGCACGCTCGCTGCGAATCGCACCCCAGAGGCCTTCACGTGGAGGTTCACGTCCGAACCGCTCGACACGCCGATCTCGCTGCCGCCGCGCGCCTGCTGGCGCGCGACCAGGTCGACCCGGCGCCCGAGCATGACGACGTCGACTACCTGCGCAACCTGCTCTTCGTCCCCTCCGCGACGGTCATCGTGGCGGAGGTGGAACGGAGCATCGTGGGCGTCGGGGTCCTCGCGATCAGGCCTTCGGTGCGATCGGGTCCATTCGTCGGAGTGATCGACGAGCTGGGCTTCGCTCGAGCGGACGGGACGGTCGCCGAACGGCGCCGGATTGCCGACGAGATCGTCGAGCACCTCGCCACCTCGGCACGAAACAAGGGCTGCACGCGCGTGGAGGTTTCCGAGCCGCTGGCATCCGCAGAACCGTCGCTCTGGAAGCGACTGGGTTTCGCGAGCCGCGGCCGAACGCTCGGCCGAAGCATCGGCTGAGCCCTCCGACCCGCATCGGTCATATCAAACACCTACAGGAGAAGAGCTCAACCGTGAGCAAGAACGTGGCGATGTTCGTTGACGTCGCCAACATGTACTACGCGGCTCGAGGCCAGGACGTCGACGTCGATTACGTCGCCCTGCTCAAGCACGCCAGCAAGGGGCGCGACCTCATTCGCGCCTATGCCTATACCGGGCTCGACCCGGAAAACGAGAACCAGCGCAAGTTCATCGACTTCCTGGGCAAGAACGGCTACAAGCCCGTCATCAAGGACATCCGCAAGTTCGGCGACGGCCGGATGAAGGCGAACCTCGACATCGAGCTCGTCGTCGACCTGTTCCGCCTGGCCGATCGGATGGACATCGCCGTCATTGTCTCCGGCGACGGAGACTTCGCCCCGGCTATCAAGGCGCTCCAGGACAAGGGTGTCCGCTGCGAGGTGATCAGCTTCAAGCCGAACACGTCGTCCGACCTGATGGCCGTCGCCGACGAGTTCCAGGACATCATGAAGGTCGCCTCCATCAGCCGGAAGGAGGGGCGGGCCATCCGCGACAGCATGAGCGCCCCGGAGATGCCCGCCAAGGAGGTCACGCCCGAGTTCGGCTTCCGCGAGGCCTCGCCCACCGTCGCCGCCGCCGCCCTGGCCGCCCTGAAGACCGGGACCGGCTCCGGCAACGGCCGCCGCACGCGCGGCGGCTCGACCCGACGGGGCGCCGCGCCCTCGGAGGTCCCGCCGGGCGAGCGTGTCGCCGTGCCGGTCGCCGATGCCGCAACGGCGAAGCCCCCCGGGGCAGACGCCACTGCCGACGGTGGCGAGGAAGCGCCGAAGCGCCGACGCCGTCGCGGCGGTCGCGGTCGCGGCCGTTCGCGTCGCGAGGACGAGGCCACCGCCCCGGCCGCGATCCCGGCCGCGCCCGACGGCGAGGAGATCGGCTGGGAGGAGTTCGACGATCTGAGTCAGCTCGATGGTGTGTCGGACCCGGACCGCGAATACACGTTCGAGGAGGCCGACGCGGCCACGCTCGCCGAGCTGGGCATCGATCCGGAGGCCGCGAGCGGCCAGCCGGAGGCGGGCGAGGAGAAGCCGAAGCGACGAGCGCCGTCGCGAGCGAAGAAGTCGGACGCTGACGCCGCCGCCGGCGAGGAGAAGCCGAAGCGACGAGCGCCGTCGCGAGCGAAGAAGTCGGACGCCGGCGCAGCGGCCGACGACAAGCCGAAGGCACGTGCCTCGACCCGCTCGCGGAAGGCCGATGCGGGCCCGTCCGCCGGGTCCGAGAAGCCGAAGCGCACCTCGCCCCGCGCCTCGTCCGGCGCCCGCAAGGCATCGACCGACGAGTCGGCCGAGCCCGGCGAGGACGGCGAGCCCCAGGGCATCTGGGGCCGCTTCCGATCCGCGCGCAAGCCGCGCGCCGCCGGCGGCTGACCCGATCCTCGCAACGCGATAACGAGAGCCGGCCCCCTCGCGGGGACCGGCTCTCCTCGTTCGATCGTCGGTTGAGGGCTACGCGGGCGACTCGCGGTCGACCGTGTCGTAGCTCTCGTTGATCGCCTCGGCCGTGTCCTCCGCCGCCTGATCGGCCGCCTCGCCGGTCGCGGAGCCCGCGTCGGCCGCGCCCTCCTGGAGGCTCATCGTGCTGCCGGTCAGCGACTTGCCGGGCAGCTGCGCCTCGGCCGCTCCGGAGCCGTTCGTCGTCTCGTCGTGCTGGAAGATCGGGACCCACTCCTCCTTCGCTTTCGTGGCGAGCTCGTCGGCCTTCTCGCCCAGCTCGCGTCGCACCTCGCTGCCCGGCTTCGGCGTCGTCAGCATCGCGACGATGGCGCCGGCCGCCGCGCCGAGCAGTAGGCCGAGGAAGAAGGCGCCCCAGTGGCGCTCCTCGCGCTGCTTGATCCCGAGCCGTTCGGCGGCCGTGTCCACGAGCTCGCGACCGGCGGGCACCGCGGCGCCGGCCGCGCCGAGCGCGACGGTCCGCTGCTTCCACAGGTCCTTGAGCGCGGGACGCACCGCCTTGCGCCAGGTCCGGTCGGACCACTTCGCCGCGTCCTTCGTCACGTCGCTCAGCTGGCCGCCGGCGTCGCGTCGCAGCGGACGCGAGTCCTTCCACGCGTCGTTGACGATCGAGCCGACGTCGGCACCACGGTCGGCCAGCAGCTCGGCCACGTCCTGTCCGCGCCTGGTGACCTCCTGGGTGATCTGGTCGATGGCCGATCGAATCGTGTCGGTGATCTCGTCGGCCGTTCGTGCCGGTCGTGTCGGCATATTCATCTCCTCTGGTTACGCGCGGGGTCGGGTGCACGAAGTATGCCACTGGATCGTCGGCTGGTCCTTGCCGGCCCAGGGTCCGACTGACGCGGCGAACCTATACTCGGACCCGTGATCGAGACGGATCGGCGCGGGTTCCTGAGCCTCGGGCAGGCGACGGCGAGGCGCATCGCGCGACAGTCGGCCGAGCGCGGCCGGCAGGGCAGGACGCTGCTCGTCCACGGGCCGCCAGGCGCCGGGAAGAGCACGTTCGTCGACGACCTGCTGGCCCTCGCCTTCTGTACCGACGACGACGTGCCGCAGCGCCCCTGCAATGGCTGCCGCGGCTGCCGCGACGCGCGGGCCCGCGCCCACCCGGACCTCGTCGTCGGCTCGCCGGATGCGTGGCGGGAGCAGCGCTCGTCCGGCGAGAGCATCGTGGCGGCCGCCCGGCGCTGGCTGCTCGACGCCGCCGGAGCGCCGGTCGTCGGCGAGCGGCGCGTCGTCCTCATCGAGCGCGCCGACCGGGCGAACGAGCAGACGCAGAACGCGCTCCTGAAGACGCTCGAGGAGCCTACCGACCGCCACACGTTCATCCTCGTCGCCGACGAGCCATCCCGCCTGCTGCCGACGATCCGCTCTCGATGCCAGCCGTTGCGCATCGGTCCGGTTCCGCGCGAGGAGCTCGTCTCGTTCCTCGTCGACGTCGAGCGCCTGCCCGCCGACCAGGCCGAGGCCCTCGCGTTCATCTCGCACGGCATGAGCGGGACGGCGCTCGCCTACGCCGGTGACAGCGACCTGCTGACCTGGCGGCGGCGCGTGCAGGCGGAGCTCCTGGCCCTGCTCGAGCGCGGGCGTGCGGATCGGATCGCGGCCGTGCGCGACCTCCTCGACGAGACGGCGCGACTTCGCCCGACGCCGCTCGCCGAGGCGCCGGAGGAGGGCGAGGATGCGCCACGGACGCCGGCATCGGCCCAGCGCGAGGCGGCCATGGTCCTCGTGGAGGCGTGGCTGTCCCTCTCGCGCGACCTGCTCGTCGTCGCGGCCGCTCGCCCGGAGCTGGCGCCCGGGGGCGAGCTCGCCCCGGAGATCGGGTCGATCGGCGGCCGCATCGGGACGGCACCGATGATCCGGATGGTCCAGCTCCTCGAGCGCATCCACGACGGGTTGCGTGAGAACGCCGCGCCGAAGCTCGCGCTCGAGACCGCGATGCTCACCTGGCCCCAGCTCGACCGGTGAGTGGGGAGCGGATGACGGCCCGGATCACGGGTCGCGTGCAGGGCGTCGGCTTTCGCTGGTGGGTCCGTCGCCAGGCAACGGCCCTTGAGCTGAGCGGCTGGGTGATGAACGGCGACGACGAGCGCTCGGTCGAGCTCGTGGCCGAAGGCCCGGCTGTGTCACTGGACGAGCTCGAGCGGTTCCTGCACGCGGGTCCATCCGGCGCCCGGGTCGAGGCGGTGACCGTGCGGCGCGGACCGGCGAGCGGCGAGTTCGACGGGTTCGCGATCGTGCGCTCATGAACGGCCGCGCCGTCGGCTGCGGGACGCTTGCCGCGGTCGTCTTCGTTGGCGTCGCCCTGTTCGCCACCTGGCGCTCGTTCGCGCCGGCCGAGTGCCCGGACCTGCTGCCGTACGAGCCGGCGGCCTACGCCCCGGTCGGGGAGCGAACGGACGCGCCGCGGCTCGAGGGCATCGACGAGCCACTCGAGGAGGCGGGCACGGCCTCGTTCGGCCTGGCCAGCTGGGCCGTCTGGGTCGAGCCCGGCCGGATCCCGACCGCCACGGACCAGCCGCTCCCGCAGCGGATCGTGCTCGACTGCCGCGACGGGACGTACCAGCCGTACCAGCGAGGCACCGAATGACCCGCCGGCCGATCCTGCTCCTCGTCAACCCGACGGCCGGTGGCAAGCCCGGGTCCGGTCCCGGCCTGTCCGACGACCCGGCGCTGCTCACCGCGGACGCGCTGCGCGCCGCGCTCGAGCGACGCGGGGTCGAGACGACGCACCGCGAGCTCGTCGAGGGCGACGACCTCACGGAGCTGGCACGGCACGGCGCGGACACCGGGCACGACGTCGTCGTCGCGGGTGGCGATGGCACGGTGAGCCTGGCGGCGACCGCGCTCGTCGAGCATCCGGAGGCGACCCTCGGCATCCTGGCGATGGGCAGCTTCAACAACATGGCCCGCGGGTTCGGCATCCCGGTCACGCTCGAGGGGGCGCTCGACGTGATCGGTGACGGCCACGCCGTCGAGGTCGACGCCGGCTGGGTCGTCCAGGAGCGGAACGGGCGCGGGGGCCGGCCGTTCTTCGAGGCCGCCGGCGTCGGGCTCGAGGCGATCGGCTTTCTGGCCGTCGAGCTGGCCGAAAAGCGTGGCTGGTGGCGCGCCGCGCGCGCGCTGTGGCGCGGGATGCGCCTGCGGCGCAGCCCGATGCGGATCACGATCGACGGCCGGACGTACCGCACCGGCTCGCCGGCCGTCACGGTCAGCAACGGCCCGTACCACGGGATGGGATTCGCCGTCTCGACCGACGCCGATCCGACCGACGGGCTCCTGAACGTCGCCGTCTTCCGCGGCATGAGCCGATTGGACGTGATCCGTCATTTCCTGACGGTGGCGCGCCGCCGGCCGCAGCGGGAGCCGCGGATCGCCGGCTACACGGCGAAGCGCGTCACGATCGAGGGCGGGCGGCGCGCGCTGCTCGCCCACGCCGACGGGGTGAGCATCGGCCCGACGCCGGTCACGTTCGAGGTGCGCCCGAAGGCGCTGCGGGTCTTCCGCCAGACCGCGGCGCCACCGACCGCCTAGAGGTCCAGGGTCGGCCGGAACAGCCGGTCGTGAGTGGCCAGCGCAAATCGGTCCGTCATGCCGGCGATGTAGTCGGCCGCCTGCGTCTGGGCCGATGCCTCGTCCTGGCGGTACGAGTCCGGGATCTCGTCGGGATGGTCGAGGTGCCAGTCCATAAGGTCGCGGATGACGGCGATCGCCCGGCGCTGCTGGCGCTGCTGCTCCGCCGACTGGTAGACGCGCTCGAACATGAAGTCGCGCAGCTCGTTCATGACGTCGAGCGTCGGCTCGTCCATGCGGACCGCGCCGCTGCGCAGCGACTCGTCGATGACGGCGTTGATCATCGAGTTGACCCAGGCCTTGCCCGGCTCGCCGAAGCGGTCCAGGACGGCGGCGGGAAACGTCTCGCGCGACAGCACGCCGGCGCGCAGGGCGTCGAGCGCGTCGTGCGCGAGGTACGCGATGCGGTCGGCGAAGCGGACGCAGAACGCCTCGGGCGTGGCCGGCGGCGGGACGACCTTCCACGAGTGCGCGCGGATCCCGTCGCGGACCTCCCACGTCAGGTTCGCGTCCTCGAGCACCTCGTAGATGCGGACGCTCTGGGCCGCGTGGTGCCACTCCTCGGGGTCGAAGTACGGGCTCAGCGCGTCCTCGCCGGTATGGCCGAACGGGGAGTGGCCGACGTCGTGCCCGAGGGCGATCGCCTCGGCCAGCGGCTCGTTCAGGCTCAGCGCCGCGGCCAGGGCGCGCGCGACCTGGGTCACCTGCATCGTGTGCGTCAGGCGCGTGACGAAGTGGTCACCCTCCGGGTTGAGGAAGACCTGTGTCTTGTGCTTTAGCCGGCGGAACGCCTTCGAATGGATGATCCGATCGCGATCGCGCTCGAACGCGGTGCGGAACTCGTCCGGGTCCTCGTCGCGTTCGCGGCTGCGGCTCTGCGCGGAGCGGGTTGCCGACGGGCTGAGCCGCTCCTCCTCCGCCTCGCGTGCCGCGCGATCTCGGCGGCGCAACTCGCCGGCGGCGCTCATCTCCTGCATGGACCGATCATGCCACGCGGTCGCTCACCCATCGGCCGCAACCGCGGCGTGCAGGTCCGCCACGAGCCGCTCGCCGGCGGGCCACGGACCGAATCCGGCGGCCGTGTTCAGGTGCTCAACCTCGCCCGCGTCGACGAGGACGCTGCCCCACGCCTCCGCCATCGCCACCGCCCGCTCGCCGCGCATCCACGGGTCGTTGCGGCTGGCCACGAGCACGCTTCGGAACGGGAGTCGAGCCGACGGCATCGGCGCGAAGCCGCGAATCGCCCCGGGAAGGTGTCGGCCTCGGTGTCGCACGGCGTGACGAGCAGCGCCCCGACCAGGTTGGCCGGTGTCGCGGGCCCGAGGCAGGCGACCGTGACGGCTCCCAGGCTGTGGGCCACGACGATCGCGGGTCCGGGGACGGCGTCGATCGCCGCGCCAAGCGCCGTCACCCAGGACTCGCGCTCCGGACGGTCCCAGTCGAGCCCGGTGATCCGGACGAGCGTGGGATCGGAGCGGCACCATCGGCTCTGCCAGTGATCGGGCCCGGAATCCTCGTATCCCGGCATGACGATGGTGGTGACGGCGGGCGCGGTCTCGATCATCGCGTCGGATCATGCCTGATCGGCGCTCTGCTATCGTGACCGGCTCTGGAAGGACCGATGCTCTCCGACCCGCGGACCGGGCGCCAGCACGCGCTGGCCGTGCTGCAGGGCCTGCTCGTCACCTTCCTGTGGTCGACCTCGTGGATCCTCATCAAGATCGGCCTCGACGACCTCGACCTCGAGCCCCTTTCGTTCGCCGGGCTGCGCTACGCCCTGGCCGCCGCGGTCCTCCTGCCGTTCGGGATCCGCGCCGTGCGCGCGGCGCACGTCGTGGCGCCGATGGGCGGACGGCTCCTCGCACGCGTCGCGATCTACGGCCTCCTCTTCGTCGCCGTCGCGCAGGGGGCGCAGTTCGCCGCCCTGGCCGTGCTCCCGGCGACGGCCGTCAGCCTCATCCTCGCCTCGATCCCGATGTGGGTGGCCCTCCTGTCGATGGCCGGGTCCGCGGAACGCCCGTCGCTAGCCCAGGTCGGTGGCATCGGCCTGCTGACGTTCGGGGCGCTCCTCTACTTCGGCCCGTTCGAGGTCGGGCCCGATGCCACGATCGGCTTCCTTGCCGCGGCCACATGCGTCGCCGCGGCCGCCGCCTCCGCGCACCTGGGCCGGGGATTGGCGCGCGACGCGATGCTGCGCCTTGGCGGGCCGGTCGGGCTCACCGCCGTCAGCATGGCGATCGGGGCGGTCGCGCTGCTCGGCGCGGGACTGGCGCTCGAGGGCTGGCCGCGGCTCGACCTCGCCGGGTGGGTCATCGTGGCGTGGCTGGCGGTCGTGAACACGGCCTTCGCGTTCACCCTGTGGAACCACACGCTGCGCACGCTCACCGCCGTCGAGTCGAGCGTCGTGAACAACACGATGACGATCCAGATCGCGGTCCTCGCGATCGTCTTCCTCGGGGAGCGCCTCGGCGCGCTCCAGCTCACCGGCCTGATCCTGGCGGCCGTCGGTGCCGCCGCGGTCCAGCTGGCGCCGCTCCTGCGCCGCCGCCGCTAGGGCCGCTACACGCTCTCCTCGCGCAGCTCGGCGAGCTCGGGCTGCTCGCTGACGCTCGCCTTCGAGGGACGATCGCCGCCCTCGATGATGCGTCGGCGAAGCCAGCCGGAGGCCGTGTCGATGAGGATCGTCACGACGATGATGACGATGATGAGCATCCCGGCGCGCTCGTAGCGACGGTAGACGAGCGACTGGACGAGCGCCTCCCCCACGCCGCCGGCTCCGACCGCGCCGAGGATCGCCGACGCGCGGATGTTGATCTCGAAGCGATAGAGCCAGAAGGCCACGATCTCGGGGAGCACCTGGGGCAGGACGCCCCAGCGCTGGATCTGGAGCGGGTTACCACCCGCGGCTCGGGCGGCCTCGACCGGACCGGGGTTGATGCCCTCGATCACCTCTGCCGCCAGCTTGCCGAGCGTGCCGACCGAGTGAACGCCGATGGCGAGCATGCCCGGATACGCGCCGAGGCCGACCATCGGAATGAAGACGACGACGGCGACGAGGATCTCCGGGATGGCCCGGATCGCGTTGAGCAGCTGCCGGATGATGTTCGAGACGAGCGGGCTCGTGATGTTCTTGGCGCCGAAGAAGGCGAGCGGCAGCGAGAGGAAGGCGCCGATGATCGTGCCCAGCCAGGCGATCTGAACCGATTCCATCATGTACCCGAACGCTCTTCCGAAGTACTCCCACTCCGGGCTGGGCCGGAGGAACATTTCGCTGAAGATGTTGGCGAGCTGACCGGGGAGCCGAGGCAGCCGCTCGATCCGGACGTCGACGGTGAGGACTGCCCAGGCGACGGCGAGGACGACGAGCGCCGTCGCGATGTGCTTCGTCCGCTGCGACGGCCTCGCCGGACGGCTGGTGCCCCGTGCCGTCACACGAGCCTCCTGCGGATCCAGATCGAGATCCACTCGACGATGATCACGAGGACGAGGATCTCGAGGACGACGACCATGAGCGCGTCGTACTGGAAGAAGCGACGGAACTCGTTGATGAGGTTGCCGATGCCGCCGGCCCCCACGATGCCGAGGACGGCGGAGGCGCGGATGTTCAGCTCGAATGCGTAGAGCGAGTACGCCACGTAGTTCGGGAGGACCTGCGGCAGGACGGCCCAGCGCACCGTCAGGAGACGGTTGGCGCCCGTTGCCCGCGCGGCCTCGATCGGCCCGGCGTCCACGCCGTCGACGGTCTCGGACAGCAGCTTGGCCACGACCGCGATGTTGAACAGGATGAGGGCCAAGATGCCCGGCAGCGGGCCGATGCCGAGGGCCGCGACGAAGATGAGGGCGTAGAGGACGTCGGGCAGCGCGCGCACGACGCTGAGGACGCTGCGGTCGACCAGGTACGTCGCGAAGTTCGGTGACGTCACGCGCGAGGCGAGGAAGGCGATCGGTAGCGCCGCGAGGCATCCGATGAGCGAGGCGATGATCGCCATCTGGATCGTCTCGAGCATCGGTCCGACCGTGCGCGGGAGGACGCTGAAGTCCGGCGGCCAGAACTCGGCGAGGATGCCCGCGCCGCGGGTGAGGTTCGTGAGCAGGCGCGGGATGTCGAAGCCGAGCCCGAATTCCTCGCTCGACGCCCACCAGGTGATCGCCGCGAATGCCACGAGTGCGAGCGGGCCGGCGAGGGAGCGGGCGGGCCGTCTCGGTCGCGCGCTGGGCGGCGCGCTCGCGGCCGTCATCCCGCCGCGGCCGCCTCGCCCATCACGTCGTCCGCTGTGAGGGATCGGCCGTAGATGTCGCGGAAGACGTTCTCGTCGGCCTGGGCCCCGGTCCCGTCGTAGACGAGCTCGCCGGCGCGCATGCCGATGATCCGCTCGCCGTACACCTTCGCGAGGTCGAGGAAGTGGAGGTTGATGATCGTCGTCATGTTCAGCTCGCGGTTGATGCGCTGCAGGTCCCGCATGACGACGTGGCTCGTCGGCGGATCGAGGCTGGCGACGGGCTCGTCCGCCAGGATGATCTTCGGCTGCTGTGCCAGGGCGCGGGCGATGCCGACCCGTTGCTGCTGGCCACCGGAGAGATTGCTCGCCCGCACGTACGCCTTCTCGACGATCCCGACGCGCTCGAGGGCCTGCATCGCGATCTCGACGTCCTCCGCCTTGTACCAGCCGAGGACGGACCGCATCGTGCCCGCGCCGTGCAGGCGCCCCATGAGGACGTTGTTCAGGACCGTCGTCCGGTTCACGAGGTTGAAGGTCTGGAAGATCATGCCGATCTTCGAACGGATCTCGCGCAGCTTCTTCGGTCCTGCCTTCCGGACGCTGACGTCGTCGATCGTGATGTCACCGTCGGACAGCGGCACGAGCCCGTTGATCGCGCGAATGAGCGTGGACTTTCCGGCACCCGACAGCCCGACGATGACCATCATCTGGCCGTCGGGAATCTCCAGGGTGACGTTCTTGAGCGCGTGGACGCCGCCGGGGTAGACGACCGACGCGTTCGTGAATCGAATCATGAGATGACGGAAAGGGGCGGACCCGTGCCGGGCCCGCCCCTCTCGCTCAGGTGCTCAGTCGCCTTCGATGCCGAGCTCGCGCGCGGCATCCTCGACGATCGTGAACGCGTCCAGATCGGCCTCGACGAGGTTGTCGATCTCGTAGATCTCGTTGAGCGTCGCCTGGCCCTCTTCGGTCCCGGCGTAGTCGAGCAGTGCCTGCTTGATGGCCTCCTTGAGGTCATCCGGCAGGTCGCCCGCAACCGCCCACCCGTCGTTCGGGATCTCGGGGCCGTAGGCGAACACGATCACGTTCTCGGCGATGTCGCACTCCGTCTCGGCGGCACCGCGCGCATCGTCGAACGCCACGCCGACCTCGGCGTCCCCGTCGCAGACGGCGACGACCGAGGCATCATGCCCGCCGGCGAAGATCGCGTCGAGATCGGTCTCCGGATCGATCCCGTTGTTCAGGAAGATCGTGGCCGGGAAGATGTATCCCGACGCCGATGCCTGCTCGACGAACGACACGGTCGTGCCTGCCTCGATCTCGGCGATCTTCTCCTCCGCAACCGGGCCCTCGTCCGCGTCGGCCGTGCCGTTGCAGTTCATCCACCCGGTCTCCTCGTCGACGACGACCGGCTCGTCATCGCAGTACTTGTCCGGGTCGTTCGTCATGAACTGGGTGTGGTACGTGGCGCTTCCGAAGCGCTCCGACTGCAGGATGATCTCCGCGCCGGCTCGGTCGCGCGCCTGGAGCAGGGAGAACGGACCGAACGCACCGATGTGGGCCTGGCCGCTCTCCATGGCCGTGACGAGGCCGGTGTAGTCGGATGGGACGAAGCCCTCGACCGTGATGTCGCGCCCGGCCTGCTCGCTGAGAGCTGCGGCCAGTGCGGCGGTCATCGCGTCGATGTCCTCGACGAGGGTGTCAGCCTCGCGAGAGGGCACGAAGCCCATGACGAGCTCGTCGGGCCAGGCCTCGGGACCGGATGGCGCCTCGGACTCGTCGGTACCCGGGGACGCATCCCCTCCGCTGGTGCAGGCCACCGCGAACATCATGATCGCGACGAGCACTGCCAGGAATCGCAGGTGCTTCAATGTCTCTCCTCCATGGCCGCGTCGCGGGTGCGAGCGGCGAATCATGCCGACCGACGGGACTCCCCCAAGGGCCCGTATTCACGGGCGGCGGCGGCGCATCGGCGCACATCATACCGTCCGTCCGCATTATTGGAGTCTGGCGCGCCGGACAGGATTCGAACCTGCGACCTTCGGCTCCGGAGGCCGACGCTCTATCCACTGAGCTACCGGCGCGCGGTCTGCTGTGGGGGTGCCCGTCCTGGGCCGGAGCGCATGGTACACGGGGCGACCGGTCAGCGTCACCCCTCGGAGAGGTGCCGCGCACAGACGAAGG
>DATKDB010000161.1:0-12695 GCA_035512895.1 Binatia bacterium | reverse complement strand
CGCCGTCGACGGTCGCTCGGGCCTCGAGTACGGCGCGGAGAACCTCCTGCGCGGCACACCGGGCTGGACGCTCGTGGCGGTCGACGCCGACGGAGGCGAGGCGGTCCTGTACGAGACCGAGATGGTGCCGGGAGCCGACGTGGCCATCACGCTGCGGCCGAACCTCCAGCTCGCCGCGCAGGATGCGCTCGCCCCCTACGCGCAGGCCGCGACCGCGGTGATCGATCCGCGCAGCGGCGACGTGTGGGCTCTCGCCAGCCAGCCGGCGTTCAACCCGAACTCGATGACGCTCGGCACGACGCTCGGAGGGGTGCCGCTGACTCCCGCCGGCCAGGCGCAGGTCTTCAACAAGGCCGTCCTCGGCGCATACCCGGCCGGGTCGTCCTTCAAGCCGTTCACCCTGGTCGCGGCGCTCCAGACGGGTGTCGTCACGCCCGCCAGCACCCGGACCTGCCCGCCGACCTGGCAGTACGGGACGTTCACCTTCCGCAACTACATGGATCACACGTTGCCGGGCCAGGTCGGCCTCGCCGAGTCGATGGCCTTCAGCTGCAACACGACATACATGCCGCTGGCCTTCGAGGTCTACGAGCGCCAGGAAACGGCACTGACCGACCTGCTCATGGACTTCGGCTTCGGCGCCCCGACCGGGATCGGCTTCCTGGTCGAGGAGACCGGCATCGTGCCCGACGACGCCTGGCTGGCCGAGAACGGCCGAGGCGGATACTCCGGCTTCGAGCAGATCCAGCTGGCGATCGGCCAGGGCGCCTTCCTGGGCACGCCGCTTCAGCTCGCCAACGCCTACGCGGCAATCGGCAACGGCGGGACGCTGTGGACGCCGCGGATTCTGACGAGCGCCACGCTGCCCGATGGCACGCTGGTCGAGCAGGTCGAGCCGACCGTGGCCAGCGAGATCCCGGTGGATCCCGCCGACCTGGCGTTCGTGACCGATACCCTCCAGGCCGTGGTGACCCTGCCGTACGGCACCGGCACCGCCGCCTTTGCCGGCTTCGGGATCCCGGTGGCCGGCAAGTCCGGCACGGCCGAGACCGGCACTCCCGACCCGCACGCCTGGTTCCCGGCCTACGCCCCGGCCGACGATCCGGACATCAGCGTCGCGACCGTCCTGAACTTCATCCCGCTCGGCACCGGCGGCTCCGACGCCGCCCCCCTGGTGCGCCGGGTCATGTTCGCGTACTTCGCGCAATGACCCGCGACTGGCCCTCGCCTTGCACGGCGAGCGCGAGAGCGGGTAGCATCGGCCTCGCCGCTCCTGATAGCCCCATGGTTAACGCCGCCCGGAGAGCGACCACGCCGCCGTGATCAGCGATACCGCGATTCCGCTGAGGTTCCAGACCGCCGAGGTCGGCGTCGACTGGCTTCAGTGCAACATCGAGTGCCAGGAAGGCTGCCCGGTCAACACGAACTGCCGGGGCTACCTGATGCTGGCCGCGGAGGGTCGTTTCGAGGAGGGCTACATCCTCGCGCGCGACCCGAATCCGGTCGCGGCCATCTGTGGCTACGTGTGCAGCGCGCCGTGCGAGAAGGCCTGCCGTCGGGCCGACATCGACAAGCCGCTCGCCATCCGCGCGATGAAGCGATTCCTCGTCGACTGGCACTACAGCAACAACATGCCCGACAACGTCGTCGTCCAGCCGCCGACCGGCCGGAGCGTGGCGGTCATCGGTGCCGGCCCGGCCGGCCTGGCCGCCGCGAAGGAGCTCGGGGGCTGGGGGCACGAGGTCCACGTCTACGAGGCGCTGCCGTCGGGTGGCGGCACGACGCTCATCGGCGTCCCGGCTTTCCGGCTGCCACGGGACGTCATCGAGCTCGACGTCAACTGGGTCGCCAAGCACGGCGTGCAGTTCCACTACAACGTCGAGATCGGGCGTGACATCACGATCGAGCAGCTGCGCGCGAAGCACGACGCCGTCGTCGTCGCGACCGGGTGCATGTACCCGGTCGCCATGAACACGCCCGGCGAGGAGCTCGACGGTGTCATCTACGGCGTCGACTTCCTGAAGCGCGCGAACCTCGGCCAGCCCCAATGGGTCGGAGAGCACGTCGTCATCATCGGCGGCGGCTACACCGCCATGGACTCGAGTCGCACCGCGCTCCGGCTGGGCGCGAAGACCTCGACGATCGTCTACCGCCGCGGCCCCGACGAGATGGTCGTCGACGAGGAGGAGCAGCACGAGACGCGCTTCGAGGGCGTCGCGTTCGAGTACTTCAGCTCGCCGGTCGAGGTCCTCGCCGACGAGACGGGCAAGGTCAGCGGCATGCGCTTCGTGCGCACCCGGCTCGGGCCGCCCGACGCCAGCGGCCGGCGCAGCGCGGAGCCGATCCCGGGCAGCGAGTTCGACGTCGCCTGCGACATGGTCATCCCGTGCACGAGCCAGGCCTCGGACAACAACGTCCTCGGCGAGTTCGGCGCCAAGCTCAACCGGCACGTCGGCGTGACCGATACGCGCACCGTCGTCGAGGGCGGCTCGCTCAGCTCGTGGCGCACGGAGCCCCTGAACGGCACGACGCCGCGGGACGCGCAGGGCAGGTCGCTGAACGACCTGACGTTCGAGTTCAACCGCGGCAACGTCGTCATCAACGCCGACACGTTCGGGACGAGCGTCGACGGCATCTTCGCGGTCGGCGACTTCGTCACCGGCCCGGCCACGATCATCGAGGCCGCTGGCCTCGGGCGCCGCTGCGCCAGATCGGTCGATCGCTGGCTGGCCGGCCTGCGTGGCGAGGAGCTCGAGGAGCTGCCGGTCATCAACCGGGCCGTGATCACGCAGTCGCTCGACCACGACATGCCGCGCTTTTACGAGGCGACGCACCGGCAGGAGATCCCGATGGCGCCGCCCGAGCTGCGCCGCGACTTCACGAGCCTCGTCGAGGTCGGCTACGACACGCGCAGTGCGATTTCCGAGGGCACACGCTGCCTGCAGTGCAACCACAACATCAACATCGACGGGCCCCGCTGTATCCTGTGCGGGCTCTGCGCCGATGTCTGCCCCGAGGGCGTGATCTACATGATCGACAAGGCGCAGGTCGGCGGCGACGATCCGGAGCAGGGCTTCTTCCAGGCGTGGCCGCGCGGGATCGCGATGATCATTGACGAGGAGCGCTGCATCCGATGCAACCTGTGCGTCGAGCGCTGCCCCACCAACTGCATCACGATGGACCGCCTCGAGCTCGAGCGGTTCACGCCTGACGGGAAGGTTCTGTTGGAGAGCTACAAGGACAACGTGCTCGGGCAGGTCGGCCAGCAGGCCGGCGCCGCGGTGGACCGATGAGCAACGGCGACGGCGGCAACTCGGTCGTGCGCTACCTGAAGGAGACGGCGCTGTGGCGCAGCCTCTTCCGGCAGCCGTACCCGAACACGAGCCGGACCCGCGCCCTGGCGGTCATGAACAACGTGTTCCTGCACCTCCACCCGGTGCGGGTCAAGCGCCACGCGGTGCGCTACACGTACACGTTCTGCCTCGGCGGGATCAGCTTCTTCCTCTTCCTGGCGCTCACCGTCACCGGGCTGTACCTGATGTTCTTCTACGTCCCGTCGGTCAGCCGCGCGTACCAGGACATCCAGGCCATCGAAGCCTCGGTCGCCTTCGGCGCGTTCGTGCGCAACATGCATCGCTGGGCCGCGCACCTCATGGTCCTGACCGTCTTCCTGCACATGATCCGCGTCTTCTACCACGGCGCCTACAAGCCACCGCGCGAGTTCAACTGGGTGGTCGGCGTGCTGCTGCTCTTCTTCACGCTCGCACTCAGCTTCACCGGATATCTCCTGCCCTGGGACCAGATCGCCTTCTGGGCCATCACCGTCGGCACGCAGATGGCGGTCTACGCTCCGCTGCTCGGCCAGGAGTCGAGCTTCATGCTGCTCGGTGGCATCCAGATCGGCCAGGGCACGCTGCTGCGCTTCTACGTGCTGCACGTCATCGCCCTGCCGCTCATCACCGCCATCTTCCTGATCGTCCACTTCTGGCGAATCCGGAAGGACGGCGGGATCAGCGGACCGGTGTAGGCTAGGGATAGGACCGATGACGATCGAGAAGCGACCGAACGCCACCGCCGACAAGAACGCGCCGACCCAGGCCCCCGACCGCGCGCCGGTCGTGAGCCCGGGGACCGGCCCGAAGCTGCCCGGGCCGCCGGGTGTCCCGGGGACGGAGCGCTTCCGTTTGCTGGCGTACGTCAAGCAGGAGTCCATGGTCCGCGTGGACAAGCGCCCGGACGAGACGCTTCTCACCTGGCCGCACCTCCTGCGCGCCGAGTTCGTCATGGCGATGCTCATCACCGGGCTGCTCGTCGTCACGAGCGTGTACATCACCGCCCCGCTCGAGGAGATGGCGAATCCGTCCGTCACGCCGCACGTGGCGAAGGCGCCGTGGTACTTCCTCGGCCTGCAGGAGATCCTCAGCTACTTCAACGCGACCGTCGCCGGCGTGCTCATCATCCCGGTCTATCTCGGCGGGCTGATGGCGATCCCGTACATCGATCGCACCCCGTACAGGGCCGTCCGCGATCGCAAGCTCATGTGGGTCTTCTTCATGTGCCTGATGGCCGCCGGCCTGATCACGACGATCATCGGCTCCTTCTTCCGCGGCCCGAGCTGGGCATGGGTCTGGCCATGGGAGGGGCTGTTCTTCAACCTATGACACACCAGTCCTACGGCGAGGTTCGCGGACCTCGCGCCGGAGAGATCAGCCGGCGCGGGTTCATGCGCCGCATGCTCGGCGTCGGCGTCGGCATCCTGTCGCTCGAGTTCCTCGGCGGAACGATGGCCTTCCTGTGGCCGAACCTGACCGAGGGGCTCGGGGCCGAGATCGCCCTGGGCACGGTGGCCGACATCAACATCCAGGCGCCGCAGTGGAGCGAGGGGCTTCCGTACGTGTACAACGCGGCGAACATCTTCTTCGTCAATGTCCCGGCCGCGAAGGCTCGGGTCGACGGGAACGGCACGGTCGCCTCGCCGATCGAGGATCCCGGCGCCGACGTCGACCCGGAGCTCCCGCTCGACGAGCGATCCGTTCTCGCCCTGTGGCGGAAGTGCCCGCACCTGGGCTGCCAGGTGCCGCAGCTGTGCGAGGCGAGCCAGTGGTTCGAGTGCCTCTGCCACGGATCGAAGTACACGGTCCTTGGAGAGAAGCGCGATGGCCCGGCGCCGCGCGGCATGGATCGCTTCGAGGTGAGCGTGGCGGACGGCGTGTACGTCGTGAACACGCGGGAGGTCATCTCGGGCTCGCCGCCGGGGTCGGTCACCTTCGACGATCGCGCCCCCGACGACATGCCCCACTGCTCGGGCTAGACGATGCGACTCAAGACGACCGGCGTCATCCTCGTCACGATCATGGCCGCCTTTACCATGCTGTACTGGTACACCGACGGGCAGCGGCGTGAGGGCGTGGCGACCGCGCAGGACGAGGAGCTGCTCCACTTCGGCGAGATCATCTACAGCGACGATCCGTCCGAGCCCGCCGCCGCCGGCTGCGCCCAGTGCCACGGAGCCGACGGGACCGGCGGCGACGAGGAGTCGCGGGTGATCGGCCCGAACCTGCGCTCGCGCAGCATCGCCGAGAAGCTGCGAGCCAACCCGAACTACGTCCACCTCGTCGTGAGCTATGGCGGCGTCGTCGCCTCGGGCAACGTCAACTCGTTGATGCCGGCCTGGAGCGCCGAGGTCGGTGGGCCGCTCAACGTTCAGCAGATCGAGGCGGTCGTGACGCTCGTCGAGGCGTGGGCGGCGGAGGCGGCGGAGGAGCCGATCGAGGACGTCCCCGACACGGCGGAGGCGGGCGCCGAGGTCTACTCCACGGCCGGCTGCGCGATGTGCCACGGCGCCGAGCTCGAGGGCACCGCTGCCGGGCCGAACATCCAGACGATCGGCTCCGGAGTGATCACCGACCTGCCGATCGAGCCCTCGGGACTCGACCAGATGATCGCCGACTACGAGGAGGACCCGCGCAACTTCCTCGAGCTGTGGATCCGGGACTCGGCCGGGAACTACAACGACGGCGAGTCGACCGCGATGCCTCCGCACCCGGAGGGGGAGCTGAGCGAGAGCGCGCTCCAGGCCCTGATCACGTTCCTGCTCGAGCAGACGGGGGAGTAACGACGAGATGAGCACGACGTCGTATCCGGTCTACCGGCCGCGGGGTGGTCTGAGCCGCGCCCTCGGCTGGTCGGACGACTTCATGAGCTGGTTCCTCTACGGCCATGAGACCTGGCTCGTTGCCGTCCTGAAGGGCGTGCCGCTCTTCCTGTTCGTGTACTTCATGGTCTTCTACATCGCGAACTACGTGTACTACCTGCTCACCGTCGAGATCCCGTTCCTGCGCTTCAGCGCCGACGTGGGCTTCCTCGTCGCCAACGGCGTCGGGCTGGGCAGCTTCGCGATGATCATCGTGCTCGCCCTCCTCGTGCAGGCGGCCCGTGGCCGCCGCGGCTTCGGCTGGTCGGCGATCCGGATCTTCGTCCTGCTGAACTACCTGCTCACGGTCCTCCTCATCATCCCGCTCATGGCGTTCAACCTCGCCGGCGGGTCGTTCTGGCCGCCGCGCTTTCCGCTGCCTGCCGTCGCCTTCGGGATGATCGTCGCCGGCCTGGGAGCCGCGGCCTGCGTCTACCTCTACTTCGAGTTCCGGCGCATCACCCGTCGCGAGGCCGACGAGGCGGCGCGCCTCAGCAGCGAGCTCGCCCGGCGCTGAGCCGCTCGATGCTGGGCCACGTCACCTGGTCGGCCTTCGTCGTCGTCGTGACTGGCCTCCTCGTCGGGGCCGAGCTGCTCGCCCCGTGTCCGCCCGGCGGGCCGCTCGCGTTCGGCGACTGCGAGCGCGTCCGTCCCTTCGGCATCGGCGTCGCGCTGACGGCCGCCGGCCTCTACGTCGTCGGCCTCTCCGCGGTGCGCTGGTGGACGACCGGCCTGCGGGCCCGCGGCGTGGCGGACGTGCGGGCGGCACGCGACTGGTACGTCCTCGCCGCGACGCTCGGCCTGCTCGTCGCGCCCCTCCTCGCCTTCACGCTCGTCTCGGGGCTTCGGTAGGATGGACGGCATGAGCATCGCCACCGATATCGATCTGCGCGCGCGGCTGGGGGGCGTCGCCACGATCGGCGCGAGCGGCCTCGAGGTCCAGGACGAGGCCGCGCTGCGCGGGGAGCTCATGGACGAGCTCGCCTTCGCGGCCGTCTTCCACGACGACGAGGCGATGCGTGACGCCGCGCGCTGGATCATCTGGAGCGCGTCGCAGGCCATCGGCTGCGGCTCCGCCTCGATCCACGAGCTGTACCGGGCGCGCGGCCGGGGCGAGGTCCCCGCCACCGCGTTCACGGTCCCGGCGATCAACGTGCGCGCGTCGACGTACCTGACCGCGCGCCAGGCGTTCGCCGCGGCGCTCGAGCGCGATGCCGCGACGGTCATCTTCGAAATCGCGAAGAGCGAGATGTCGTACACCGACCAGCGCCCGGCGGAGTACACCGCCGTCATCCTCGCGGCCGCCATGCGATCCGGGTGGCGCTCGCCGGTCTTCCTCCAGGGCGACCACTTCCAGTTCAACGCGACGAAGTGGGCGGTCGATCCCGACGCCGAGCTCGACGGCCTGCGCGACCTGACGCGCGAGGCGGTGGCGGCCGGCTTCCTGAACATCGACATTGACAGCTCGACGCTCGTCGACCTCTCGCAGCCGACGGTCGCCGAGCAGCAGCGGGTCAACGCCGAGAACACGGCGGCGCTCACGCGGCTCGTTCGCGAGCTCCAGCCGGACGGGGTCACGATCAGCGTCGGAGGGGAGATCGGCGAGGTGGGGAAGTCGAACTCGACGGAAGGCGAACTGCGCGCCTACCTCGACGGCTACCTCGAGCGCTGCGCGGGTGTCGAGCCGATCAGCAAGGTGAGCATCCAGACCGGGACGAGCCATGGCGGGGTGCCGATGCCGGATGGCAGCATCGCCGCGGTGAGCATCGACTTCGACACGCTGCGTCGCCTGTCGACCGTGGCGCGCGAGGAGTACGGCATGGCTGGCTGCGTCCAGCACGGTGCCTCTACCCTGCCCGACGACGCGTTCGACCACTTCCCGGCGAACGGCACCGCGGAGATCCACCTCGCCACCGGCTTCCAGAACATCCTCTACGACGGCGGCGGGCTCCCCGACGGGCTGCGCGCCGAGATGATGGAGTGGTGCGTCGCCAACTGCGCCGATGAGCGCAAGGAGGGCGAGACCGACGAGCAGTTCCTGTACAAGACGCGCAAGAAGGCGATCGGTCCGTTCAAGCGGCGGCTCTGGACCCTGCCGACGGCGGCTGCCGAGGAGATCGGTGCGAACCTGCGCGCAAAGTTCGGCCTGCTCTTCGACGAGCTCGGCATCGCCGGCACGCGCGAGCTCGTCGAGCGCCACGTCACGCGGGTCGCGATTCCGCGCCCGCTGCCGTCCGCGCTGGGTGGCGAGGGACGCGCGGCGGTACGAGCCGGTGCCGCGGTCTTCGAGGACGACGGCTCGGGCGAGTAGCCTCAGCGCAGTCCGAGGAGCTTCTGCAGGACCGGCTGATCCGACAGCGCGATGAGGCGTCTCGCGGCCGGGGCCGGCAGCTTCGCCAGCGCCTCGAGGGCGCGAACCAGGTCATCGGGTCCCAGATCGCCGACGAGGCTCCACAGCCGGTCGACGGCCCCCGGGTCGAGCCGGTCGAGGGCCGCGAAGACGCCCTCGATGGCGCGCGCATCTCCGCGCACGAACGTCTCGACCCCTCGGTCGAACCGTTCCACGAACTGGAGCAGGGCGGCGAAGCGATCGGCCAGGCGGGCCACCTCGGGGTCCGCGTCGAGCGCTGCCGCCGCGCGGGCCTCATCGGTGCAGCGAGCGATGACCGGCAGCACCGGATCGGTCTCGCGCTCCTTGCGCGCTGACGCGACGCGACGGAACCACTCCCAGTGGTCGTCGACGACGGTCCATGCCGCCGCCGCGGGGCCCCGCTGCCCGGAGCGGCGCGGGCTGTCGGCGCGTTCGATCAGGCCCCACTCCTCGCATTGCGTCAGGGCCAGGCTTGCGGCGCGATGGCTCATCCCGAGGGCGCGGCGGACCTCCGGCTCCGACTGGGCCCCGTCCGAGACGAGGAGATAGCCCTGCACGGCGGCGGTGGACGGGGCGATGCCCCACGCGGCGCCGATGGAGCCCCAGGCCGCGGCGAACGAGCGGCGCAGGTCCTCGGCGGCCGAGGGTGTGGCCGCAAACGTGCTACTCATCGGAGCATGTTACCCGGCCTCTCGGGACGAAAGAAGCCCCGGCGCGAGGCCGGGGCTTTCGTTCGGGAGGAAGCGCGGGGTCAGTGGGCGCAGCCGCCGGCCTTCGCGGGCGAGCCATCGGTGTTGAAGGACGAGCCACAGGCGCAGCTGCTGACGGCGTTCGGGTTGTTGATCGCGAAGCCGGAGCCCATGAGCGAGTCGACGTAGTCGATCTCGGCGCCCGCGACGTGCTGCTGGCTGAACTGGTCGATCACGACCGGCACGCCGGCATGGTCCTCGACCCGGTCGCCCTCGTTGACCTTGTCGTCGAAGGCGAGGCCGTAGCTGAAGCCGGAGCAGCCGCCGCTCTTCACGAAGAGGCGCAGGCGCGCATCGGCCTTCCCCTCGCGGTCGCGCAGCTCGAGCACCTTCCTGCCGGCCGCCTCGGTGACCGAGACGAGCAGCTCACCGCTCGGGGCGCCGCCGGTCATCGAGATCGACTCGCGAGGAGTCTCTGACATCGTCATGTTCGTATCGGTCTCCCTGATTGGCGCTGCGAGCGCGTCGCTGTGTCGGAATGTCGCTCTGGAAAGTATAGCAACCCGGCGCCGGGAGCCTGCAACGGGACCGATGGAAGCGCGCATCGGTACACTAGGGACTCCCGAGCCTGGCGAGCCACCCGCACGAGGCATCCAGTCGTGAAACTTGCGAGCCGCATGGAGCGGATCGGGACCGAGACCGCGTTCGAGGCAGCGGCACGAGCCCGAGCCCTGGAGGCAACCGGTCGTTCGGTCATCCATCTCGAGCTCGGCGAGCCCGACTTCGATACCCCGCGCAACGTCTCCGAGGCCGCCGCGCGGGCGCTCCTCGACGAGGGTGCGACCCATTACACGGCCGCCGTCGGGATCGCTCCGCTGCGCGAGGCGATCGTCGAGGACGTGAAGCGCTGGAAGGGGATCGAGACGACGGCCGAGCGGGTCGTCGTCACGCCCGGCGCCAAGCCGATCATGTTCTACGCCATGCTCACGCTCATCGACGAGGGCGACGAGGTCATCTACCCGAACCCGGGCTTCCCGATCTACGAGTCGATGGCCCGTTTCGTTGGCGGCACGCCCGTGGCCGCCCCACTGCGCGAGGCGAACGACTTCCGTATGGACGTCGACGAAGTGGCGAGCCTGATCACCGATCGGACGAAGCTCCTCGTCTTCAATACGCCGCACAACCCGACCGGCTCCATCCTCACCGACGCCGACATCCGGCGCCTCGCGGAGCTCGCGGTCGAGCACGACCTCGTCGTCCTGGCCGACGAGATCTACGGCCGGCTGCAGTACTCGGGGAAGCTGCTGAGCATCGCGACGCTGCCAGGCATGGCCGAGCGCACGATCACGCTCGACGGCTTCAGCAAGACGTTCGCGATGACCGGCTGGCGGATGGGATACGGCGTGCTGCCCGAGTGGCTCGTGCCGTCCTTCAGCCGGCTCGTCATCAACAGCGTCTCGTGCACGAACGCGTTCGCGCAGGCCGGCGCCGTCGAGGCGCTGACCGGGCCGCAGGACGCGACCGAGGCGATGCGCGACGAGTTCATGGCTCGCCGCCAGCTCATGGTGGACGGCCTGAACGCGATCCCCGGCGTGAGCTGCGTCATGCCGCAGGGCGCGTTCTACACGTTCCCGAACGTCGCGAGCTTCGGACGGAGCAGCGCCGAGATCGCCGACCACCTGCTCTACGACGCCGGCGTCTGCGGCCTGGCCGGCACGGCCTTCGGCGTGCACGGTGAGGGCCACCTGCGCTTCAGCTACGCGAACTCGCGGGAGAACCTCACTACCGCGCTCGAGCGCGTCGCCGAGTCGCTCGCGAAGCTCGAGCGCACCGGCGAGCTCGTCGGCGCCGGCGCATGAGGCCTCGCGTCAGTCGCGAACCGTCCGGATTCACACGAGGCGTGCGTTATGGCCGTGGGACCCCTCCGGAACCGTCAGGATTCACACCAGGCGTGAACCGGAGCGCTTCACGGGCGATCTGGGCCGCGCAATGCACGCCTCCTGTGAGTCCGGACCAGTCGCGCGGGCAACGATGAGGCCTCGCGTCCTCGTCACCCGCGTCATCCCAGACGAGGGGCTCGATCCCGTTCGAGAGGCCTGCGAGGTCGACCTATGGACCGATCAGCTCCCGCCGCCGCGAGACGAGCTCCTGCGGCGCGTGCAGGGCGTCGCCGGTCTCCTGTCGCTCCTCACCGACACCGTGGACGACGAGCTGCTCGACGCGGCCGGCCCGCAGCTCAAGGTGGTCAGCAACTTCGCGGTCGGGTTTGACAACATCGACGTCCCTGCCTGCACGCGACGCGGCATCCCGGCCGGCAACACCCCCGGCGTCCTGACCGAGACGACCGCGGACCTGGCCTTCACGCTCCTCATGGCCGCCGCGCGGCGAATTCCCGAGTCGGTCGACTACGTCCGGGACGGGAACTGGAAGACCTGGGGCCCGATGCTGCTCATGGGGGTCGACGTCCACGGGGCGCGGCTCGGCATCGTAGGGTTCGGACGGATCGGACGCGAGATGGCCCGGCGTGGCCGCGGCTTCGGGATGGAGATCGTGTACCACGACGTCCACCCGGCCTCGCCCGCCGACGAGGCGGAGCTGGGCGCGCGCCGAGTCGAGATGGATGAGCTGCTCGGCACGTCGGACTTCATCAGCCTGCACGTCAACCTGACCGAGGAGACCCATCACCTCATCGACGCGGACGCCCTTCAAGCGATGAAGCCGACCGCGGTCCTCGTCAACACGTCTCGCGGGCCGGTCGTCGATCCGCAGGCGCTCGATCGTGCGCTGCGCGACGGCGAGATCTTCGCCGCCGGCCTGGACGTGACCGAGCCCGAGCCGCTGCCGGCCGATCACCCGCTCGTGCAGCTGCCGAACTGTCTCGTCGTCCCGCACATCGCCTCGGCCTCGAGGGTGACGCGTGGCAGGATGGCCGCGATGGCCGCCGCCAACCTGCTCGCCGGCCTGCGCGGCGAGCGCCTGCCGACGCCGGTCAACCCGGAGGTCTACGAGTAACCGATGCCCGAGTCGCGCTTCCGGATGCCGGACCTGACCCAGCCGCACAAGTACGAGCATCGGCGGCCGCGCCGCCCGTCGCATCTGCCGAAGCGCCTGACGCCGCCGCCGGAGCGCGCCGGGGCACCGGACCTGAGCCTCTTCCTCTACGCCGGGATCGTCCTCGCCCTCATCCTCGTCGTGCTGGCGATCCCGTACCTGATCGGCTATCTCTTCGAGGTCGTCCGCTTCTAGGCCTGCGCCGTCCAGACCCAGATCAGGTCGTCGGCGACCTTGACGCGAGGCCTGACGAGGTCCGGCAGCTCGCTCGGGTAGGCATTCGCGTCGCCGTGGTATGCACCCTCGGAGCGCCAGGCGCGGCGACCGTTCGCCAGCCGTCCGGCGAGGTCGAAGCTCGCCCCGTGGCACGGGCAGCGCAGGTCCTGCCAGT
>DATKDB010000160.1:0-22021 GCA_035512895.1 Binatia bacterium | reverse complement strand
CGTCCTGGGCGCGATGCAGGAGGAGGGGTACATCACCGCCAGCCAGGCGCGCGAGGCGCGCAACACGAGCTGGCTCGACATGAACCCGAGCCGCCTCACGAGCATCCTCGTCGAGCCCCACTTCAGCTTCCGCGTCCAGCTCGAGGCGGAGCGCATCCTCGCGGCGCTCGGCGTGGAGGACCCGAAGGCGGCCGTGCGCATCGGCGGCTACCGGATCACGACGACCCTCGACTACGAGCTGCAGCAGGAGGCGAAGCGCCTCGTCAGCGAGTGGGTCACGAAGCTCAATCCGTACAACGTGAACAACGGGGCGATGGTGTCGATCGACTCGGCGACCGGCGAGATCGTCGCCTATGTCGGATCGGTCGACTACCGGAACCGGGAGGACCCGCGGGTCCGGGGCCAGTACGACATCGCCGCCCTCTCGCTGCGCCAGCCCGGATCGGCCTTCAAGCCGATCACGTACGCATCCGCGTTCAAGTCGCGCAGCGCGACGGTCGCGACGATGCTCGTCGACGCGATGACCGAGTTCGGGCTCGGCGGGTCGAGCTCGTACCGGCCGACGAATGCCGACAACCGCGAGCACGGCCCGGTCCTGGCGGTCGACGCGCTCCGCTACTCCCTGAATATCCCGTCGGTCAAGATGCAGTACCTCGTCGGATCGCGGACGACGGCCGACTTCGCCGAGTCGCTCGGCATCGCGAGCGCCGACTACATCATGGCCCAGGACCCGGGCCTGACCCTCGCCCTCGGGGCCGTCCCGGTCAACCTGACGAACATGACCCAGGCGTACACGACGTTCGCGGCGCAGGGCGAGCTGCATCCGGCCACGACGATCATCGAGATCCGCGACCGGAACAACCGGGTCGTCTACACGCGCGAGGACAACGGGCCGGCGGTCACGCAGCCGATGACGCGCGCGGAGGCGTACCTGCCGCACTTCATCCTCGAGGGGAACACCGACGAGGCGCGGAACATCCTGTGGGGGGACCGTGCACAGCTCAACACGGCCGACGGCCAGCGCCGGCCGGCCGGCTTCAAGACGGGGACGACGAACGACTTCCGCGACGTGTCCGGGTTCGGCTACGTGCCGGGCAGCCTCACGACCGGGGTCTGGATGGGAAACAACAACCAGGAGTCGATGTCGACCCAGGCCTCGCGCGGGCTCTTCAGCGCCGACGGGCCGCTCTACCTGTGGCAGGAGTTCATGGAGCTGGCGCTCAACCAGCCGTGGCAGTGGAACAACCAGACACCGGTCGGCCAGACGAGCTTCGAGCAGCCCGAAGGCATCGTCATGGCGAACGTGTGCCGCTGGACGGGCATGTCGCCGAGCGGAGCCTGCGGGCGGACGATCGTGCTGCCGTTCCTCGAGGGGACCGTGCCACCGGTGGACAACGTGCACCGCGGCGGCTGCCTCGACCTTGAACTGTACGAGGCGACGGCCACGCCGGATCGCCCGAACGAGTGGATCACGGCCGCCGACACCTGGTCGGACCGCGTCGTGAACGGGCAGACGGGCGCCCGTGGCGATCCGCTCCGCTACCAGGAGGACCTGCGCGTCCAGTTCGCCATCGCGCCGCTCTACGGCGAGTCCGGCTTCCCCTCGGTCTGCGGCGAGCGCCTCGCCCCGACCCCGGGTCCGGAGCCGACCCCCGGTCCGGAGCCGGAACCGCCGCCAGAGGAAGGCGGCCCGGGCAACGGCAACGGCCCACCGGGCAACGGCGATGGCGGCGGCGGCTGATCCGGATCTCGAGGCGCCGCCGATCGACCGCTGGCTGCGCGAGCTGGGCCTCGAGGTCGTCGGATCAGCCGCCGATCCGTCGGGCCGCGCGATCAGCAGGGACGTCGTCCTCGACGGCCACCGGCGCTTCGACCTTCGCGTCACCGTGGCGTGGGTGGCCGGAATCGGCTGCTCGCTGTGGGCATACTATGGGCTCGAGGCCATGGAGATCCCCAAGCGGACGTATGCCCGGATGCTGCATGCCAACTTCGACTATCCATTCGTGAAGTTCGCCATGACCGATGACGACCGACCGATGCTCATGACGGAGCTGCCGACGGCGGCGCTCGATCGCGACGAGCTCGGCCGTGGGCTCGTTCGCCTGTCCGTCGTCGCCGACCGGCTGCTCGACGAGACCGCGGCGGCGGTCGCCGACCGCGGCGTCCTGCCGGACTGGAGTGGACGTGCGAGCCGGCACCCCGAGCTGACGGCCGCGTACCGCGCCGAGGTCGAGTCGTCGATGCCAGCGTGGGAGCCGCCGCCCCCGAAACCGCGGCGGCGCTCCATCCTGTCGCGCCTGCTCGGCCGCGCATGATCCGATCGCGTCGGTCCGCGGCCGTCCTGCTGGCCTGGCTCGTGTTCGTCGTTGCGGCGCTGCCGGGCCACGCCCCGGCGGTCGGCGCCGCCGATTACATCCTCGAGAGCTCCGCGTCGTACGACGTGCGCCCGGACGACGGCGAGATCGGCGTCGGCGTCGAGCTGACCTTCACGAACACGACGCCTGATCCGCCGGACAAGTTCAGCGTCTTCGACGAGCTGCAGCTCGCGATCCACGACGCGGCGACCGAGGTGGCGGCGAGCGATGGCGACGGTGAGCTCGAGGTCAGCGCGGCGGTCAACGACGATGGCGTCCACGTCGCGACGATCCAGTTCCGCGACGAGCTGCGCTACGAGGAGGAGGCGACGCTCGAGCTGACTTACACGCTGCCCGACAGCGACGACCCCCACCTGCGGGTCCGACCGTCGGTGACCGTCTTCCCGGCGTGGAGCTTCGGCACGGCCGGCGAGGTGAGCGTCTCGATCCCCGCCGGCTACGAGGTGCGCGTCGATGGCGACCCGCTGACCGAGGAGGGCGCCCGGCTGACGAGCGGGCCGATCGACGACCCCGGCCAATGGCTCGCGCTCGTCACCGCAGTGCGGCCGGTCGAGCTCGTCGAACGGTCAGCGACCGTGCCCCTGACCGGCGGGACCGCCGACCTCCTCGTCCGAGCGTTCGCGGACGACGAGGCCTGGGGCGAGCGCACGCTGGCGCTCGTCGTCGAGGCCCTGCCACTCATCGAGGTCGAGGTCGGGCTGCCGTACCCACGCCTCGGCCAGCTCATCCTGACCGAGTCGGTTCCGACCGATGCCTCCGGCTTCGCGGAGAGCGTTCCGACCGGCAACGAGATCCTCGTGGCCTTTGATCAGCCGCCCTTCACCGCGATCCACCAGGTTGCGCACGTCTGGCTGTCACCCACGCTCGTCGACGCGCGCTGGATCCGGGAGGGCATGGCCAGCGAGGTAGCTGCCCGCGTGGCCGAGCCGCTCGGCGTAGAGCTGCCGTATGACCCGGTCGCGGAGGCCGAGGCGCGGGTGTCCTCGGCGCTTCCGCTCGATGCCTGGTCCTCGAACGGATCCGTCGACGAGGAGATCTACGGCTACGCCGCCTCCTGGGCGGTGATCGACGAGATCGAGACCATTGTCGGCGCCGACGCGCTGCGCCGCGTGCTGGCGCGCGTCGCTGACTCGATCGGGCCGTATGACAGCGCAGAGATCGACCCTGAGCCATCCGCGGAGAGCGTCGGCGCGCCGAGCGTCCCGCTCGACACGCGCGCGTTCCTCGACCACCTCGAGACGGTCGCCGACGCGGACCTGGCACCGCTCTTCCGCGATCGCGTGCTCACCGCGGAGGACGTGGCGCTGCTCGAGCCGCGGGCGGAGGCCCGCGCCGCCCTCGACGAGCTTGCCGACGATGCGGCTAGCTGGGGCGTGCCCGATCCGGTGCGCGCCGCCATGCGCGACTGGAGCTTCGAAGCGGCTTCGGCTCAGATCACCGCCGCCGCCGACTGGCTGGAGCGGCGCGATGCGCTGCTCGTCGAGATGGAACGTGCCGGCCTGGCCGCGCCGGAGCGCCTCCGGCAGGCCTACCGGGCCTACGGCGGTGAGCAGGAGGCATCCGACGAGCTGGAGGCGGAACGGGCCGTCGTCGAGGCGTATGCGGACACGGCGGCGGATGTCACCGCGGAGCGGTCGTTCATCGAGCGCATCGGTCTCGTCGGCGGGCCGGACCCCCAGGCCGAGCTGACCCTCGCTAGCGGCCGCTTTGCGGATGGGGACCTGCGCGGGGCGTACGAGGCGATCAACGAGGCGCAGCGCATCGCCCTCTCGGCCGAGACCGCCGGCGTCGTGCGACTCGCAAGCCTGGCGCTGCTCCTCGTCCTCCTCGTCGCCGCAGCCGTCATCATCTTCCGTCGCCGCGCGTCGATCGCGCCCCCGCGATGAGCGCCGAGCGGCCGACGCCCCACTTCCCGACCGCGGCGGACGTCCTGTCCGGCGAGACCGCTGACGTCTACCTCGATCGCGCTCGGACGGTCCTCGCGGCCGAGGGGCTCGACCCGGTCGTCACGATGGAGATCTTCTCGCGCGGCGCCGGCGTGCTGTGCGGCGCGGAGGAGGCGAAGACGTACCTGCGCGAGATCTTCGCCGAGGCGAACGGCAGGGGCTCCCCGAGCGTGGAGTCGCTCCACGACGGCGATCTCTTCGCGACGAAGGAGGTCGTCATGCGGATCGAGGCGCGGTACTCCGACTTCGGGCTGTACGAGACGGCGATCCTCGGCATCCTCGCCAGCTCGTCCGGCTGGGCGACCGCCGCGCGACGGATCGTCGCGGCCGCGGACCCGATCCCGGTCATCGGCTTCGGGGCTCGCCACGTCCATCCGAGCGTGGCCGACCAGATGGATTACGCCAGCGTCGTCGGCGGCTGCATCGGCGCCTCCACGCCGGCCGGGGCGCGCCTGGCGGGGCTGGCACCGACCGGCACGATGCCGCACGCGATGGTGCTCATCTTCGGCGACACGGTTCGCGCGGCCGAGGCCTTCGACCGCCACATCCCGACCGACGTCCCGCGCATCATCCTCGTCGACACGTTCAAGGACGAGGCCGAGGAGTCGCTGCGCGTCGCGGACGCCCTCGGGGAGCGGCTGTGGGGCGTTCGCCTCGACACGCCGTCCGAGCGCGGGCGGGTGACGCCGGAGCTCGTGCGGGAGGTGCGGGCGCGCCTCGACCAGGCCGGCCACTCGCACGTGAAGATCGTCGTCTCCGGCGGGCTCGACGTCGACCGCATCGGTGTGTTTCGCGAGGCCGGTGCCCCGGTCGACTCGTTCGCGGTCGGCAGCGCGATCAGCAAGGCCAGCCCGATCGACTTCACCGGCGACCTCAAGGAGATCGACGGGCGGCCGGTCGCCAAGCGCGGCCGCATTCCGGGGCGAACCGAGAACCCGCGACTGGAGCGGATCGACCTGCGACGCTAGGCTGGGCCGATGCAGCCGCATCCCCGCCCGGACGACCGCGAGTCCGCGTACGAGCTCTTCCAGCGTGGCTCGCGGATGCTCGCCGAGCGACACTTCGGAGCCGCAGCGGTCCTGCTCGAGCGGGCGCTCGTGCTCGAGCCCGGCAAGGCATCGATCCTCGAGGCACTCGGACAGGCGTACTTCAACCAGGGCTCGCATGCCCTCGCGGCAGACCGCTTTGCCGCGATCGTGGCGTCCGATCCGGTCGCCCACTACGCGCACTTCGGCCTCGGACTGTCGCGGGCGCGGCTCGGGGATCGGCGCGCGGCGTGGCGGCACCTGCGCATGGCGGTGCTGCTCAAGCCGGAGAACGAGGCGTACCAGCGGGCAGTCGCGCGGCTCGGAGACCCGCCTGCGCCCCCTCCTGTAGGGGAGTAGGCTTCCGGCTACGCGGCCGGGCGACGCCGCGAGCGGCGCTCGCGTGCGAGCCGCGCCTGGAGCAGCCCCAGGACCGCCGCCTCTTCCGCCCGTAGGGCGTGCGCGCCGCGCGCGACGCCGCGGGCACGGGCGGACAGCGCGTCGATGAGCGTGCCGTCGAGAAATGAGCTCAGCACCTCGGGGTGGACGTAGCACGCGCGGCACACGGTCGGCGTGTTGCCGAGCTGCTCGGCCACGCCCTCGATGGCGCGCACGATCGCTTTCTTGCGTCCCGCGTCGTCGTCGATCTCGCGGAACTCCTGGAGCGCCATCGAGGCGGCGACGGTACCGGCCCAGGTGCGGAAGTCCTTCGCGGTGAAGTCCTTGCCGCTGATCTCGCGCAGGTATGCGTTCACCTCACCGGAATCGATCGACTGGCGCCGGCCATCGTCGTCGACGTACTGGAAGAGCTCCTGGCCGGGAAGCTCCTGGCACTGCTTCACGAGCCTCGCCAGGCGCCGGTCGCGGACGCGGACGGTGTGCTCTTTGCCCGACTTGCCCTTGAAGCTGAAGCGGATGGCGGCCCCGTCGTCCTTGACGTGGCGGTCGCGCAGCGTGGAGAGCCCGAAGCTCCCGTTGTCGCGGGCGTACTCGTCGTTGCCGACGCGGATCAGGGTCTCCTCGAGCAGGCGAACGACGAGGGCGAGCACCTTCTCGCGCGGCAGGCCGCGCCGGCGCAGGTCCCGCTCGGTCCGCTTTCGGATCCGGGGCAGCGCGCGCGCGAACTCGACGAGGCGCCCGTACTTCGCCTCGTCGCGCACCTCCCGCCAACGCGGGTGATAGCGATACTGCTTCCGGCCGCGCGCGTCGCGCCCGGTGGCCTGGACGTGGCCGCGCCTGAGCGGGCTGATCCAGACGTCGGTCCAGGCGGGCGGGATGGCCAGCCGCTTGAACCACGCGATGCGGTCCGGGTCGGTGAGGCGCCGGCCCTCGGGGCCGACGTAGCTGAAGCCGGTGCCCGCGCGGCGCCGCCGGATGCCGGGCATCGTGTCGTTTACGTAGTGCAGGCCGGCCTCTTCGGCGGAGGCCTGGGGATCGTCGATCTCAAGAGTCATCTCGTCGCCCCTGATGGCAACCGCCATGCCAGCGCCGTCAGCGCTCCAGGCGGCGCGCCAGCCAGCCGAGCCCCGCGATCGTCTTCGCGTCGGCGACCCGGCCGTCGTCGATGGCAGCGAGCGCCGCGTCGAGTGCCATCCATTCCACCTCGATCTCCTCGTCCTCGTCGCCGTCCGCCGACGCCTCGCGCAGGTCGGTCGCGAGATAGAGGTGCATGAGCTCGGTGCAGAAGCCGGGCGCCGTGTAGAAGCGGGGACCGTCGACCCACGTTGCGGCCGCCAGGCCAACCTCTTCCGCCAGCTCCCGCCGGGCGGTCTCAATCGTCGGCTCTCCGGGCTCGAGCGTCCCGGCCGGGATCTCGAGTAGCGCGCCTCCCGTCGCGTGCCGCCATTGCCGGACCATCGCCAGCCGATTGCCGTCCCAGGCAAGGATGGCGACCGCCCCCGGGTGCTCGACGATCTCGCGCGTCGTCCGCCGCCCGTCGGCGCGCTCGACCTCGTCGACGCGGACGCGGATCCTGTGGCCGCTCCACGGGTGCGTGCTGCCGAGCGTGCGCTCCTCCATCGGCGCCATCCTACCGCCGATCGTACCGATGGGCGCCTGCGAGGCATCCGGGCTAGCATGCGTCCACCGACATGAACGACGTGACCTTCGACCCGCACGACCGAGGGCACCGGCGATGATCGAGGTCACGGGCCTCTCGAAGCGCTTCCGCTCGCTCACCGCCGTGGACGAGCTGAGCTTCACCGTCGGCGACGGTGAGATCTTCGGCATCCTCGGCCCGAACGGCGCGGGCAAGACGACGAGCGTGCGCATGCTGGCGGGGCTCATCGCCCCGTCGGCCGGCTCCGCGCGCATCAACGGCCTCGAGCTGGGCACGAGCTCACAGGCGATTCGCGCCATGACCGGCATCCTGACCGAGTCGCCCGGTCTGCACGACAAGCTCACCGCGCGCCAGAACCTCGGCTACTACGGCCGCCTCTACGGGCTGCGCGGGGCGACCCTGCGGCGCGCGGTCGATCGCTATCTCGGGGTCGTTGGGCTGCTCGATGAGGGCGACCGGCGCGTCGGTGGGTTCAGCAAGGGGATGCGCCAGAAGGTCGCGATCGCGCGCGCGCTCATCCACGAGCCAGAGGTGCTCTACCTCGACGAGCCGACGAGCGCGCTCGACCCGTCCGCCGCGAAGACGATCCGCGACTTCGTGGCCACGCTGCGTGACGCCGGGCGCTCGATCGTCGTCTGCACGCACAACCTCGATGAGGCGGAGCGGCTCTGCGACCGGATCGGCATTATGCGGCGCACGCTGCTGCGCGTCGACACGCCGGCGGGCCTGCGCCGTCGCGACGGGTCGGCCTCGGTTCGCGTCGACCTCGTCGGCGCCCGACGGCCGGACTCGTTCCTCGGGATGCTGGCCGATCTGCCGTTCGTGGAGGCGGCGCGCGCCCACGACGGCGCGCTCCTCGTCGAGATGCGTGACCCGCGGGGCGACAACCCGGAGCTCGTGCGGGTGCTCGTCGACGCGGGGGCGCGGATCGTCGCCGTCAGCGAGCAGGCGCTCACGCTGGAGCAGGTCTATCTCGACATGGTCGGCGAGGCCGGCGAGCGCGACGCGCTGCGCATCGCCGAGGTGGCCTGATGCGTCCGGCCCTCGTCTGGGCGGTCGTCGTCAAGGAGGCGCGCGACCTGCTCACGAACCGGCTGCTCCTCGGGGCGGTCGTCTTTCCGGCACTCGTCTTCGCGGCGATCCCGACCGGGATCGTCGCGTTCATCGAGGTGAACGATCTCGATCCGCAGCAGCTTGGTCAGATCGAGCAGTACATCAGCCAGTTCCCGGACCTCGAGCCGAAGCTCGCCGCCCAGGGGTTCATCGTCCTGAACTTCATGGCCTACTTTCTTCTCATCCCGGCCATGGTGCCGATGGCGATCGCGACGCAGTCGGTCATCGGTGAGAAGACGGCCCGATCGCTCGAGCCCCAGCTGGCGACGCCGCTCGAAGTCGGCGAGCTGCTCGTCGGGAAGGCGATCGCATCGGCCACGCCGGCCATCCTCGCGACCTGGGCCGTCTTCCTCCTCTATGGCCTCGCGAACGGCCTCATCGCCGAGCCGGTCCTGACGCGCCTCATCTTCAACGACGTGTGGCGTGTCGCGATGGTCAGCCTCGTGCCGCTCATCTGCCTGCTCAGCGTCCTGCTGGGCATCATCGTCAGCTCGCGCGTGACCGATGCGCGCACCGCGCAGCAGATCGGCGGCTTCATCGTCATCCCGGTCATCGGGGTTGCCATCGCCGGGTTCTTCAGCGGGCAGGCATCCTTCAGCATGGGGCAGGTGATGACCGGGAACGTCGTCGTGGCCGTGCTCATCGGCATCGCGCTGCTGGCGGGCAACTGGGCCTTCGACCGCGAGACGATCCTCACGCGCCTCGGCTAGGCCCGAGGCGCGCGGTCCTCGATCTCCCAGGCGTGGTCGAGGACGTGCCAGGCGGCCCGACGAACGGCGTACCGCGGCGGCCAGAGCTTCCGCGTCCTTCTCGGGTTCGCCACCGGCTGGCCGGTGACGGCGGCGGTCAGCGCCGCGGTGAACGTCGCACGCAGCTCCTCGGCCGAGGCGGGAGCCCGTGAGCTGAGCTTGCCGAGGTACGCGACCTCGGCGACGCGCACGTGGTCGACGATCTTTGCCAGCTCACGGCCCCCCCGCGCGGCCCGGTCGCCAGCTGAACGCCGCGCGCCAGCTCCGTGGCGTCGTCGAACGCGGCCCACGCGGCGGTCATGAGCGCGTGCAGCCGGGCGAGATCCGCCGCGGAGATCGGCGTTTCCTCTGCCGCCGCGGCCTTCCCCGGCGCACCGAACTCGGTGACGCCGCCACCGGTCAGGCGCTCGACGATCTCCAGGTCGCGAACCGACGACGGCGCACGAAAGGGAAGCCCCGCGCGCCGCGCCACCCCGGCGAAGCGCGGGCCGTGGTCGATGAGCGCCCGGAGCGCGTCCGCCTCCGTCCGGCCGCTCCGGGACCAGCCAGGCCAGTCGAGGGCGCTCGCGAACGCCCGTTTCGGGGCGACCTCGAGGACGACGCGCTCGGTCATCGCGCGACCGTCAGGCTCCGTGGTGCTCCCGGCGGTGCAGCCGATCGATGAGCGCGCGCATGATCGGTACGGCGATCTCTGGGTGTTCCTCGAGAAGTGCGCTGAACTCCCAGGCCGGGAAGAGCAGGCAGTCGGTCTCCTCGCTCGCGACGACGGTCGCCGAGCGCGGGTGCTCCTCGATCAGGGCGAGCTCACCGAAGAAGTCGCCCGTGCCGAGCTGGCCGATCGCCTCGCCGCCGCGCTCGACGCGGGCCCGCCCGCTGAGGACGACGTACAGGGCGGTGCCCGTTGACCCCTCCTGCACGATCGTCTCGTCCGCGGCGTACGTGCGACGCTTGCCGATGTCGGCCAGCCTGCGGCGCACGCGATCCTTGAGTCCCGCCAGGAGCGGCACCGATGCGAGTTGCTGCTCGAGCTCCACCGTCATCCTCCGTGCGTAAGCGACAAGCGAGAGGCGCGTATCCTACCGCGCGCTCACGCGTGGTGCGGGCCAATCCCCTTTGGGTCAGCCCTTGACCGACCCTCCCAGGATGCCGCGGACGAAGAAGCGCTGGAGGCTGAAGAACACGACGAGCGGCAGGGCCATGCTGATGAAGGCCGCGGCGGTCAGCAGGTGCCAGCCCTGGCCGGTGGATTGGACGAGTCCGGCGATCGTGACCGTGATCGGCTGCACGGACGGGCCTCCGCCGGACAGGATGATGAGCGCGACGAGAAGGTCGTTCCAGACCCACATGAACTGGAAGATCGCCATCGAGGCAATGGCCGGGACGGAGAGAGGCAGCACGAGCCGGAAGAACGCCGTGACCGGGCTGGCGCCGTCGATGTAGGCCGACTCGAACATCTCCTTCGGCAGGGCGCCGATGAAGTTGCGCAGCAGGAAGATGCCGAACGGCAGACCGAACCCGGCATGCGCCAGCCAGATCGCCAGGAACGAGCCGGTGAGCCCGACACCGGTGATGAGCTGGAGGACGGGGATCAGTGCGGACTGGAGCGGGATGACGAGCAGGCCGACGACGAGGATGAAGAGGATGTTGCGTCCGGGGAAGTCCATCCAGGCGAAGGCGAAGGCCGCGAAGGCGGCGATCATGATCGGGATCAGGACGGCCGGGATCGTGATGAGCAGGCTGTTGATGAAGCTCCCACCCATGCGGTTCTGGCCCAGGACGTTCTCGTAGTTCTCCAGCGTGAACTGGAACGGCAACGTGAAGGCGTTCCACCAGCCGTTCGTCAGCACCTCGCTGGGTGGCCTGAACGAGCTGACGAGCAGGGCGACGGTGGGCAGGAACCAGATCAGGCTGATGATCAGCAGCGTCAGGTGGACGGGCCAGCGGTTGAGCGCGCGGACGATGCGCCCCGCGACGTCGGACCGCTCCGGCGTGCGTCCCGCCATGCCGTTGACGGCCGTCATCGGATCGCCTCCTGTGCCTGGAAGCGCCGAATGTTGATGAGCATGATCGGCACGATCGCCAGGAGCAGGATGATGGCGACCGCCGCCGCCGCTCCGGGATCGCGATTCGTGAACTGCTCCCGGTAGAACTCGAAGCCGATGACCGAGGTGTTGAACAGGCCGCCGGTCATAACGTAGATGATGTCGAACGTCTTGAGCGCGGTGATGACCACCGTCGTCGCAACGACCGCGATGGTCGGCGCCAACAGCGGCAGGATGATGCGGAAGAAGACTTGGAGCTCCGTGGCGCCGTCCATGCGCGCCGCCTCGAGCAGCTCCGTGCTGATGCCCTTCAGGCCGGCGGACAGGATGACCATCGCGAACCCGACCCACATCCAGATGCCGACGACGATGAGCATGAACGTGTTCCGTGGCCATTCCTGGATCCATGCCTGCGGCTCGAGGCCGACCGCGGTCAGGCCGGCGTTCAGCGTTCCGATGTCGGGATTGATGTTGTACATGAAACTCCAGATCACGCCGGCCGCGACGAAGCTGATCGCCATCGGGATGAAGATGACGGCCTTGGCAAGGCTCTCGTACCGAACGCGGTCGGCGAGGACGGCGATGACGAGGCCCAGCACGACGACGACGCCGGTGAAGAAGACGAGCCACAGCGCGTTGTTGGCCAGGACCTGCCAGAAGCCTCCGCTCCCGAAGAGGTCGGCGTAGTTCTGGAGCCCGACGAACTCGCCGGTGCGGTCGAAGAGCGAGTTGATGAAGGTCCTGATCGTCGGGTAGATCAGGAACACGCCCAGGAACAGGAACGCGGGGAGGACCCACAGCCATGGGCGGAGCTTGGTTTTGGTCGTCGAGGCGAAGCCGCGGATGACCCACTCGGTGGCGATGATGTAGCCGCACACGGCCGCCGGAACCCCGACCACCACGATGAGCGCCGTCACCAGCGTGTTCATCTGCCGACCTCCGGTGTGAGCTGAGGGGAACGGACGGGCCGCCCTCGCGGGGCGGCCCGTCCGTGGTCAGTCGTTACTGCCCGTAGGCCGACTGCTGGACCGCGTCCAGATCCGCCAGGATCGAGTCGAGATCACCGGGGTTCTGCACGGCATCGACGATCGCCTCGAGGAAGGCGGCCCCCATCTCCGCCGGCATCAGGTCGGATGCGTCGAACCGCACCGTCTCCGCGCCGGTCAGCGCCTCCGCCGATCGGCTCCCGGTCTCGTCCGGGTACGCGTCCGGAGAGACGTCCTTGTTCGCTGACAACGCGCCACCGCGCTCGACCCAGATCTGCTGGGCTTCCGCCGTGACGAGATACGCCATCAGCGACTGCGCTGCCGGCGTGTCGTTGAACATGCCGAACAGGTCGCCGGCCGAGGTGACGCCGTCGAAGTCGATGCCAGGCATGACGAAGAAGTCGTACGTCTCGCCCGAGACGGCGACATCCGGGAAGTTCGTCTCGAAGAACCCGCCTTCGCCGCCCATGAAGCTGGCCTGGTGATGCAGGTAGCAGCCGGGCGGATCATCGAACATGCAGTCACCGCCGTTGCCGAAGTTCGTGCCGAGCACGGTGCTCGGACCGCCGTCGACGTACTCCTCGTCCGAGGCCCACAGGGTGAAGGCCTCGAACGCGGCGCGAATCTCGGGCGACGACCAGGCCTGCTCGCCGGCGACCCACGCGTCGTAGACGTCGGGTCCGGACTGGCGCAGGACGAAGTCCTCGACCCAGTCGGTGCCCGGCCATCCGGTGGCGGCGCCGCTCTCCAGGCCGATGCCCCACGGCGTCGTGCCGTCAGCCGCCATCTGGTCGACGAGCGCCGTCATGCCGTCCCAATCCTCCGGCACGCTGTAGCCGGCGGCCTCGAACTGCGCCGGGTTGTACCAGATCAGGCCCTTCAGGGCGGTCTTGATGAAGACGCCGACGAGCTGGTCGTCGACCGTCCCGGCAACCTCCCAGCCTGCGTCGTACTGCTCGGCGAGGACGTCCTTGACGCTCTGCGGCAGCTCCTGCAGCGCGCCATCGCGCGCGAACTGGGCCATCACGCCGGGGCCGGGGAGGCCGGCGATGTCCGGCGGCGTGCCGCCCTCGACGCGCGTCTGCAGCACCGCGTCGATGTCGCGCGTGCTCTCGATCTCGACGGTCGCGCCGGTCTCCTCTTCCCATGGGGCGACCATTGCCTGGAAGCTCTCGAGCTCCGCGCCGCCCCAGACGACCACGACCGAGACGGTTTCGCCCGTGAGGTCGCCGTCGCCGTCACCGCCGTTTCCGGGGTCATCGCCGTTGCCGCACGCGGCCAAGACGAGCATGAGCACCATGAACGGTGCCATCAAACGAAACTTCGACATTCGGTTCCTCCACCTGTTTTCCAATGTGCGTGGCGTCGCGCCACGACGTGAGGCCCTCTGGGCTTCGGTCAGCGGCGCATCGCCGCGGTCTGTCGTTACGGCTCCTCACTCCGTCCGCTCCTGCGGATGCGTTGAACGTCGGTCATCCCGCGAGCGTCTGCTCCGATTCGGGATCGAAGATATGCAGCTTCTCCATGGGGACGGCGAACTGGACGTTGTCGCCGACCGACACCTTCTTGTCGGAGGGCAGCAGCGCCACGATCTCGTTGCCCTCGGCCTGGGCGTGGATGAGCTCGTCGTTGCCGAGGTACTCGACCACGTCGACCGTGGCCGGGAAGCGCATGGCACTGCTCTCCTGGCCGTTCGCCAGCTCGATGTGCTCCGGCCGGAAGCCGATCAGGAGGCTCGCCCCGTCCGGTCGCGTCTCGGCGGCGCGCGCGGGCTCGCCGCTCAGCTCGAGCTTCGCCCCGCCGAGCATGAGGTCCTTGCCAACGGCCTTGGCAGTCGCGAAGTTCATCGACGGCGAGCCGATGAACCCGGCCACGAAGATGGTGACCGGGTGGTCGTACAGCTCCTGCGGGGTGCCGACCTGCTGGAGGAGGCCGTCGCGCATGACGGCGATCCGGTCGCCCATCGTCATCGCCTCGACCTGGTCGTGCGTCACGTAGATCGTGGTCGTGCCGAGCCGCTGGTGCAGGCGGGCGATCTCCGCGCGGGTCTGGACGCGGAGCTTGGCGTCGAGGTTCGAGAGCGGCTCGTCCATGAGGAAGACCGATGGCTCCCGCACGATCGCCCGGCCGAGCGCGACGCGCTGGCGCTGCCCGCCGGAGAGGGCGCGCGGCTTGCGATCGAGAAATCGCTCGAGGCCGAGGATGGCGGCGCCTTCCTTCACCCGCCGGTCGATGTCGTCCTTCTTGAGCTTGCGCAGCTTCAGCCCGAAGGCGAGGTTGTCGTACACGCTCATGTGCGGGTACAGCGCGTAGCTCTGGAAGACCATCGCGATGTCGCGGTCCTTCGGCGCGACGTTGTTCACGACGCGGTCACCGATGAGGAGCCGCCCGTCGCTGATCTCCTCCAGGCCAGCCACGCAGCGCAGCGCGGTCGTCTTGCCGCAGCCAGATGGGCCGACCAGGCAGATGAACTCGCCGTCGCCGACCTCGAGGTTCAGGTCGTTGACGGCAATGACGTCGTCGCCGTACCGCTTGTAGAGATGTTCGAACGTGACAGTGGCCATCGAGGTATCGCTCCTGTGTCACGGCAAGCTCAGGGCCTGGGCCTCATGGCCCATGGTCGGGGAAGGCATCATAGTACGGGCTGCAACCCCGACCCCCGCTATTCGTGCGTTCATCACCTCATGCGATCCGTTCTCGGCGTCCTTCGAAGGCTCCTCACGCCGACCTCCGCCGCGGTCGTTCTGGCCGCCCTTGCGGCGCGCCTCGGACGTGCCGTGGGCGGGTTCGTCAGCGCGGGCAGGGCGCGTCGAGCGTCGGAGCGGAGGACGCTGCCGTCGCTCTACGACGTGCATCCCGCCGCTAGCACGGCGCCGCGTCGAGCGGTCGGGATCCGCAGCGTCCCCCTCGATCGCATCGTCGGCACGATGCGGCGCCCGTCGCAGAACACCGCCGACTTCCTGCCGCTCCGTCGTCTGCGCGGGCAGAACTGGCGGGCCCGCTGGCAGCGCATCAACGGCGCGATGGACCGGCTGGCCACGCTGCCGCCGATCGAGCTGGTCCAGGTCGGTGACGACTACTACGTGGTCGATGGTCACAACCGCGTGGCCGCGGCCCGTCTCGCGGACGCGATCGAGATCGATGCGGACGTCACGCAGCTCCTGCTGCCCGGTGTCGCGCGTCCCGGCGGGGCGATGGTCGACGCGAGCAGCTTGGTCGGGACCGAGGAGGTGCGCCAGGCCGGCACCGGACGGCACTCCCGCACGGTCGAGCAGCGCACGGCGGCCGACGCGGTCACCCGGCAGGACCTCCTGCGCGACGACGACCGTTGACGGATCGGCTGCGCGTCCGATGGCCGGATCCCGCCCCGTTCGTGGCCCGGGACGGCCGGCCGATCCGGATCCTGGCCGTCTCTGACGAGCCGGATCCGACGCTCGACTCGACCGTCACCCGCGAGCGGCTCGGGACGATCGACTTCATCGTCGGCGCCGGTGACCTCCAGCCGGAGTACCTCTCCTTCGTGAGCGACGCCTTCCACGCGCCGCTCCGCTACGTTCGGGGCAACCACGACTTCGGGCCGGCCTGGGCGCACACCGAGCGCGAGCTGCTCCCGCAGCCGATGCCGGACGCGACCGTCGTCGAGGAGATCGGCATCCGGATGATCGGCTTCTCGGGCTCGCCGGTGTACAACACGCGCGGCATGCAGGTCTCGGCCATCGGGATGTGGGTGCGGGTGTTCGTCGCCTGGCTGCGCACCCTGCGCGTCCGCCCCCTGCTCGTCGTCACGCACGCCCCGCCACGCGACGTGAACGACGACCAGGACTTGGCGCACCGGGGGTTCCGCTCCTTCCGCTGGCTCGTGCGGCGGCTGAACCCGCCGCTCTGGCTGCACGGGCACACCGCCCTCGTGCGACGCGGGATCGACGACCGCAGCGCCAGGCTGGGCGAGACGCTCTTCTACAACTGCACCGGCGCGACGCTCATCGAGCTCGTACCGCCCGACGCCGATGGATGAGCCGGTCCCGGTCCGACGCGCCGCCGTCGGCTGCCTGCTCATCGCGGTCGCCGGGATCGTCGTGGCGCTCCTCGTCCGCCCGGCGATCTATACCCTCGCCCCGCCGCGAGACGACAGCGTGGTCATCGTCGCCAGCGCCTCCGAGGTGGCGAATGGGCCGATGGAGCGGGAGATCCTCCTGAGCCGATCGCGCGGCTGGAACGGGGAGCGCGATGCCGGCGACGGCCGCGTCCAGCTCACGCTCATCATCGCGCCATCCACCTTCGGTGCCGTCTCGGTCGTCGCGGCCGCCAGCCCGGTGACCGACGACTGCCCGATCGAGATCGGCGCCGATCGACTCGTCGACTGCGAGGGACGGGAGTGGACGTACGCCGGCATCGCGATCGATCCTGCCGACCCGCCGCTCGATCGCTTCCCGGCGCTCGTCGACGACGGTGCCGTGGTCGTCGACCTGACCCGGACGATCGACCCGGAGGGGACCGCCGGTGTGCCATGATCGGAGCATCGAACGAAGGAGGAGCGCGTGCCTGACCTCGGCATCTTCGGCTGGATCCTCGTGGGGCTCATCGCCGGCGCCATCGCCGGCGCGTTCGTGCCGGGCCGCCAGCGCTATGGCTGCCTGGGCACGATGCTCATCGGCATCCTCGGCGGCCTGATCGGCGGCTTCCTGTGGGTGAACGTCCTGGGCCAGTCGGCCGCCAGCGGGTGGCTCGGCGCGATCGTCGTGGCCACGCTCGGATCGGTCATCGTCATTCTCATCCTGCGAGCCATGAGCGGACGCGACTGACCTCGCCCGAGGTCGGTTGACCCGGTGGGCCGCATCGGCGACGATACGGCCCCCGTTCGCTGTCCACGGACGGCTTCGTGGTGGCCTTAGCTCAATCGGTAGAGCATCGGATTGTGGCTCCGAAGGTTACGGGTTCAAGCCCCGTAGGCCACCCCACGCGCCCGCTGCCATGGAGGCGAGCCGAGTCGATGAGCCGAACCGCCCTGGCCGATCTGCTCGGCGTCGAGCACCCGATCATCCAGGCGCCGATGGCGGGCTCGACGACGCCGGAGCTCGTCGCCGCGGTCAGCAACGCCGGCGCGCTCGGGTCGATCGGCGCGGCCTACCTGACCCCCGAGCGGATTCGCGACGAGGTGGCCGCCGTGCGCCGCCTCACCGACCGCCCGTTCGGCATCAACCTGTTCGTCGCGAGCCCGGGATCCGAGCTTCGAGGCTCGCTCGACGCCGGGCCGATGCTCTCGTTCCTGAAGCCGCACCACGATGCCCTCTCCCTTGCCGCGCCGGAGGTGCCCGAACGCTTCGCGCCGTTCTCCGAGGCGCAGTGGGCCGCGGTGCTGGCCGAGCGGGTTCCGGTCTTCAGCTTCACTTTCGGAGCACCCTCGGCGGACGTCGTCGCCGAGTTCCAGGCGACCGGCACGCGGGTCCTCGGGTCGGCCACGACGGTCGCCGAGGCGCGGCAGCTCGCCGCCCTCGGCGTCGATGGCATCGTCGCCCAGGGCAGCGAGGCGGGGGCACACCGCGCCACCTTCGCCGGCAGCTTCGAGCGCTCGCTGATCGGAACGATCGCCCTCGTGCCGCAGGTCATCGATGCTGTCGACGGCCTCCCGGTCGTCGCATCGGGCGGGATCATGGACGGGCGGGGGATCGTCGCCGCCGAGGCGCTCGGTGCCGCCGGGGCCCAGCTCGGCACGGCGTTCCTGACGACGCTCGAGTCGGCCGCGAGCGCGACGTACGTGGAGGCGCTCCTCGCGGCACGCGACGACGACACCGTCGTGACCCGCGTCTTCTCGGGGCGCCAGGCGCGCGGCCTCCTGAACGCCTTCATCGAGGAGATGTCGGCGCCCGAGGCGCCCGAGGCGCTGCCGTTTCCGATCCAGAACGCGCTCACGACGCCGATGCGGCGGGCTGCCGCCCTGGGGGGCGACGCGCAGCGCCAGGCCCTGTGGGCCGGGCAGGGCGTGCCGATGGCCCGGCGCTCCGGAGCCGCGGAGCTCGTCGCGCGCCTCGTGCGCGAGCGCGCCGAGGTGCGAGCTGCGCTCCTGGAGGCGGAGGTCGCGGACCGCCTCTGAGCGCAGCCCCCCGACGATGTAGTCGGCGGCGCAGACGCCTACGGCTCCGGCGTGACGACGACGCGCGGCAGGCCCGCGCGGAGCTCGCGCGGAGGGCCGATGGCGCGGTCGACCGTCGAGTTCGGGCCGGACCGTTCCTCAGCCACCGGCGGGCGCTCGCTCGCCGATCCCTGGAGCGTGTGCACGATCTCCTTCACCCGGAACGTTCGCTGCGAGCCATCTTCGGCGATGTAGTCGATCCGATCGCCGGTGCGCGGCAGCGGGGCGCCGTGCTCGAGGTCGGCCGACCAGTCCTCGCCGTCCACGACGAGCGTCCAGGGCATGAGGTCGGGCGGCTCGCCGCCCTGTTCCGGCCCCATGCCGGGGCTCCGTCCCTGCGCGTCGGGCACATCGGTCATGCCGTCCCCTCAGCAAGCGGGATGCCGTCCGGCTCTGCCATGATCCGCTCGTGAACGAGGTGGACGAGCAGGCATCGCGCGATCGACGAGAGCGCTGGTGGCGCTCCAGCTTCATCGTCATCGCCACCGTCTACGTGACGCTGCTGCTCATCGGCCTGCTGCTGCAGATCATGGCGGGCTTTGTCCAGATCGCCCTGATCCTCTTCATGGCGTGGCTCCTCGCCTTCATCCTGTCGCCGGTCGTGACGTGGCTGCACGAGCGACTGCGGCTGCCGCGCGGCGTGGCGATCGGCGTCGTGTATGCCGTGACCCTGGTCGTCAGCGGCTTCGTCCTCTTCTATGCCGCCTCGTCGATCGGCGCATCGGTGGAGCAGATCGCCGAGGAGTACCCGGCGACCCGCGCCCGCATCGATCACACGATGCGGGAGTGGCAGGCGGCCCTCTCGTTCGGTCGCTTCCGGATGAACTTCACGGAGCTCTTTGCCGGTCTGGAGAGCGCGGGAGCCCGCATCGTCACCTCGGCCGTGGGCGATGTGCCGCACGTCACGGTCGCGGTCCTCGGCTCGCTCGTGCTCGTCATCATCCTGAGCCTCTACATGCTGGCCGACAGCGAGCGCATCCTCGCCAAGCTGGCCCGGGTCGTCCCCGCCCGCTACGAGGACGAGGTCGAGATCCTCGAGCGCACCGTGTCGCGCACCTTCGGCGGGTTCCTGCGGGCCCAGGTCATCCTGGCCGTCATCCAGACCGCGCTCACCGTGGCGGTCATCGTCCTCGTCGGCCTGCCGTACGGCTTCATCATCGCCGCGGCCTCGGCGCTTGCGATGCTCATCCCGTTCTTCGGCCCACCGCTCGCGCTCCTGCCACCGATCGTGGCGACCGTCATCTATGCGCCGGACTGGGCCCTCGTCGTGGCATCGATCCTGTTGGTCGTGCAGACGGTCCTCGTCAACTACTTCCAGCCGCGCCTCATGCGCGAGGCGCTCGGTATGCACCCGATCCTCGTCCTCGTCGGCCTGCTCGTCGGCGCCCAGGTCGCCGGGGTCTGGGGCGCGCTGTTCGGCATCCCGGTGCTCGCGGTCCTGAACGTCTTCTTCAACTACGCGGTCAACCTGCGGACCCTCGACGAGACAGCCGGCCAGACCGAGGACATGCTCGACGAGGTCCGGCGCGAGGCGCCGAATGCATCGCCGGAGGAGGTCGTCGCGCTCGCGGCCGAGCGGGTCGAGGAGGAGGCGGAGGAGGCCGATGCGGCCGCCAGCGCGACGCCGGCGGGGGAGGGACCGGTCACCGACGACATTCGTGCCGCGGCCGGCGACCTTCGCGCGGCCGCCGGCGAGCAGCGGGACGCCGCGGGCGCGATCGGTTCATCGGCGGCCGACCTGCGCGACGTGGTCGACCGCCTGGACGAGGAGCGTTCCTCCGAGACCTAGCCGGCGGCGGCGTCGACGACAGCGCGGTGGAGCTTGCACGACCGCTGGACGATCGAGTCGAGCTCGACGACCGAGAACGGCTTGTCGCGAGCCGGCGAGGTGAAGGACAGGATCCGATCGCCGGTGAGCAGGACGACGGGGATGCTCGCCAGCTGGGGATCGCGTGCCATGGCGCGCGACAGCTCAAACCCATCCATCCGCGGCATGCGGACGTCGGTCAGGACGACGCACGGGATGCGACCGTGCCGCAAGCCGTCAAGGGCGCTGGCGCCATCGGCAGCGACGAGCACCTGGTGACCGGACTCCTCGAGCGCGTCGACGAAGAGCGATCGGACGCTCTCCTCGTCGTCCACCACGAGCACGGTATGTCGTTTCACGGTCATCCCCGTCGCCTGGCTTTCCTCGACACGTGAAGCATCACGCGTGCCGGGGGCGTCCGCACGAGGGAATTGACCGATGGTACGGGGTCGCCCCCCGACTTCGGCGGCCGTCGGTCATGCCCCGGACTGAACGACTCGGCTACTGACCCGGCCCGACTCCGTCCCTAGGGTGGGTGGTACCCGACCGAACCGTACCTGACCGTCACGGAGTCTTCCCGCATTGCGCACTCCAACCTCCTCGCGCCTTCCCCGTCGCGTCACCACCCGCGCCATCGCGTTCGGGCTGAGCGCCCTCGTCGCCGCCGGCATGCTCACCTGGAGCCCGGCCGTCACCTCGGGCTGGAACCAGGGGTCCGCCGAGGCGACCCTCTGGCAGCTGCTCAACGGCGCCCGCGCCAACAACGGCATGGCTCCACTCCAGCAGCACAGCACGCTCGTCGGCCTGGCGCGGTGGCGCAGCTCGGACATGCTCGCCAAGAACTACTTCAGTCACACGATCGCCGGGTGCGGCTGCCTCGTCTACGCCTACTACGACCAGAACGGGCTGAGCTACGTCTGGGGCGGCGAGAACATCGGCTGGAACTCCGGCCTTGACGACTCGTACTCGCCGGTCCGCGTGCACGAGGCCTTCATGGCCTCCTCGGGTCATCGCGCCAACGTCCTGAACCGCTCGTTCACCCATGGCGGCGTCGGCGCCGCGGCGGCTGACAACGCGCTCTTCCTGGGCCACGTGCAGAACACCCGGATGTACACCGAGCTCTTCCTCCAGGCGCCCGCCTCGGCTCCGGCTCCGGCTCCGGCACCGGCTCCGGCTCCGGCACCCGCGCCACGCCCGCCCGCGAGCGGCACAGCCCCGGCACCCGCGCCACGCCCGCCCGCGAGCGGCACAGCCCCGGCACCGAGCGCGGAGGTCGAGCCGGAGGTCGTCACCGTCGACGCGCCACGGCGCCCGGTCTCGACCGCGGGCATCGACGGCATCGCGACCCTCGTCTCGACGCCGTCGAGCACGAGGATGGCCGCGCACCTCCGCGTCGACGAGATCGCCGCCATTCGTGCCGGCGCGATGCGCGCGCATGCCAAGCCGGCTACCGACCTCATCGTCCGCGCGCCGATGCAGGTGACGACACCGCCCGCCGCGCCCTCGGGCCTGCTCGACGGCTTCGTCGGCGCCCTGCTCGGGTTCCTGTTCGGCTGACCGTCGCCCCCGGTAGACTGCCGGGCATGGCCGTCATCCTCGAGGCTCGCGACCTCGTCAAGCGCTACCCGCTCGGCGGGGGCGAGGTTGATGCCCTTCGTGGCGTCTCGCTCGCGGTCGAGCAGGGCGAGTTCGTCGCCATCATGGGAGCGTCCGGCTCCGGGAAGTCGACGATGCTCCACCTGCTCGGTGGCCTGGACCTGCCGACGTCCGGCGAGGTCGTGATCGACGG
>DATKDB010000159.1:0-21470 GCA_035512895.1 Binatia bacterium | reverse complement strand
GCTCGGCCTCCGGCTGGGCGGGCTCGGCCTCCGGCTGGGCGGGCTCGGCCTCCGGCTGGGCGGGCTCGGCCTCCGGCTGGGCGGGCTCGGCCTCCGGCTGGGCGGGCTCGGCCTCCGGCTGGGCGGGCTCGGCCTCATCGGCTGCTGGCGCCGCTTTGGCGGCCGGGGCCGGCGCCTCCTCGGTCGCCGCGCCGGCGCCATCGGCGTCGATCTCGGCGACCGGCGTGCCGACCGCGACGGTCTCGCCGTCGGGAACGAGGATCTTCGTGACGGTGCCGGCGATCTCCGCGGGCACCTCAGCGTTCACCTTGTCGGTGACGACCTCGAAGAGCGGGTCGTACTGCTCGACGGTGTCGCCTTCCGCGACGAGCCAGCGCTCGATCGTGCCTTCGGTGACCGACTCGCCCAGCTGGGGCATCTTGATCGTGGTTGCCATGTGCGTCTATCCCTCGGCCGTGCGTCGGTAGATGGTCGCAGATTTCACGGATCAGTAGGCGGCGAGCGTTCTGGCCGCCTCGACGATGCGCCCCGGACCGATCATGAACCAGTCCTCCAGGGAGTGGTGGTATGGCACGCCCGGAACCTCGGGACCGGCCAGCCGGGTGACCGGTCCGTCGAGGTGCTCGAAGGCACGCTCGCCGATCTCGGCGGCGATCTCCGCCCCGAATCCACCGAAGCGGTTCGCCTCGTGGACGACGAGGGCCTTGCCGGTCTTCGCGACCGAGGCGAGGATCGTGTCGAGGTCGAGCGGGCGCAGGGTTCGCAGGTCGACGACGTCGGCCTCGACGCCGTCCTCGCGGGCGAGCGTTTCTGCCGCCTCGAGCGCACAGGTGCGCATGAAGCCGTAGCAGAAGATCGACAGGTGCGTTCCCTCGCGGGCGACCGAGGCCTTGCCGATCGGCACGACCGTGTCGCCGTCGGGCACCTCGGCCTTGAAGAGCCGATACGTCTTCTTGTGCTCGAAGAACATGACCGGGTCGGGGTCGCGGATCGACGCCTTGAGCAGCCCCTTGGCATCGGCCGGGGTCCCGGGCGCGACGACCTTCAGCCCGACGGTGGACGTGAAGTAGCCCTCGTTCGACTGGCTGTGGTAGAGCGCCCCGTGGACGCCACCGCCGTACGGCATGCGGATGACCATCGGCGCGCTGAACGCGCCGTTCGATCGGTAGTGGATCCGGCTGATCTCGGAGACGATCTGGTTGAAGCCGGGGTAGACGAAGTCGGCGAATTGCATCTCGGCGATCGGGCGCAGGCCATAGACGGCGGCGCCCATCGCCGCGCCGGCGATCATGCCCTCGGTGAGCGGCGTGTCGAGCACGCGCTTGTCGCCGTACTTCGCCCACAGGCCCTCGGTCGCACCGAAGACGCCGCCCTTGCGGCCGACGTCCTCGCCGAGGACCATGACGCGCTCGTCGCGCTCCATCTCCTCGTCCATCGCCGAACGGATTGCCTCGAGGATGTTCAGCTCTGCCATCTCAGTGGCCCTCGCCGCTCATCGGGGCGAGCGGCGTGGCGGTGCCACCACCCGGGATCGGCTCGGCGTAGACACGCTCGTGCGCGTCGTCGACCGTCGGCTCGGGCCGCGCCTCGGCGCGTTTCGAGGCCTCGTTCACCTCGGCCTTGACCTCGGCCTGCAGGGCCTCCTCGCGCTCGTCGGTCAGGATGCCCGTCGAGCGCAGCTGATTGGCGAACATCGGGATCGGGTCGCGTTCCTTGAGCGCCTCGACCTCGGCGGCCTCGCGGTAGCGCCGCTGGTCGTCGTCCGACGAGTGGCTCGTGAGGCGGACGACCTTCGCCTCGATCAGGGTCGGGCCGTCGCCACGCACGGCGCGCTCGTGCGCCTCCCTGGCCGCGGCGTAGCAGGCGAGCACGTCGCCGCCGTCGACCTCGACGCCCGGCATCCCGTAGCCAGCCGCGCGCGCGGCCACAGAGCCACCCGCCACCTGGCGCTCGAGCGGGACGCTGATCGCGTAGCCGTTGTTCTCGCACACGAAGATGACCGGCAGCTTGTGGACGCCGGCGAAGTTCATCGCTTCGTGGATCTCGCCCTGGTTCGCGGTCCCCTCGCCGAACTGGGTCATCGTAACGACGTCGTCGCCGCGCACCCAGGCGCCCATGGCGATCCCGACCGCGTGGAGGACCTGCGTGCCGACCGGGCTCGAGAGGCTGACGATGTTGTACGGCGCGCCGCCGTAGTGGCCCGGCATCTGGCGGCCGCCTGAGCTGACGTCGTCGCCCTTGGCGAGGTGGGCCGTGATGATGTCCTCGGCGCTCATGCCGAACGTCATCGCCGACGCGATGGACCGATAGAACGGCGCCATCCAGTCTTTGCCCTTGCGCATCGGCCAGGCGGTCGCGACCTGCGCGCCCTCGTGCCCCTGGCCGCTGATGATGAAGGCGATCTTCCCGGCGCGCTGCATGAGCCACATCCGCTCGTCGACCGCGCGGGCGAGGAGCATGGAGCGGTACATGCCGAGCACGTCGTCGTCGCTCAGGCCGAGCTCGTCGTGCCGGAGTTTCGTGTTGGTGCCGGTCATCGTTCGGCCTCCCTCCTCAGGTGTGGATCGGCGCGCCGTCGACCGCGAGCGCGGCCTCCGGGAGCACTTCGGGCAGGGTCGGGTGGGCGTGGACGGTCATCGCGATCTCGGCGGCCGTGCCCTCGACGACCTGCGCGAACGTCGGCTCGGCGATGAGGTCGCCGGCATGCGGTCCGATGATGTGGGTGCCGAGCAGGAGGCCGGTCTCCGCATCTGCGACGAGCTTCGCGAAGCCGTCGATCTCGCCGACGATCGTCGCCTTGCCGAGCGCGCGGAACGGGAAGGAGCCGGTCTTCACCGCGCGGCCCGCCGCCTTCGCCTCCTCCTCGCTCATCCCGACGGAGGCGATCTGTGGACGGCAGAACGTGACGCGTGGCATGAGCTCCATGCGCACGGGCTCGGGATCGTGGCCGGCGAGGTGCTGGACGGCCACGACGGCCTCGTGGCTCGCGACGTGGGCCAGCGCGAAGCCCGGCACGATGTCACCGATCGCGTACATGCCCTTCGCGCCGGTGCGCATGAACTCGTCGACCTTCACGTAGCCGCGCTCGACCTCGACGCCGTCGATCTCCTCGAGGCCGATCCCCTCGGTCAGCGGACGGCGCCCGACCGCGACGAGGATGACGTCGGCGGTCAGGTCGGTCCGCTTCGCACCATCCTTCGTGGCGATGCTGAAGCTGACCTCGCTCTCGGCCTTGTTGACGCTCTCCGGGTCGATCGTGCTCGCCACGTGGATCGCGATGCCGCGCTTCTTGAAGACCCGGCTCAGCTCCTTGCCGATCTCCGGATCCTCGAGCGGCACGACGCGGTCGGCGAACTCGACGAGCGTCACCTCCGCGCCGAAGTCCCGGTACATGCTCGCCCACTCGACGCCGATCGCGCCCGCGCCGACGATCGTCACCCGGCCGGGGACGTCGTTGCGCTCGAGTGCCTCGTCCGAGGTGATGATCAGGCGCCCGTCGGGATCGAGGCCGGGGAGCGAGCGCGGCGCGGAGCCCGTGGCGACGATGAGGTGCTCCGCGGTCGCCTCGACGTCGCCCGACTCGCCCCCGGAGACGCGGACGCTCGTCGGCCCGGTCAGGACGCCGTTGCCCTTCAGGACCGTCACCTTGTTCTTCTTCATCAGGAACTCGACGCCGCTGACGTGCTTGTCGATGACCGCGTCGCGCCGCTTGCCGAGGGCCGCGTAGTCGAGGCTGATGCCGTCGTGGCCGGCGAGGCCGAACTCGGCGCCCTGCGCCGTCACGCGGTGGAGGAGGTCGGCCGTCTCGAGGAGCGCCTTCGACGGGATGCAGCCGCGGTTGAGGCACGTCCCGCCGAGCTTGTCGCGCTCGACGAGGCCGACGCTCAGCCCGAGCTGCGCGGCGCGGATGGCGCCAACGTAGCTCATGCCTCCGCCGAGGATGAGCAGGTCGAATCGTTGCTGTTCGGCCATCGGTCTCCTGGTTGTCGTCTAGCTTGCCGCTGCGGCCTGCCGCCGCGGCGCATCGGTCTCGAACGTCCGCGCTTCGTGCGCCCCGAACCGCCGCCGCCACTCGTCGGGCACGGGCATCGACCTGGCGGCGCCGTAGTCGTACGTGACGAGGACGGTCTGCACATCCGCGACCAGCCTGCCCTCCGGGCCGGCCGTCATCCGGTGCGTCATGCCGAAGCTCGTGCGGCCGACATGCTCGATGCGCGTCTCGACGGTCACGTCCTCGCCGAACTGGATCGGCGAGCGGAAGTCGAGCTCGACGCGCGCGAGGATGAGCGGTAGCCGGTCGAACCCGGTCTCCGGCTGAAGCACGTCGAGGAGGTAGCGGATCCGCGCCAGCTCGACGTAGCTGAAGAAGACGGCATTGTTGACGTGCCCGAATGCGTCGATATCGCGGAAACGGACCTGCAGTGACGTGCGGTGGCGGAAGTCATCGGTCACGGGACGGTCATTCTAGCCGAGGCGGGAGCGGTGCTGCCGTGGCCGGCTCAGAGTGCCTCGCCCACTCGTCCGATGAGGCCCGCCAGCAGCGCCGTGCGCGGGGCGACGCTCGACAGGTCCAGCCACTCGTCGACCGAGTGGTCGTCGCCACCCACCGGGCCCAGCCCGTCGAGCGTGGGCACGCCGAGGGCCGCGCACGTGTTCGCGTCCGACGCGCCGCCCGTGGCCGCGTCGCGCAGCTCGAATCCAAGCTCGCCGGCGATCGAGACCGCGAGCGCGACGAGGCGGCCGGAAGCCTCCGTCCGCTCCATCGGCGGGTGGCCGGCGATGCGCCGAAGGTTGATCGCCACGCCCGCGATCGTCGGCTCGGCCGCCAGGCGCTCGACCTCGGCCGCGGCCGCGTCGAACGTATCGACCGTCGCCGCGCGGAGGTCGATCTCCATCTCGCAGCGCTCGGCGACGACGTTCGGACGGGTGCCACCGCGGATGACGCCGGCGTTGACGGTCACGGTCGGCCACCGCCCGTTGAGCGCGTGCAGGGCGAGGACCTGGTGCGCCGCTTCGAGGATGGCGGACCGGCCCTTCTCCGGCTCGACGCCCGCGTGCGCCGCGCGGCCGACGAGCGACATGTGGTAGTCCGCGATCCCCTTGCGCGCACTCACGATGTCGCCGTTCGCGCGGGCGCACTCGAGGACGAGGGCCGCGTCGTGCGATGGGGCGAGCTCACGGATGAACGGCGTGCTGAACGGGGACCCGATCTCCTCGTCGGGGTTGGCGATGAACGTGACCGAGGGCCGGATGCCGGACGCCTGCAGGGCACCGATGGCATGAAGGCCGGCCAGGAGCCCGGCCTTCATGTCGGTCACGCCCGGTCCGAGGGCACGATCCCCCTGCGACCGATACGGCCGCGCCGCGGCGGTCCCGGCGTCGAAGACCGTGTCCATGTGGCCGATGAGGAGCAGCCGCGGGCCATCGCCGTCGAGCGTGCCGATGACGAGATCGCCGAGCGCCGCCTCGCCCTCGGAGGGCTCGTGCCCGACGCGCCGGACCTCCGCCCCCATGGCGGCCAGCGCGGCGGCGACGAAGTCGGCCACCCGGTTGACGCCCGCGGGCGTGTACGAGCCGCAGTCGATGTTGACGAGCGTCTCGAGCTCGGCGAGGAAGGCGGGCAGCCGGGCGTCGACGCTGCGACGCAGCGCGTTCGGGTCGAGCATGGCGATCAATATACTCACGCCCATGCCGCGCCAGCCCGCACGTACCGGATCCAACGTCGAGCTGCTCGAGCTGCGCGTGCTCGACGGGCCGAATCGATTCTTCACGCGGCCGGCGGTCAAGCTCGAGTTCACCGGGACGGAGCCGGGGGCCGCCGCCGAGGTGGCGGTCACGGCGGCGCGCGCCGTGCAGCGCCTGAAGGTCGCGCTCGGACTGCCGGAGCCGCGGATCGTGACCCGTCACTCGGAGGATCGGATACGCACGGCAATCGCGTATCCGTGGCGCCGCCGGACGATCTCGCAGGCCGTCGGCGCGGCCGCGGCGCGCATCGCGTCGGGGCGTTCGACCGAGAAGCGGGAGCTCGGCGGGCTGCGCGCCGTGGCGCTCGGGCCGCTGCCGAACCTCCCGAGGGCGCGGATCCCGATCGTCGCCCTGACGGGCACGAACGGCAAGAGCACGACGACCCGCCTCATCGCGCACGTCTGCGCGACGGCGGGGCGGGCCGTCGGGATGACGAACTCGGACGGCATCTACATCCGCGGCGAGCTCGTCGAGGCGGGGGACTGGACCGGGTACGGTGGCGCCGGCCGCGTCCTCGGCGAGCCGGGGCTCGACGTGGCCATCCTCGAGACGGCACGCGGCGGCATCCTGCTGCGCGGGATCGGCTATTCGGCGAATGACGTGAGCGTCGTCACGAACGTGAGCGCCGATCATCTCGGGCTCCAGGGCATCGACACCCTCGACGAGCTCGCCGAGGTCAAGGGGACCGTCGTGCGCATCACGCGGCGCGAGGGATGGGCCGTCCTCAACGTCGACGATCCGCGCGTGTGGGCGATGCGCCGCGCGACGCGGGCGGGGGTCTACGCCTTCAGCCTCGACGGCCGGTCAGCGGCCGTTGACGAGGCGCTCGACGGCGGCGGGCGAGCCGCGCTGCTCGAGGACGGCTGGATCGTGCTGCGCGCCAAGGGTCGGCGCCGGCGCCGGCTGGTCGAGGCGGCGACGTTGCCGGTCACCTTCGCCGGCCTGTCGCGCTACAACATCGCGAATGCCCTCGCCGCCGCAGCCGCCTGTGATGCGCTCGGCCTGACCACGCGCCAGATCAACCGCGGTCTGCGAACGTTCGCCCCCGACGCGGCGGCGAACCCCGGCCGCCTGAACCTGTACGAGAAGGACGGTGTCTTCGCGCTCGTCGACTTCGCGCACAACGAGGCCGGCATCGTGGGGCTGATGGAGGTGGCGCGCGCGGTCGCGGGGCGCCATCACCTGCGCCTCGCGTACGGCACGGCCGGCGACCGGACCGACGAGATCCTCCATCGGCTCGGGTTCGTCGCCGGCTCCGCCGATGACCTCGTCATCTCGGAGAAGCGACCCTATCTGCGCGGGCGAGACCTCGACGAGATGAACGCCCTCCTGCGCGCCGGCGCGCGTGCGGGCGGGTACCGCGGCGAGATCAAGGCGCACTCGGGCGAGCTCAGTGCGCTCCAGGCCCTCCTCGCGCGGGCACGGCACGGCGACGTGTGCGCGGTCATGGCCCACATCGAGCGTCGCGATCTGTTCGCCTGGCTCGAGGCATCCGGCTATCTCCCGGTGAGCTCCGAGCGGCTCCAGGCCGTCCTTCGCCGCTGATCGGCGGTCAGGCCTCGATCTCGATCTCCTCGTCGGCGTCGACGACGCCCACGACGGCGCGGAGCGCATCGGACTCGCTCGCGGCGCCGTGCTGACGCCGCTGCAGCTCCTTCCAGATCGTGTTCGCGTGGTCGACGCAGACGACGACGACGTCGCCTTCGGTTGCGAGGTCGAGCGCGTGCCGCGTGGCCGCGAGCTCGTCGAGGATCGTCGTGATCTTGCCGGCCCGACGATCCGCGCCGGCCGACTCGATGCCCCGCACGATGAGCTCCGCCGTCCCGCCGACGGGCCGGCCTCGGTTGTTCGCGTCCTCGCGGACGATGATCTCGTCGAAGTAGCGGGCGGCGACCCGTCCGAGCTCGACGAGGTCCTCGTCGCGACGATCGCCGGCAGTCGCGATGACGCCGATGCGGCGGCCGGTCACCGGGGCCCGCGCGCCCCCGGCCGATGGCTCGGTCAGGCGGTCGATGAACCGGCCCAGCGCCTCGACGGCGGGCGGGTTGTGCGCGTAGTCGACGACGACCCGGTACCCGTCGAGCTCGAACATGTTCAGGCGACCGGGGGCCATCCAGTACGAGGTCGTGAACGTGCGCAGGCCTTGGCGGATGTCGTGGAGATGGGCCCCCGCGGCCCACGCCGCCGCTGTCGCGGCGAGGGCGTTCTGGACGTTCATGATCGCGCGACCCTCGAACGTGGCCGGGATGAGGTGGGTCCAGACGAGCGACATCGACTTGCGGCCCTGGCGCAGGACGATCATGTCGCCATTCATGCCGTGCTCGAGGGTGACGGCGCGACGGCCCCGGGCCGCCTGGAACTTCAGGCGCTCATGGTCCGGATCCAAGCTGAAGTAGACGACCGATCCGGAGCAGTGGCGCGCCATGGCCGCGACGAGCGGGTCGTCCGCGTTCAGGACGGCGACCCCGTCGCGCGGCACCGCCTCGACGACGACGCGCTTCACCTCGGCGAGCTGCTTGATGCTGTGGATCCCGCCCAGCCCGAGATGGTCGCCCGTGACGTTGAGGACGACCGCGACGTCGTTTCGATCGAAGCCGAGTCCCTCCCGCAGGATGCCGCCGCGGGCGACCTCGAAGACCGCGAAGTCGACGGTCGGGTTCTGCAGCACCATCGACGCCGACTTCGGGCCCGAGGCGTCGGCGCGGCGGACGATCCGGCCGTCGACGTAGATGCCATCGGTGCTCGTCAGCCCGACCTTGCGTCCCATCCCCTTCATGATGTGCGCGATCATCCGAGCCGTCGTCGTCTTCCCATTCGAGCCGGTCACCGCCACGATCGGGATGCGCGAATCGGCGCCGGGCGGGAAGAGCATGTCGATGACCGGCTTGGCGACGTACTGCGCCTCGCCCTCGGTCGGGTTCGTGTGCATCCGGAAGCCCGGGGCCGCGTTGACCTCGACGATCCCGCCGCCCGTCTCGCGCACCGGGAGGCCGATGTCGGGGCACACGAGGTCGATTCCGGCGATATCGAGCCCGACGACCTGTGCCGCGAGCTCGGCCAGCTCGACGTTGTCGGGATGCGCCTCCTCGGTCCGGTCGATGCTGATCCCGCCGGTGCTCATGTTGCCGGTGCGCTTCAGGTAGATGCGCTGGCCGCGCGGTGGCACGTCCGACAGCTCGAAGCCCTGCTCGCGAGCGTACGCGATCGACTCGTCGTCGACCTTGACGCGCGTCAGCACCTTCTCGTGCCCGATGCCGCGACGCGGGTCCGCATTCGTGAGCTCGACGAGCTTGCTGATCGTGTGCTTCCCATCGCCCTCGACGTGCGCCGGCACACGCTGCGCGACCGCGCGCAGGACGCCGCCGATGACGAGGCAGCGATAGTCGTTCCCGGTGAGGTAGCTCTCGACGACGACACTCCCCCCACGACTCTGGGCGCGCGCGGCACGGTAGCCGCCACGGACCGCGTCCTCGTCGTCGAGGTTGAGCATCACGCCGCGGCCGTGGTTGCCATCGAGCGGCTTCACCGCCACCGGCAACCCGATGCGGGTCGCGGCGGCGACGGCGCCGTCCTCATCGCGTACGAGCTCGGAGCGCGGCACCGGCACGCCCGTCGCGGCGAGCAGCCGGTTCGTCAGCTTCTTGTCCGACGCGATGTCGACGCCGAGCGAGCCGGTCTGGCTCGTCATCGTGGCCCGGATGCGGCGCTGGTGCACGCCGTGGCCGAGCTGGACGAGGGATTGGTCGTTGAGCCGGATGGATGGGATGTCGCGCAGCGCCGCCTCGTCCAGGATGGCCTGGGTCGAGGGGCCGAAGGCGGCCCGCTCCGCGAGCAGGATGAGGCGCTCCAGCTCCGCCCCGAAGTCGAACCCGTCCTCGGCCTCGACGAGATGGTTGACGAAACGCACGGCCAGCTTGCCGGCCGCGACGCCGACGCTCTCCTCGGAGTACGAGTAGACGATGTGGTACCGGCCGGGCTCCCCGGTGCCGCGCGTCTTGCCGCGCGCCACCTCGGTGCCGGCCTCGCGCTGCAGCTGGAGCGCGATGTGCTCCGCGACGTGCCCGGCCCAGGTCCCGTCACGGAGCCGATCCTCGAAGCCGCCCACCTTCCCCGTGCCGCACGTGTGCTGGGCGACGCCGGGCAGCATCTGGAGCAGCCCCTCGATGAAGCCGGGGATCGTGTTCGAGGGGAAGTGCTCGAGCACGCCGAGATCGACGATGAGCTTGATCGCCGGGTCGTAGTTCCAGTAGTTCGGACCGCGGTACACGCGCGTCTCGATGATCTTCAGCTCCGGCTTCGGAACGGCTCCGGCGGGTGCGTTCGCGCTCGGGCGCGAGCGCCTCGCGGTCATTCGCTCGCCTCTTCCATGCGCCGAGCGCGGAGGGCGCGTCGCCGCGCCCGCTCGGGCGCGGCGTCATCGGCCCCCTCGGCGGCGATGCTGCGAATGAGACGTCGCGTCCGGTTCGTCGCGGCCTGCAGGCTGGCCAGCTCGCGGTCCGTCGCGCTCACGGGACGAAGCGGCGCCATGAGCTTCCGCTTACGGATGTCGAATCGGTAGCCCGACGGCAGCGAGTGCAGCGTGACGCCCGAGACCATGATCGGCCGGTGGCGCTTCACCTCGTACGCATCGGTCTGGATGTGCGCCGGATCGAGGACCGTCACGGAACCCTTGCCGAGGACCTCGAGCACGCCCTGCGGGCTCACGAGGGCCGCGGTGTCCTCGTCGAGGCCGATGCCGAGCAGCGCCGGCGACTGCGCGACGAGGGCGAGGAGCCGTCCGATCCGGTTGCGCTGGTCGAAGTGCTGGTCGATGAGGACGCCCGGCAGGAGCCCCAGCCCGGCGCTCATCTGCGTCATGCGCTGCTTCGGCGTGGCACCGCTTGTCCCGAACGCGACCATGTGGCTCGCGATCGCCGATGCGCCGGCGCTCGTGCCGGCGACGATGGCGCCGTGGCGATGTCGGTCGATGAGCGCTTTGCCGAGGAGCGTGCCGCCGATCACGCTCGACAGCCGCAGCTGGTTCCCGCCGGTCATGAAGATGGCGGTGGCATCGTCGAGCGCGCTGACGAGCCGCCGGTCGTTCGCGTCGTCGCGCACGAGCGGGCGCATGCCGCGGACGTCGGAGATGCCCATCTGGCGGAAGAGGGAGAGATAGAGCTCGCTCGCCTCGTCGCCCAGGGAGGAGGCCGTCGAGATGACGACGACGCGCGCGTCGCTGCCCCCGGCGAGGGAGACGAACCGCGCCAGGATCTGGCGCTGGCGCAGCTTGTCCTCCGCGCCGCCGATGATCAGCAGGTGACCTGCCCGGGCCTGCCCGGGCCTGGGCGTCGCAGGCATGGGCGCAGCATAGCGAACGGATGGGGGTGCCGGACGCCGCTAGACTCGATCGGATGGGCCCGATGACGGCGACACGCAGCGAGAGCCGCGACTACTACGAGGTGCTCGGCGCCGAGCCGTCGGCCTCGAGCGCGCAGCTGCGCGTCGCCTTTCGCGAGGCCGTGCTGCTCCATCATCCCGATCGGGCTCCCTCGTCCGAGGTGGCGACCCGGCGCACCTCGATCCTGAACCGTGCCTGGGCCGAGCTGCGTGATCCCGTTCGGCGCCTGCACTATGACCACGCGCTCGAGGCCGGCCGCGCCGCCACGCTCGAGTGGCCGCTCGACGAGGGCGAGGCCACTCGGCGGACGGGACGACGATCCCGCAGGCGGATCCAGCCGGGGGAGCCCAGCCCGTGGCACGAGCCGCAGTGGCGCTCGGTGGCGGGGTTCCGCGTCCCGGCCGAGATCTTCATGGCCGGGCCGGTCGTGCAGGAGCGCTGGATCGTGGAGCATCACATCGCCGGGCACGACTGGCGCGAGCACGACGAGCGCTATTGGCTGCGCTACGCGGCGCGGCACTACGCGGAACGGGGCCGCATCGATGACTGGCTCGGCGCGCTGGAGCGCATGATCGCCCAGGACCCGCCGCTGGCCGAGGTCGTCGATGCCGGCCTGCGCGAGGCGTACATCACCGCCGGCGAGGAGCTGCGCGGCGCGATGGTCGTGGCCCGGATCGCCGAGCGCCACGGGCCCGACAGCCCCCAGTGGCGCTGGGCGGAGCGCGAGCTGCGCGTCCTCCTCGGCGAGTACCGGGACCAGCACGTCCGGCGCGGCCCGGCGGCCCAGCGCGCGGAGAACGCCGAGCTCCTGCTGAACTTCCTCGAGTCGATCGGCCTCGAGCCGAGCTTCACCGACTATCGCGCCGCGATCGTCGCGCATCGTCGGGCACAGCATGCCGGCCGCGCCACCGAGCTCGTGGAGCGGGTCATGGCGGCTCCGGTCACCGAGCCGGGACGCTGGTTCAGCCTCGTCCAGCTGCTGACCGAGGCGGGGCAGCTCGACCGAGCGTCGGTGCTCCTCGCCGAGATCGCGCGGGGCGACAGGCCGGCGGCACTCGACCCGAAACAGGTGCACAGGCCCTGGCGTCGCATCTCCGCCGCCCGCGAAAGGCTCGCGCGCGCACGTCGACGCCGGCGGGTCGGGCAGGCCCCCGAGGCCGACCTGCTAGCGTAGGAGCATGGACCACTCGGCGCCGGGACGGCCACCGGGACTCCGTTCGATCGCAGCGGCCCTGCGCTCGTGGCGCGCCCTCGTGGGCGCCACGACCGGTGGCCTCTCGGCCCTCCTGAGCGCCCTTCCGGCGGCCATCGTCGGTGACGGACACGGGTTTGTCTCGAACCTGCCACTGGCCGCGGTGAGCGTCGTCGGGCTGCTGTTCGGATGGGTGGCCGCCGCCACCGCCTTCGTCATCGCGCTCGGCGCGCTCCTCGTCCTGCCCGTGCCGGGCGGCCCGCTCGCCGACCTCGTGCGGCTCATCTCGTTCCTCATCGTCGCGCCGATCATCATCGTACTCCTGCGCCGGCTCGAGGTCATCCGCGCCGCCGCGGTCGAGGCGCGCGAGCGAGTGGAGGCGTCGCGGCTCGCGGCCGAGACGGAACGCTCCCAGCTCGAGGTTGCCCGCCGCGAGACCGCCCGCGCCCTGGGCCGTGCCGAGCGCGAACGATTGAGGCTCGAGGAGGTGGCGGAGGCGATCCCGGAGCCCCTGATCGTGTACGACGACACCCATCGGGGCACGTACGGAAACCGGGCCGCCCTTCGCCTCTTCGGCCGCAGCTTCATCGAGCGCGAGCTCGACGAGTGGGGCCGCATCGCCGAGCCACGGGACGAGACCGGTGTCGCCCTCGATCGCGGCGAGTGGCCGCAGGTGCTGGCCCAGACGTCGGCGATGCGTCGCCGGCTCATCCTGCGCATCCCGATGTCGGGTCGCGACGTGATCGTCGACGTCGAAGGGACGCCGATCCCCGGGGGCGGTGCCCTGCTCCTGCTGCGAGACGTCGGCAGGGAGGAGGATGCTCGCCGCCGCCTGTCAGGCTTCGCGAGCTTCGTGGCGCACGAGCTGCGCAACCCGCTCGCCGTGGCCAAGGCGCGCCTCGAGCTGGCCCAGCGCGACCCAGAGTTGCCGACACGCGCCGGCACGCATGGCGCGCGGGCGCTCGACTCCGTTGACGCCGCGATCGACATCCTCGAGCGCCTCGAGCTGTACTCGCGGGCGGAAGCCGGGCGCGTCGAGGCCGTGCGTGAGCCGTTCGACCTCGCCCCGGCGGTCGGCTCCGCGATCGAGCGGCTCCGGACGCGCGGCTCGGAGCGCGAGGTGCTCGTGTCGCTCGCCCCCGACATCCGCGTCATGGGGGATCAGCCCCTCTCCGTCCTGGCGATCACGAACCTGCTGACGAACGCGGACCGCTATTCGACACCCGGGGCGCCGATCCACGTCGAGGTCGCCCCCGGCGACCCGGTCGCCCTCCGCGTCCGAGACGAGGGGCCGGGCGTCGCCGACGAGATGGCTGAGCAGCTCTTTCGCGATCGCGTCGCAGCCGGGCGCGGGCTCGGCCTCGGACTCTTCCTCGTACGGGCCGCGATGGACGCGATGGGCGGATCGGTCGAGCTCGAGCAGCGCGGCCCGGTCGCGGTCTTCGCCCTGCGCTGGCCGCGCGCGACGTGACCTCCGACCCGCACCGGCTCCTGCGACATCCCGGGCCGGTCGAGGCGTACCCGCTCGAGCCGTCGGACGCCGAGCTGGCCGCCGCGGTCGGCCTCGAGCCCGACCGGATCGTGCGCTACGACATGAACACGCTCGGGGGCGGGCCGCTCGCGTCGGTGCGCCGAGCGTGGCGCGGCTGGGACCCGGCCGCCACGGTCGAGTACGGTGACCTCGGTTACGCGCGCCTTCGCGCCGCGATCGGCTCGACGATCGGCGTGCCGCCGCACCGCGTCATCCCGGGCGCCGGCGCGGACGAGCTGATCCGGCTCGTCACCCACAGCGTCATCGGACCGGGCGATGCCGTCGTCGTGCCGACTCCGACGTTCTCGATGTTCGCCGTCGAGGCCGGGCTCGCGGGGGCCGAGGTCCACGCGCTGCCGCGCACCTCGCCCCGACATCGCTGGCCGGCATCGGCGATCCGGGCGGCAGTGGGCGCCGTCGACGCACGCCTCGTGTGGATCTGCTCTCCGAACAATCCGACCGGCGACGCATTTCCCGTCGCCGAGCTGCGGGAGCTCGCCACCGGCCTCGAGGCGATCGTCGCCGTTGACCAGGTGTACCTCGAGTTCGCGACCGCGGCCGGCGCCGACGGGCTCGACGCCATCCCCCTGCAGGAGGAGCTCGACAACGTCCTCGTCCTACGCTCGCTGGCGAAGGCGTACGGGCTGGCCGGGACCCGCATCGGCTACCTCGTCGTGCCCGACGCCCTGGCGGAGCGCTTCGACGCCCTCCGCCTGCCCCTTCCGGTCGGGAGCGCCACGGAGGCGCTCGCGCTCGGTGCGCTGGCCGATCCCGACGAGGCCGGCGCGCGGCACGCGGCGATCATGCGCGAGCAGCGACGCCTGGCCGATGCGCTGCGCGGCCATGGCTGCGAGGTGCTCGACGGCCTGGGCAACTTCGTGACCTTCCGGCCGGCCGACGCCGCGGCCCTCAGCGCCGCGCTCATGCGCCGCGGGCTCGTGCTGCGCGACTACCCGAGCGGACCGATGGCCGGCTGGCTGCGCGCCACCGCACGAGCGGCCGACGAGAACGACCGCCTCATCGCCGCGCTCGACGACCTGCTCGGCTAGGCGGCCGGGACGACCTCCAGGGGCCCGAGGTCGGCGGCGGCCAGCTCGTCGCGCACGCGCGACGCGTCGCCGGTCACTAGGATGAGCGCGTCGTCGGGGCGGACGAGGTCGCGCGCCGCCGCCAGGACGTCGTCGACGGTGACCGCCTCGAGTCGCGAGCGGTACGTCTGCCAGTAGTCGTCGGGGAGGCCGTAGACGGCGAGCGGCTCGATCGCCGCCGCGATGCCGGGTGTCGTCTCGAAGCGAAGCGGAAAGACGCCGACGAGGAAGTCGCGGACCGCGGCCAGCTCCGCCTCGTCCGGCGGCTCCGAGCGGATCCGCTCGAGCTGGCCGAGCAGCTCTCGGATCGCGTCGACGGTGACTTCCGTCTGGACCGCCGCGGAGGCGGTGAACGGGCCCGCGGCGCGACGCGGGTCGAACGTGCAGCGCGCGCCGTACGTGTAGCCGAGCTCCTCGCGCAGCCGCCGGTTCAGGCGGCTGCCGAAGACGCCGCCGAGGAGCGCGGCCATGACGAGGGCCGGAACGTACGCCGGGTGATGGCGGTCGATGCCGACGTGGCCGACGCGCAGCTCGCTCTGGACCGAGCCCGGCCGGTTGACGAGGACGACCCGCCGGCCGCCGCGCTGGCGTGGCTCAAACGTCCGGTGCCCGGTCCCCGCACCCGACCAGTCCGCGAGGTGCCGCTCGGCGGCCGCGAGTGCGACGTCCGGATCGATGGCCCCGGCGATGACGAGGTGGGCGACGCCGGGGGCGTAGTGGGCGTCGTGGAAGGCGCGGGCCGATGCGACGTCCAGTGCCCTCACGCTCTCCGGGACGCCCGCCGCGAGCCGGCCGTACGGGACGTCGGGCGCGTAGACCTCGCGGAGGAAGCTCTCCTCGGCCAGGCGACCGGGGTCGGCGCGCGCCTGGAGGATGTCGTTCAGGCGTTCCCCCTTGAGCCGCTCGAACTCACCGGCGTCGAGCCGCGGCGTGAGGATCATCTCGGCCAGGAGCGCGAGCCCGTCGTCGAGCTTGCTGCCGAGTGCCGTGAACCCCGCTCGCGCGCTGTCCCACGTCGACTCGCTGCCGACCGAGATCCCGAGGCGCTCGGTCGTCTCGGCGAACGTCGCCGCATCCAGCCGCTCCGTCCCGGTGACGAGCAGCTGGGCCGTGAGGGCCGCGATGCCGGCCTGCGCCTCGTCCTCGGTCGCGGCGCCTGCGTCGGTCACGAGGTGGACGCTCACGAGCTCGCGCTCCGCCAGCGGAACGAGCCAGACCCCGAGGCCGCTCGGCAGCTGGTGGCGGACGAAGTCCGGGAACCGATACGTGCGCGGCGTGCCCGCGGGAGGACGGGCGATCACGACGCGGCCTCCGCCGGCACGTACGTCAGCGTCACGCGGTTGTCCTCCCGGGCCGACGCGCGAAGGGCCGCTGCTACGCGGGCCGCGTCGACGGCCGCGTAGCGCGCCACCTCGGAGTTGATGCGCTCCGGCTCGTCGAAGAGGCAGGCGTACATGCTCAGGCGGTCGGCGCGCTCGCTGATCCGCTCGAGGCTGCCGGCCGCGTGGGCGGCATGCAGGTTGCGCACGCGCTCCAGGTCGGAATCGGTCGGGCCGTTGGTTGCGAGGCGATCGATCTCGGCCAGCGTCGCGGCCTCGAGCGTCTCGGCCGTGACGCCCGGCCGGGCGGTGACCCACAGTGCGAGCATGCTCGCGCCCCCGACGATCGGGAACACGAAGACGCTCGCGTCCTGCGCGAGCCGCTGCTCGCGGACGAGGCCTGCGTACAGGCGGGATGCGCGGCCGGAGCCGAGGATGTCGGCGCCGACGTCGAGGGCGTCGAAGGCATCGGTCCCGAACGGCGGGATCCGGTGGGCGAGGTAGATGCGGGTGAGGGGCACCCGGTCGGCACTCGTGTCGCGCACGCCCCGGCCGATGATCGCGTCGACCGTCATGTCCGGTGGCGGGGGCAGCGACGGGTTGGCGCGGATGGGACCGAAGTGGCGGTGCGCCATCGCGAGGGCCGCATCGGTCTCGAAGTCGCCGGCGATCGTCAGGACCGCGTTGTTCGGCGCGTACCAGGTGGCGAAGAAGTCGCGCACGTCGTCGAGCGACGCCGCCTCGAGATCCTCCATCGACCCGATCGTCGAGTGGTGGTACGGGTGCCCGTCCGGGTAGACGAGCGCCTGGATCCGCTCGTCCCAGTCGCCGTACGGCTGGTTATCGACGCTCGAGCGACGCTCGTTCTTCACGACCTCGCGCTGGTTGTCGAGCTTCTCCTGCGTCATCGCCGGCAGCAGGCTGGCCATGCGGTCCGCCTCGAGCCAGATGGCCAGCTCGAGCTCGTGCCCGGGCAGCGTCTCGAAGTAGTTCGTGCGGTCGAGCCAGGTGCTCGCGTTCAGGGAGCCGCCGGCCGCCTGCACGAGGCTGAAGTGCTCGCCCTTCTCCACGTTCGCCGAGCCCTGGAACATCATGTGCTCGAAGAGGTGGGCGAATCCGGTCTTGCCCGGCTTCTCGTGCCTGCTGCCGACGTCGTACCACAGATTGACGGCGACGAGGGGGGCCCGCGGGTCGCGCGAGAGGATGACGCGCAGCCCGTTGTCGAGCCGGTGTCGCTCGATCGGTAGCTGGGGCACGCGCCGCCTCCGCCTGCGGTCCGATGCGGCCGTGCCGCGTCGGTCTTGTCGACACGCAGAACGGGCTCGCACGACGTCGGGCCCGCTCGTTCGGTGGTCTCTGGATGGTGAGCGCCCGGGGATTCGAACCCCGAACCTAGTGATTAAGAGTCACTTGCTCTGCCGTTGAGCTAGGCGCCCACCGAGATGATGCCGCAGCGGGCAGGTGGGGTCAACCGAGACGACGCTCAGGCGCCGGGCGGTCCGGGGCCGCCGTTCGGCTCCGGCGACCGGCCGTAGCGCGCGCGGGCGAAGGCGTCGATCGCGTCGACGTCGGCCGACTCGAGCGGGAGGAGGTAGCGCCAGGCGCTGGCGACGACGGGCGACCCGAGCGGCACGTCGGCGCCCCACGGGCTGAGGATGAACTTGAAGCGCCCGCCGACGCCGCTCGCCGTCTGCGTGTTCACGTACTGCGTGAGGGCGTCCACCTCGGCCGGCTCGACGGCGGCCGGGTCGTACCAGATCACGATCCCACCGTGCTCGAGGTTGTGGATGACCTGTGTCTCGGCCTGTGGCGTCGAGTACACGCCCCAGTTCGCGATCGCGCTCGGTGGCCAGTGCGGGCCCGAGGCCGCAGGCACGGACGAGTACGGGTCCGGACCGCCGCACTCGGTCAGCGCCGCGCTGTTCGCGGGGGACCGGCAATCGATCCCCTGCGTGACGTGGACGGTCCCGTCATCGGGCTGGATCGTGCCGGACGTCGAGCTGGCGCCGCTGGCTCCGGAGACGAGCACGAGGACGACGATGATCGTCCCCACGAGCAGGACGCCGCCGATGGCGAGCAGGCGCCAGTCGGGCAGTGCCGGTCCGCTGCGCTCGTCGAGGCGCCGGTTCAGGGCGTCCGAGCTGGCTCGCTCGCGCCGCTGGATGCCGGACGTTCGTCGCTTGGCCATGGCCCGAGGATAGCGGACGCTCTCGGACGGCGTTCGATGGCACTCGACTTGCTCGTTGGTAGAATCGTCGAGCCGCGCCGTCGTGCGCGCCACCGAGACCGTTTTTCCCGTCCGCCCACCGGAGGTGCCATGACCACTGGGGACGCGCCACGCCGCCGCGAGAATGCCTTCACCCTCGTGAAGCATCTCGTCGCGGGCGGGGTGAGCCTGGCCAAGCTTGAGGTCCGGCGCGGCCGCCAGGAGATGGCCCGCAACCTCGGTCGCCTCAAGGGCGGCCTCGTCAAGCTCGCCATCGCCGCCGGCATCGCGTTCGCGTTCATCATCGCGCTCATCGGCTTCGTCATGGCCGTGCTCGTCGTGATCGGCCTGTGGTGGGTGGCGCTCATCGTCCTCGTGCTCCTCGTCGCGATCGCCGGGCTCCTGGCGTGGCGAGGGATCAAGCAGGTGACGAGCACGAACTTCACGCCGGAAGAGACGATCGCATCGGTCAAGGAGGACCTGGAGTGGGCGAAGAACCGCTTGCTGAGACGCGGCTAGCGATCAGCGCGCAGCGCACCGAGATGGAGCGCACCGCCGATCAGCTTCGCGACGCGCTGAACCTGAAGAAGCGCTTCAGCGAGAATCCCGCGCTCTTCGTGGGGCTCGGCGCCGGCGCGATCTTCCTGCTGGCGGGCGGTCCGGTCCGGGTCGCGAAGCTCGCGCGCCGGCGCCTCTTCCGCTCGGATCCGGAGAAGGCGTACGACGCGCTGCCGAAGCCGATGCAGTCGTGGGTCGACCACATGGCCGGCGCCGTCGGGCCACGCGCCGCGGAGGCGCGCGAGACGCTGGCCGAGGAGCTGCAGCGCTGGCGGCACAACCCGCGCCGGCACGGCAAGATCAGCAAGAAGCTCGCGAAGCAGGTGGCCGAGGGCCCGCCCGGGCCGCAGCGCGCCGCGTGGAACGCGTTCGAGGCCGGCGCCGCGATCATCACCGTCGCCCTCGCGCGCAAGGCGGTCGAGCGCTTCCTGTCCGGTGAGGCCCCGAGAGGCATCCCGGCCCTCGACGCCGCCGGCACGATCGGTGGCGCCGCCGAGCCCGAGCCCGAGAAGGTCGCCAAGGACGTCACGCAGCCGCCGGAGGTCCGACGCACCGCGGCGAAGGCGGCCGCGAGCGATGAGGACTACTCGAGCATGAGCTCGCGCGGCCGCGGCTGACACGGCTGTGGGCGCGGTACCGTACCCGCTAGACTCAACGCCGAATCCCGCCGCGCACCCCGGGGCGAGTGGCGGAACGGCAGACGCGCCGGCTTTAGGAGCCGGTGTCGCAAGACGTGCGAGTTCGAATCTCGCCTCGCCCACCACTGAACGGAGCTGACTTGGTCACCGTATCGACGCGACCCGAACCGGGCTCGAAGATGGTTCTCGAGATCGAGGTGCCGCCCGAGGAGGTCGACCGGCACTTCGCGACCGCCTATCGCCACGTCGCCGAGCGGACGAAGGTGCCCGGATTCCGCCCGGGCAAGGCGCCGCGCAACGTCATCGACCGATTCGTCGGTCGCGGCAGCGTCCTGGCCGAGACGATCGACCACCTCGTCTCCGATGCCTACGACCAGGCGCTCGACCAGGCCGCCGTCATCCCGATCGACCAGCCGGAGGTCGACATCGACCCGACATCGCTGACCGAGGGCAAGGCGATCACCTTCACCGCGACGGTGCCGGTTCGCCCCGACGTCACGCTCGGGGCGTACACGGGCTACCCATTCAGCCTCGAGACGCCCGAGGTCACCGACGACCAGGTCGCGCAGGTCATCACCGAGCTGCGGGAGCAGCAGGCGACCCTGCGGCCGATCGACGAGCGCGGCGCGGCCGCCGGTGACGTCGCGGCGGTGAAGTTCGTCGGCACGATCGATGGGGAGCCGTTCGAGGGCGGCAGCGCGGCTCGGCTGCCGCTCGTCATCGGTGAGAATCGGATGATTCCCGGTTGGGAGGACCATCTTGTCGGCCTGGAGGTGGGCGGGACGACCGCATTCGACATCACGTTCCCCGACGACTACCGGGTCGAGGACCCGCGGGGCCGGGAGGCGCACTTCGAGGTCGAGCTCGTCGACCTACGCGAGAAGCTCCTGCCCGAGCTGAGCGACGAGTTCGCCGGCAGCGTCGGCGACGTCGAGACCCTCGACCAGCTTCGCGCCGAGATCCGCGACGCGATGGAGCAGCGAGCAGCGGCGGAGGCCCGTCACGCGTTCGGCGACCGGATCATCGACTTCGCGAGCAGCAACGCCGACGTCGAGCTGCCGGAGGTGATGGTCGCCAACGAGGTCGAGATCATGCGCGACGAGCTGCGCACGCGCCTCGCCCAGCAGCGCATCGGCATGGAGCAGTACCTCGCCCTGTCGAAGCAGACGCCCGAGGAGCTCGGCGCCGAGCTGCGCGAGCCGGCCGCGCGCCGCGTCAAGACGCTCCTCGTCCTCTCCGCGATCGCCGAGAAGGAGGGGATCGACGCCACCGACGAGCAGATCGAGGCCGAGATCGCCGAGCAGCTGGCTCGCTACGACGACGACGCCAGGCTGCGCGAGTACCTGACCTCGCGCCGCGGTCGCAGCTACCTGCGCATGACGCTTCGCAACCGTACACTGGTCGATACGCTCATCGAGCGTGCGCTCGGGACCGATGCGCCCGAGGCCGATCCGGCGCCCGAGTCCACCGAACCCACCGAACAGCCCGAGGAGTCCGCGTAACCGATGCTGGTCCCGATGGTCATCGAGTCGAGCGCCCGCGGCGAGCGCGCGTTCGACATCTATTCGCGGCTCCTCAAAGACCGCATCATCTTTCTCGGCGATCAGATCGAGGACAACGTCGCGAACCTGATCATCGCGCAGCTCCTCTTCCTCGAGTCGGAGGAACCCGAGAAGGACATCCAGCTCTACATCAACTCGCCGGGCGGCGTCGTGACGAGCGGGATGGCGATCTACGACACGATGCAGTACCTGCGCGCCCCGGTCAGCACGATCTGCATCGGCCAGGCCGCCTCGATGGGAGCGGTCCTCCTGGC
>DATKDB010000158.1:0-4463 GCA_035512895.1 Binatia bacterium | reverse complement strand
GATCGGCTCGACCAGGTAATGAGCAACCTGCTCGAGAACGCCGTGAAGTACTCGCCCGACGGCGGGCCGATCCAGGTCAGCGCCGAGCGGCACTCCGGGGAGGTCGAGGTCCGCGTCTCCGACACCGGCGTCGGCATCCCGGCCGAGCATCGCGAGAACGTGTTCGAGCGCTTCTACCAGGCCGATGACGAGGCAGGACGGCGGCGCTTCGGTGGACTCGGGCTCGGCCTGTACATCAGCCGCGCGATCATCGATGCGCACGGCGGGCGGATCTGGGTCGCCGCGAACCGCGAGGTGGAAAGCGGATCGGTCTTCGGCTTCCGGATTCCGCGTGTCGCGATGCCGCTGACACCGGCCCACTCGGCGGCGACCGGGGAGCCACCGCCCTTCGTGCTGCGCCGCCGCGACGACGGCTGATGCGCGCTCGCGTCGCCGCCCTCGCCGCCCGACACGGGCTCGAGCTCGTCGGCGTCACCTCGGCCGAGCCGCTGCCGGAGGATCGCGCGCGGATGGAGGCGAGCGTCGCCGCCGGCCGCATGGCGCGCATGGGCTGGATGGGCGGCGATCGCCCGTCGCGGGCGACCGATCCGCGCGCCCACGATCAAGCGGCGCAGTCGGTCATCGTCGTGGCGGCACCGTATGCCGGCGCCGACCGATCGTCCTGGGATCCCGACCGCGATGCGCTCCGGCGGGCGCTCGCACCCGTGCTGGCGGGCACGCCCGCCGAGCCGGCCGGGCGCATCGCGCGCTATGCGCTCGGCACGGACTACCACGCCGCGCTGCGTGGGCGTCTCGAGGCCCTGGCGGCCGACCTGCGCGCCGAGCGGCTGCCGGCAGGCGAGGTCGCCTACGTCGACGATCGCCCGCTCGCCGAGCGCGCCCTCGCCGCGCGGGCCGGGATGGGCTGGATCGGCAAGAACACGAACCTGCTGACGCACGCGCGCGCCGGCTCCTGGGTCTTCCTGGGCGCGATTCTCACTTCGGCCGAGTTGCCTGCCGACGAGCCGGTCCGCACGACCTGCGGCAGCTGCACGCGCTGCCTGACCGGCTGTCCGACCGGCGCGCTCGTCGCTCCGAAGACGATCGACGCGCGGCGATGCATCAGCTACCTGACGATCGAGCACCCCGGCGTCCTCGACGAGTGGGAGGCCGCCGCGCTTGGTGACTGGATCTTCGGCTGTGACGTCTGCCAGGAGGTCTGCCCGGTGAACGCCGATGCCGACGACGCGGGGCCGCTCCGCGTGCCGCTTCTGCCCCTCATCGAGTGGCTGCTGCCGCTCGGCGGTCGTGCCTTCGACCGCGCCGTCGGGACGTCGGCGCTGACGCGGGGCGGCCGGCACCGGCTCCTGCGCAACGCGATCGCCGCGCTCGGCAACCTCGACCGGCTGCCGGCGCAGGCCGAAACCCTCCTGCGGCTCGCGCTCGCGGACGGCCGTTCCGAGGTCCGGGCGCAGGCCGAGCGCGTCCTGGAGCGATCCCGCGGCGCCGGTTGACACGAGCCCCGATTCACCGGCCGCGCGCTATCCTTCGCCGATGCCCCGCGTCGCCCCGTTCCGGGGCATGGAGTACTCCATCGACCGCTTCGGCGGGACGCCGGTGCCGGAGGGGGTACGGCTGCCCGACGACGAGGGGGCCCCGCCGACGCGCCTCGCCGACCTGACCGATCTCTGTTGCCCGCCGTACGACGTTATCGGCGAGGCCGAGCGCCTGGCCCTGCTCGAGCGGCACGATCGCAACGCCGTGCGTCTCGAGCTCAGCGCGGAGGCCGATCCGCACGCGGCGGCGGCCGCGACGCTGGCCGAGTGGCTGGCCGACGGGACGCTCGCGCGGCGTGACGAGCCCTCCGCCTACTACTACCGCCATGCGACGCCGGCCAACCCGGACGAGCCGACGGTCGAGGGAATCGTGGTCCGGGTGCTCCTCGAGCCGTGGGGCGACGGCGTTCGGCCGCACGAGCACACGATGCCGGGCCCGAAGGTCGACCGGCTGGCGCTCCTCCATGCGACGCGGACGCAGCTCAGCCCGATCCTCGCCGTCTACTTCGACCGCTCGGCGCGGTACCACCACGTCATGGGCCGGGCCTGGACCGATGAGTGGCGCGCGCGCGACGGCGACGGCCTCCTGCACCAGCTGACCGCGATCGAGGCGGACGACCGCCTCCTCGGCTACCTCGCGCGCCAGACGCTCTTCGTCGCGGATGGCCATCATCGGTACGAAACGGCGCTCGCCTACCAGGAGCAGGTGCGCAGCGATCCGGGCAGGGGATCGGCGGCGCGCGGCGACCTCGCCGCCGACTGGATCATGATGCTGCTCGTCAATGCCGAGCTGAGCGAGCTCGAGATCCGGCCGACGCATCGGCTTCTGCTCGACGTGGACGTCGGGCCGCTCCGGGCGCTCGCGGCCGGCGACGATCCGCTGTGGCAGGCCGTTCCGATGGCGCCCGACGCCCTGCCGGGCGAGCTCGAGGCCCGCCGCCACGACGAGGCGCCCGTCTTCGGGCTCGTCCTGCCCGGCGGGGAGGGGCACCTGCTCGTCGGCGACCCCGACGGCCTCGGCGCGCGGCTGCGCCAGGAGCCGATGAGCCGGGCGGTGCGCGGGCTGGACCTGGCGGCCCTCCACGTGAGCGTGCTCGCGGATCGGCTCGGGATCGGCCCCGACGATGTCGCCGCCGGGAACCGTCTGGCCTACACTAGGGACGAGGCCGATGCGCGCGAGCGCGTGGCGAGCGGCGAGGCCGCGGCCGCGATCCTCGTGCGTCCCACCCGACTCGACCAGCTGGCCGAGGTGGCCAGCGCCGGGGACGTGATGCCGCAGACGTCGACCTATTTCTATCCGAAGCTCCTGACCGGCATGGTCTTCAACCCCCTGGAGGATTGACGAGCACCCATGGTGCAGGCGATCAAGCGCGACGAGGTCTTCATCGAGCCCGAGGGCATCCACGTCGAGACGCACCAGCCGGAGCGCCGCTCGCGCAAGCCCCCGCTGCTGCTCGTCCACGGCGCGCTCACCGGCTCGTGGCTGTGGAACGAGTTCGCCGCCTTCCTCGCCGAGCGGGGCTGGGAGGCGCACGCGATGAACCTGCGCGGGCACCACACGAGCGACGTTGCCGAGCTCGACGAGACGACGATGCGCGACTACGCCGACGACGTCGGCGTCGTGATGCGGCACCTCAATCGCCCGGCCGTGATCATCGGCTGGGGGATCGGCGCGCTGGCGACGCTCATGTACGCCGAGCGCTCGCCGGTCCTCGGGCTCGTGCTGCTGGCGCCCTCGCCGCCGGCCGGCGCGTTGCCACGCCGCCCCGAGGAGCACGAGCTGCGTGCCGTCCCGGCCATCTACGACGCGGCCTGGTGGGGCTGGACGGGCTCGATGGAGCAGCAGCGCGAGCGCATGCCCGACATGGACGACGAGGACCTTGAGAAGATGACGGAGATGCTCTCCGGCGCTCGGGAGTCCGGCCGCGCGCGGCGGGAGCGGATGCTCGGCGTCCCGATCGACACCTCGCGCCTCGTCGACGTCCCGAGCCTCGTCATCGGCGCCGGGCTGGACGAGGTCGTGCACCCGACCGAGGCGCGCCGCACGGCCGATCTGCTCGGCGCGGGCTTCGAGTACTTCCCCTCGGCCAGCCATTTCGGGCTCGTGATGGGGGAGCGCAGCTGGCCCGAGGTCGCCGCCAGCGTCCTCGGCTGGCTCGAGGAGCGCCGGCACGCCATGGCCGCCGCCGCCGCACCCGTGGGGGCGCGCCGGTAGGCATCGGTTTGATCGGTTCGGAGGGTCTTTGCTAGACTCCGGGCGTCCGTTCGACCGTGCCGCATTCGTCTAGAGGCCTAGGACACCGCCCTCTCAAGGCGGAGATCACCGGTTCGAATCCGGTATGCGGTACCAGCACTGACCAACGTCCCATCCGACAGGGTGAGTGGCGGCAACGCGAAGTAGCCGCGGTAGACGAGGCTTGGCCCGTCGATGAGCATGAGAAGCGGTCTGCGGTCGGCCATCGGTGCTTCGAAGTCTAGACCGATGGCGGCCTCCCGGCCGCCGTAACGGGGCTGCTTCAGGCCCCCTGGCCGGCCGTCGCGGGAAGCAGCGCCTCCGCCTGCGCGAGGTAGCGAGTCGCGCCCTCAGTCCGGTAGAAGTCGATGGCGCGGCGGAGGTGCGCTTCGGCCTCGGCGGCGCGCCCCTGCTCGATCAGCTGACGGGCGGCGCGGACCCTCGCGTCCGCCTCGTCCGGACGGAGGCCTATCTGCGAGAAGCGCTCCGCCGCGTCGGCGAACCCCCCGTCGACAACCGCCAGCATCGCGGCGGCCCACTTGCTCGCGTCGCGTGAGGGGAGTAGCTTTCGCCGCAGGGCGTCCACGTGTCCGAGCTCCGCCGCGACCCAGGCAAACCATCGATACGCGTAGGTCGGCCGGGCCGCGGGATGGGCCATCAGCTCGGCGGCGAATCCGTGGGCCTCGTCGACCAGG
>DATKDB010000157.1:0-2571 GCA_035512895.1 Binatia bacterium | reverse complement strand
GTCCCGAAGGTGATCAGCGGAGAACCCGCTCCGGCAAGCGCGCCGCGGATGCCCTCCGCCGCGCCCTCGCCGACAAGCGGAATGCCCTCGATCGCAGAGCCGATCGTGTCGCCCGCATCCGTGATGCCCACGCCTCCCTCGCGTACCAGCCGGCCGGCTCCGGAGAGGTGCGCAAGGAAGCCGTAGAGGCGGACGCCGAGTGAGATCCAGATCGTCAGCCACAGGAGAGTGACGACATCGGCAGCGATCTCCCTCGCCCGCGAACCGCGCCTCTCGCTCCAGATGTGCATCGCGACAATCCTCCCGAGCTCTACATGCGATACAGGCTGAAGCCCGGCTCCGGGATCGGGGCGTTCAGCGCGGCCGAGATGCCCAGCGCGAGCACGCGCCGCGTGTCGAGCGGATCGATGACGCCGTCGTCCCAGAGCCGGGCGGTCGAGTAGTAGGGCGAGCCCTCGCGCTCGTACTTCTCGAGGATCGGCGCCTCGAACGCGTCGCGGTCCGCATCGGTCCTGACGTCAACGCTCACGGTGGACAGGACCCGCGCCGCCTGTGCGCCGCCCATGACGCTGATGCGGGCGTTCGGCCACATCCACAGCTGGCGCGGGCCGTAGGCGCGCCCGGCCATGCCGTAGTTCCCGGCGCCGAAGCTGCCGCCGATGATGACCGTGAATTTCGGGACGTTGGTGGTGCTCACCGCGGTGACGAGCTTGGCGCCGTCGCGGGCGATGCCGCCGGCCTCGTACTCGCGGCCGACCATGAAGCCGGTGATGTTCTGGAGGAAGACGAGCGGGATCCGCCGCTGGCTGGCGAGCTCGACGAAATGCGCGCCCTTCAGTGCCGACTCGCTGAACAGGATCCCGTTGTTGGCGATGATCCCGACCGGGTAGCCGTGCAGCCGCGCGAAGCCGGTGACCAGCGTCTCGCCGTAGCGCTCCTTGAACTCGTGGAAGTCGCTGCCGTCCACGAGTCGCGCGATGACCTCGCGCACGTCGTACGACTGCCTCGAATCGGCCGGGACGACGCCGTACAGGCCATCGGGAGAGACCGATGGCTCGCACGGCTCGCGCACTTCCCACGGCGGCTCCGGCCGCTTTCGTGCCAGGTTGCGGACGATCGAGCGGCCGATGGCCAGGGCGTGCTCGTCGTCGAGGGCGAAGTGGTCGGCCACGCCGCTCCTGGTGGTGTGCACCTCGGCGCCGCCGAGGTCCTCGGCGCTCACCTCCTCGCCGGTGGCCGCCTTCACGAGCGGCGGGCCGCCGAGGAAGATCGTGCCGGTGCCCTTGACGATGACGCTCTCGTCGCTCATGGCCGGCACGTAGGCGCCGCCGGCCGTCGACGAGCCCATCACCAGCGCCACCTGCGGAATGCCGCGCGACGAGAGCTGTGCCTGGTTGAAGAAGATGCGCCCGAAGTGCTCGCGGTCGGGGAAGACCTCGTCCTGGAGCGGCAGGAACGCCCCGCCCGAGTCGACGAGGTAGAGGCACGGCAGGCCGTTCTCGAGCGCGATCTCCTGCGCGCGCAGGTGCTTCTTGACCGTCATCGGGTAGTACGTGCCGCCCTTGACCGTCGCGTCGTTCGCGACGATGACGACCTCCACCCCCTCGACCCGGCCGATGCCGGTGACGACCCCTGCGCCGGGAGCGTCGTCGTCGTACAGGTCGGTGGCGGCCAGTGCGCTCAGCTCGAGGAACGCCGCGCCGGGGTCCAGGAGCCGGTTGATCCGCTCGCGCACCGGCAGCTTGCCGCGCTCGCGGTGGCGGGCGACGCTGCGCTCGTCGCCGCCGGCGCCGTTTCGCGTGAGCGCATCGGTCCGCGCTCGCAGGTCGTCGACGAGGGCGCGCATGACGTCCGCGTTCGCGCGCGTGGCTGGGTCGTCAGGATCGACTGAGGTGCGGAGGACGGCCATGGGCACGAATTATGGCCGCCGCGTGACAGCGTCGCCGGACGCTTGGGCCGCGCGCCGCCTCAGGCCAGGGTGACGAGCGGGACGATCTGGTTGATGTGGATCGCGTTGACGATGACGACGCTGACGACGTGCTCGAAGGGTGGCTCGCCGTTGTGGAGCAGGTACGCGTCGGTCAGGGGCAGGAAGGAGGCGGTGCGCAGCAGGTGCGGGCCGACCTCGACGCCGGGTGGGACGTGGACGTTGCCGGTCACGCTGAACGGGCCGGCGAGAACGGCGGCGCGGCGCAGCCGGCGGTGCAGGCGCAGCTGGCGGCTGGCGCGCCATTCCGGCGGCATGGCGAGGATGACTTCGGCCGTCAGCAGGCTCTGCCACTCGCCGTTCTCACCGCCGTCGGGGGAGTCGGGGCCGGGCATGTTCCTCTCGTCCAGCGCTCCGGGACTCGGCCGCCAGAGGTGCAGCTCGTCCTGTGACGAGAGCAGGTCAGTCACGCGGCGGCCGTTCGGCGCGATCCAGCCGACGATGCGCGAGGTCGCCGTGTACAGCTCGATCGGCGCCAGGTCGGGGGACGTGACCGCGAGCGCCGCGTTGCCATGGGTCGCTGTTTGGCCGGGACCGCGGCGCCAGTTCCAGAACGTCAACATCTGCTCCTGCTCGGGTCGAGC
>DATKDB010000156.1:0-6122 GCA_035512895.1 Binatia bacterium | reverse complement strand
CATCGTCGCCATCCTCGAGGCCTCGCCCGGTTCGCACGAGCTGAGCTTCCAGGTCATCAGCCCGACCGGCAAGCCGACCCTGCAACAGGCGCCGAGCCTGCGGATCGACGTGCCGCCGAACGCCACCTCCGCGAACATCGTCGCCGACCTCAAGGGCATGCGGCTCGAGGAGATTGGGCGGCACCGGATCGAGGTTCGCGCGGGAGACCGGGTGCTCGGGAGCAGCCCGTTCACCGTCAACCTCGTCATGCGCCAGCAGCCCGGCAACGCGTAGATCTCATCGGCCCAACGGTTCGGATTCACACCTGGTGTGCGTTGCGCAGGCTGATCCCCTTTCGAAGCGTCCCGATTCACGCGATGTGTGCAGGAGGACGCTCCACGGCGCCCGTCCCCGCCGTAACGCACGCCTGGTGTGAATCCGGACAGTTCGAACCTCACGACGCGGCGCGCCCGGGCGTTCCACCCGCATGACCGATGAGCGCGCCAGCGCCTTCTACGCCTCCGATCCCGCCTGGGACGGCCGATTCGTGGCCGCCGTCCGGACGACCGGCATCTTCTGCCGCCCCTCGTGTCGCGTCCGCAAGCCGCTGCCCAAGAACGTCGTCTTCATGACCGATGCGGCCGAGGCTCGCGCGGCCGGCTATCGGGCCTGCCTGCGCTGCCAGCCCGAGGCATCGAGCCCGGTGACGCTCCGCGAGGTCGAGACGCCCATCGGACCGATGACGCTCGGCGCCACCGAGCGCGCGGTCGTCCTGGCCGACTTCACGCGACGGCCGATGATGGCGGCGCAACTGGCGGTTGTGCGACGACGGATCGGCCCGACCTCGGACGGCGACTCCCCGCTGCTCGATCGGGTGGAGGAGCAGCTGCGCGAGTTCCTCGCCGGCGAGCGCACCGCCTTCGACCTGCCGCTCGACCTGCCCGGCAGCGAGTTCCAGGGGCGCGTCTGGGCCGAGCTCCGGCGCGTCCCGTACGGCGAGACGATCACGTACGCCGAGCTCGCGGCACGCGTCGGCGTGCCGGCGGCATCGCGGGCCGTGGGACGCGCGAACGGCTCGAACCGGCTGGCCGTCATCGTCCCGTGCCATCGGGTCGTGGCCTCGGGCGGCGGGCTTGGCGGCTATGGCGGCGGGCTCCCCGCCAAGCGCCGGCTCCTGGGCCTCGAGACCGCCGCGGTGGCTACTCGCGGGGCTTGAAGTCGGTCCCCAGGGCGTGGTAGCCGCCGTCGACGTGGATCATCTCGCCCGTCGTCATCGACGCCATGTCGCTCATCAGGAAGCAGCACATCTGGCCGACGGGGGTCGCATCGGTCAGAGACCAGGCGAGCGGCGAGCGCGCCTGCCAGTGCCCGGCGATCGCGTCGAAGCCGGGGATGCTCTTCCCAGCCATCGTGCGGATCGGTCCGGCCGAGACGGTGTTCACGCGGATCCCGAGCTCGCCGACATCGCGCGCCAGGTAGCGGGTGACCGCCTCCAGCCCCGCCTTAGCCACGCCCATCCAGTCGTAGATCGGCCAGGCGAAGCGCCCGTCGAAGGTGAGGCTCACGACCGATGCGCCGCCGTCGGCGCCGGCGACCTTGAGCGGCTCGAGCATGCCGCTCGTCAGCGCCTTGAGCGAGTAGGCCGAGGTCTGGAGCGCGACCGACACGCTCTCCCACGGCGCCTGCAGGAAGTTGCCGCCGAGCGCGTCCTGCGGGGCGAACGCGATGCCGTGCAGCACGCCGTCGACACGGCCCCATCGGCGCATGACCTCGTCCGCGACGGCGCTCACGTCGTCGGGGTTGTTCACGTCCATCTGCATGACGTCCGGCGTCGACGGCAGCTTGCGCGCCACCTTCTCGGTCAGCCGCACGCCGCGTCCGACGTTCGTGAGCAGGATCTCGGCGCCGTTCTCCTGGGCCACCTTCGCGACGGCGAACGCGATGCTGTCGTCGGTCAGGACGCCGGTGATGAGCAGCTTCTTGCCTTCGAGGAGCATGCGAGCGAACGACCTCCAGCGGAACGATGGACCGATGCGCGCCGCGCGGCGCGAGGGTCGGATTGTACCCGCGGGACTCGGTTTCCACGCTCCGCGAGCTCGAAGCACGCTCGGCGGCTGCAAGCGTCGCGGGGCGCATCGGTCTAGGATCAGAGGACCGATGATGGTCCGCCTCTACGACTACGACGTGCCCGCCGCCGACCCCGACGCCGGCGTCCCGAGCCTGCGGCCGCTCCTCGAGTCGCTCGACGCGACCGAGCGCCGGGCCGTCCTGACCGGCCTCTTCAAGCCGGAGCGCATGCCGGGCACGATGGAGCGCCTGACGACCCTCGTCGAGGACCTCGACACGAGCTTCGAAAACGCGCTCATCACGCTCGACAACGGGACGCGGTCGCGGCGTTTCGTCGGCATCGACGAGGCGAAGGCCATCCTGGACCGATGGCTCCCGCCGTCCGCGATCGCCGGCGTCCGCGAGTGGGACGTCGCCCGGCTCCTCGAGCCGTACGGCGACGGGTCGTACCACGGGAAGCTCCTGAAGCGGACGCGCAAGCAGCTGCGATCGGTCTCGAGCCGCGAGGCGCTGACCGTCCCGTTCCTCTTCCGCCGGAGCTGGTCGACGTGAGCCGGTCCCAGCGCCGCAAGCGCGGACGTCCGTACCAGCCGCTGCCGCAGCGCGGCGCGAATCGCTGGGTCGTGCGCCTCGTCGTCATGGCGATCGGCGTCCTGCTCATCTTCGGGTCGCTCGCCCTCGTCGCCGGCACGCAGTAGGTCGCGTCAGAGCGTCTCCTCCAGGACGGTCCGCAGGTGCAGCAGGAGCTTCCACAGCTCCGGTGCGGCCGCGACAAGATCGAGGTCATCCGGCTGGACGTGGTCGAAGAGGCGAAACTCGGTGTGCTGCCGCAGCCGCCCGGCTGGCTCGAGCGCCGACGCCAGGGCCCGCGACTCGACGTACGGCACGTGGTGGTCCTCGGTCTCGTGCATGAGGAAGACGTCGGCCTGCAGATCGTCGAGATGACGCGCCGGGGAGATGGCGTCGATGAAGCGCCCGCTCCGGTCCGGCAGCTCCTCGATGGACGAGAGCGCCGCCTCGAGCGACGAAGCCGTGAGCAGGTCGTGGACGGTGCGGCCGGTATCGGTCTCGAGGCCGTCGCGCAGCTCCGCGTCGGCCGCCGGTCGCTCCGCCGCGAGGATGTCCGCCTCGAAGGCGGCGCGCAGCGCCTCGCGGTCGGCGTCGTGGGTCACCTGGTCCAGCATGAAGTGCAGGTAGACCTCCCGCGCCAGCGGCGTCGGCGTCCAGGCGACCGGATCCCCATCCGGCCCGACGTACGCGTGCGCCGAGACCGAGGCGAGGTACGTGGCGGCGTCGGCGAAGGCACCGAAGGCGTTCACCCATCGAACCTGCGAGAAGACGCGCAAATCTCGGGCCGCCAGGAGCGCGAGCGAGCCACCGACGCTGAAGCCGACGATCCCGATCCGCTCACGATCGACCTCCGGCCGGGCGGCGAGGAGCTGGAAGGCGCGCACGACGCCGTCGATCTCGCCCACCTCGAGCCGGCCCTCGAGCAGCGTCCTCGAGTCGGGGACGAGGACGGCGACCCCGGTTCGGGCGAGGCCGTTCGCCACACGCTCGATGGCCGGGTGGTTGCGCCCGAGGTTGTTGACGCCGAAGACGAGGAGCATCGCGCCGGCCGGTCGCTCGGCCGATGCCCATGCGGGCAGCCACAGCTCGGCGAGGTCGGGCTCCGCTCCCCGCGCCGCGGTCCGATACGGCAGGCTCATCCGCCGCGGCTCGTCGCTGAACAGGTCGAGCGGCTTCGGCCCCGCGTCGAGCAGGTTCGGCAGGAGGACGGCGGTCTGCACGGCGACGCGCGTCGGCTCCCAGGCGACGACGACCACCGCGATGACGAGGAAGACCAGGCCGATGCGCCGAAGGCGTGCCACGAGCCAATGCTAGCGGCCCGCCAACTCGTCCTCCCTGCGCGAGACGGCCTGCTCGACCTGCAGACGAAGGCGGTAGAGGACGTTCCACTCCTCGGTGTTCAGGCTGGCGACGTCGATCCGCTCCTGGACCTCGTCGAGCCGTGCCCGCAGCGCGGCGACGTCACCGTCCGCCGAGTCGTGCGCCTTCATGAGCTCGTCCTCGAAGTCCTGCGACTCTTCGTTCCAGGTCAGGTAGGCGCCGCAGAAGGCCAGCTCCCGCTCGACGGCCGCCCGGACGCGGTAGGCATCCTCCTTCGGGCCGAGGATCGAGATGTTCGTGGCATACGCGTACATCTCGATCCCGTTCGTGGCGAGCCGCACCGGGTCGCCGCGGACGACGGCGCCGAGCAGATGCTCCGCCGCGTAGCCGATGGTCCACATCGGCCACACCTTCGGACCGGTCGCATCGGTGATCGCAACATCCTCGAGATCGATCGTGCGCAGGGCGCTGCGGACGGCCTCGGTCAGGTCGTCGTCATCGGTGCCGTCCTTCATGACGAGCGGCACCTGGATGAGCTTCCGCTTCTGGCGCCAGCGCTGGAAGAGCAGGAACGGCGTGAAGGCGACCATCTCGAGGACGGAGAGCCCGAGCATGAAGGTCGCCGGATAGCTGACCGGGACGAGGCGCAGCCACGTTCCCAGCGTCCGGTCGTCGTGGAACTCGCCGAAGACGACGGCCGCCGCCACGAACGGCGGCCCGAGGGCGATGCCCGCGACGAGACCGGCGTAGTGCATGAACTGGACGTCGAAGTTGTCCTCGATGACCCCGATCGCCTCGAGGATCGCACCGCCGAGGATCGGGATCGCGAACCCGACGATGAGAATGATCCAGCCCGCGGCGAGCAGGCTCACGACCGACAGGATCCGGCCCTGGCGGCCCGGCACCTGGCCGAAGTAGAGGGCGGTCGCCCAGCCGAGGGCGAACGAGGCGGACTTGCTGACGGCCTGCCAGGCGAGCAGCAGGACGAATGGAAGAAACGGCACGTCAGCTCACGAGGCAAGCACCGTGCCGCTCACTCGAGGACAAGCGGGCGAACGGTCATCACCTCGTCGACCCGGCCCTCCCACTCGTCGCGCGGCGCGTCGCAATAGAGCTCGATCTCGTTGCCGTCCGGATCGGCGGTGTACAGGCTGCGCGTGACGCCGTGGTCGGCGCTGCCCTTCAGCAGGCCGCGCTCGGCAAGCAGCGCATGGGCCGCCTTCACCGCGTCCCAGTCGGCGAGCTCGATGGCCACGTGGTAGAGCCCGACGGCGGTGGCAACCGGCGACGGGGCCGAGTCACCGACGCGGAGCAGGGCGAGGTCGTGATGGTGCTCGCCCGTCGCGGAGAGGAAGATCATCACGTTGCTCATCTCGCTCGTGACGCGAAACCCCAGCAGGTCGCGGTAGAAGGCGAGCGACCGATCCAGGTCGCGCACCTTGAGCACGACATGACCGATCCGGAGCGGGTGGAGCATGAGCCGATGCTACGCGCTTTCCGTCGGCGCGGGTGACCCGCCTTACGGCAGCCCCAGCTTGATGCGGCAGGCTGGCCACGGCTGATAGCCGCGGGCGGCGCGCAGGCGCTCGGCCACGGTGATCTGCTGCTCTCGCGTCGCGTCGTGCGGGTAGGCGGCGAACTCGGCGCCGCCGTAGCCCTGCCACGTGGCGAGGTTGAACTGCAGGCCGCCGTAGTAGCCGTTCCCGGTGTTGATCGCCCAGTTGCCGCCCGACTCGCACTGCGCCAGCGCGTCCCAGACCGTGTCGCCGTCGTACGTCACGACGCGCTGCGGGGCGGTAGCTGGTCGCGGTGTCGCGACGCCGTGCAGCGTTGCCTCCATCGGCACGGATGCCGGAGTCGGCACGGGGGCGACGTCGAGCGCCTCACTGGAGCCGACGGCGGCGCCGAGGTTCGCGCGACCGCGTGCCGACAACGAGCCGCGGTCCGAGTCGCCGTCCGCCGGGGCGGCGGCCGGCAGCAGGAAGTCGACCGAGCGTGCCGAGGGCGTCGCATCCGACCGGGCCGCGAGCGGGGCGAGCAGGGCGATGCCGGAGACGCTGACGAGGGCGAGCAAGAGCACGCGTCGGATGATCGTCATCGGGCTAGCCTCCGAGATGGAGCGTGACGCTGATGACGCCCGCGCTGCGCGGCGTGTCCGTGACGAGGGCCCAGGCGGTGGCCGACA
>DATKDB010000155.1:0-25501 GCA_035512895.1 Binatia bacterium | reverse complement strand
ACCGATTCGCATCGGTCCCATGGACGGCCATCCATCTATGCGACCTACCCGGGAGCTGAGCGAGCAGCCTGCGCTCCCCTATTCGGTCTTGCTCCGGCTAGAGCTTGCCCGTTTCACTCCCGCTCTTGCGAGCGGGCATCGTCACTGTGGCGCTCGTCCTCGCCTCACGGCGGACGGGTGTTACCCGCTAGCCTGCTCTGAGGAGCTCGGACTTTCCTCGGACGCGGCCTTTCGACCGATGCGCCCGCGGCCGTCCAGCCGCCTCCAGGGAGCGCCATTGTACCGCGTTGCTGCCCGAATTGGAACACCCGTTCGAAGTGGCCTGTCAGCCGTCGATCGCGACGTTGCTCAAGCGGTCCGCGTCCTTGTTCAGGGCGCGCGGCACGTGCCCGACGGTATACCCGTCGAGGGTACGCAGCATCTCCATGACCGCCGCGTGGATCGGCTTCAGGTCGGGATGCTTGACGCGGTAGATGCCGCTGATCTGGCGCGCGACGAGCTCCGAGTCCATGCGCAGGTCGACGTGCGTGGCGCCGAGGCGCCGCGCCTCCTCGAGCGCCAGGCGCACCGCCGTCCACTCGGCGACGTTGTTCGTCGCGTGCCCGAGGCCCTCGGCCAGCTCGGCGAGCACGGTCCCATCGGCCGCGTCGCGCAGGATGGCTCCCGCGCCGGCGGGTCCCGGGTTGCCGCGGGCGGCGCCATCGGTGTGGATCAGGAGGCGCATGCGTGCCCGCTCACCGCAGGCCGGCCCGACCGATCTCGCTCGTCACCTCGAGGATCGCCCGCGTGACCCTGATCCCGCGCGGGCAGGCCTCGACGCAGTTGAACGTCGTGCGGCAGCGCCACACGCCGTCGGGATCGGCCATGATCTCGAGCCGCTCCTGCGTGGCCGTGTCGCGCGAGTCGACGATGAAGCGATGCGCGTTCACGATCGCCGCCGGGCCGACGTACGACTGGTCCGACCAAAAGACCGGGCAGCTCGTCGTGCAGGCGGCGCACAGGATGCAACGGCTCGTGTCCTCGTACCGCTCGCGATCGGCCGGCGACTGGCGGCGCTCCTTGCCGTCCGGCGGAAGCTCGTCGTTCACGAGGAACGGCTTGACCGACTTGTACTGCTCCCAGAACGGGTCCATGTCGACGAGCAGGTCCTTGATGATCGCCATGCCGCGCATCGCCTCCACGGTGATGACCGGTCCGGCGTCCCTGACGAGGTACTCGCAGGCGAGGCGGTTGCGCCCGTTGATGACCATCGCGTCCGACCCGCACACGCCGTGCGCGCACGAGCGGCGGAACGTCAGCGTGCCGTCGGTGTACCACTTCACCTGGTGCAGGAGGTCGAGGACCCGGTCCGTCGGCTCGGCCGAGACGGCGTACTCCTCCCAGTGCGGCTCGACGTCGGCCTCCGGGTTGTAGCGGCGGATGCGCAGCTGAACGTCCATCGGTCCCCTAGTAGGTCCGCGCCTTGGGCTCGAACTTCGTGATCGTCACCGGCTTGTAGGACAGCGCGATCTCTCCCGACGATGGCGAGCGCATCGCGAACGTGTGCTTCAGCCAGCCGGCGTCGTCGCGCTCGGGAAAGTCCTCGCGCGCGTGGCCGCCACGCGTCTCCGTCCGCGCCAGCGCCGAGGCGACGGTCGCCTCCGCGCAGTCGATGAGGAAGCCCAACTCGAGCGCCTCGCCGAGATCGGTGTTGTACCGGCAGCCCCGATCGTCGACCCGCAGACGCTGGGCCCGCTCGCGAAGCGCCGAAACCGCGTCACGGCACTCGACGAGAAGCTGCTCCGTCCGGTACACGCCGCACTTGTCGAACATGACCTCCTGCAGCTCGCCGCGGATAACGGCCGGACGCTCTCCCTCCGAGCCGGCCAGCAGGCCGGAGACGAGCGACTGAACGAAGGACTCCGCCCCCGGGTCGGCGGCAGGCAGCGACAGCGCCCCGAGGTCGGCGGCCATCCGCTTGCCGGCCCGGCGACCGAAGACGAGGATGTCGAGCAGGGAGTTCGTCCCGAGCCGGTTTGCGCCGTGGACCGAGACGCACGCCACCTCCCCGGCGGCGTAGAAGCCGGGGACGACCGTGCCGCTCGCGTCCGCCAGGACGCGGCCGTCGACGTCGGTCGGGACGCCGCCCATCGCGTAGTGCGCGGTCGGCTGGATCGGTACGAGGTCGGTCAGCGGGTCGAGGCCGAAGTACGTCCGGATGAAGCCGCTCATGTCGGGCAGCTTCTTGTCGAGCACCTCGGCGCCGAGGTGGCGCACGTCGAGATGGACGTAGTCGGCGCCGCCGATCCCGCGACCCTCGGCGATCTCGAGGTAGATGCTGCGGCTCACGACGTCGCGGGACGCGAGGTCCTTCATCGTCGGCGCGTAGCGCTCCATGAAGCGCTCGCCGCTGTCGTTCACGAGGAAGCCGCCCTCGCCGCGCATCGCCTCGCTGAGGAGGAACCCGAGCTTGTACATGCCGGTCGGGTGGAACTGGAAGAACTCCATGTCCTCGAGCGGCAGGCCGCGTCGGTACGGGATCGCCATCCCGTCGCCGGTGAGCGTGTGCGCGTTGCTCGTGACCTTGAAGACTTTGCCGTAGCCGCCCGTCGCGAAGAGGACGGCACGGGCACGGAAGGCGTGCAGGTCGGACGTGGCGGTCTGGAGGGCGATGACGCCCGTCACCGGGCCGCCGGGGCCGTCGGGCAGGGCAAGGTCGAGAACCTGGTACTCGTCGAAGAAGCTCACCTCGTGCCGGATGCACTGCTGGAAGAGCGTCTGGAGGATGGCGTGCCCGGTGCGATCGGCGGCGAAGCAGGCGCGCCGCACCGGTCCCTCCCCGAAGTTGCGGGTATGGCCACCGAAGCGACGCTGGTTGATGAGCCCGTCCTCGGTGCGGTCGAACGGCAGGCCGAGGTGCTCGAGGTTGATGATCGTCTCGACCGCGTCGTGGCACATCACCTCGGCCGCGTCCTGGTCGACGAGGTAGTCCCCGCCCTTGACCGTGTCGAACCAGTGCCACTCCCAGTGGTCCTCCTCCGTGTTGCCGAGGGCCGCGCAGACCCCGCCCTGCGCGGCGCCGGTGTGGGAACGAGAGGGATAGAGCTTGCTGATGACGCCGATGCGGGCCTCCGGCCCGAGCTCCTGCTTGAGCTCGAGCGCGGCGTACAGCCCGGCCCCGCCGGCGCCCACGACGATGGCGTCCATCTCGTGGACTCGGGACTGCGGAATCGCGCTGCGGCCGGCGAGGAGCGTCACGAGCCGGCCACGCCGTGCGCGCTCGGATCGAAGAACGCGATGACGGCCATCCCGAGCACGAGCCACACGACGCTCACGAAGAGCAGGGCCCCGACGAGCAGGCTGCGGGCCGTCCGGTTCGCGACGTAGTCGCCGATGACGACCCGCGTGCCGTTCGCGCCGTGCACGAACGCGAGGACGAGGAGGAGCAGGTCGTAAATGCGCCAGAACGGCGTCCCCCAGCGGCTCTGGACGAATGCGAAGTCGATCTCGCCTCCGGCGAGCTCGACGAGCACGTGCATGATGAACATGTGGCCGAGCGCGAGGAAGACGAGTGCGAGGCCGGAGAGGCGCATGAAGTACCACCAGAAGCGCTCGCGCCCCGATGCCTCCGGCTTCGGACGGGCCGCCCGCGACGGGTTCGTGTAGATCGTTCGCGGCCGGCGCACAGTCGCGGTCACGGGCTACCCCACGGCGCGAACGGGCGCAGCATGATGTAGCTCAGCGGGAGCATGGCGGTGACGGTCGCCCCGATGACGCCGTACGTCAGCGGGCGGTAGTAGACGGTCAGGGACGGCCAGAAGTCCATGACGATGACGCGCAGCCCGTTGAGCGCGTGGTAGACGAGGGCCGCCATGAGCACGACCTCGCCGAGGCGCGCGGGCAGGTTCTTGAAGATCCCGACCGCGGCGTTGTACACCTCCGGCCCAAAGAGAAGCATCGACGTCTCGACGATGTGCATGAAGAGGTAGAAGAGCACGCCGAGCCCGCTGGCACGGTGCCCGAACCAGGCGAGCTGCGCCCACGACACGCGGTAGCCGAACAGGGTGATCACGTCCGATAGCTCTCCCACAGGGCGCCGCCGGCCGGTGGCGCGGACGAGCGGCCCTTCGATTCTAGCCGAGGCGCACGGCCCAACGCGGGAGCTCAGGCCGAGGCTCGCACCCGCGCCGCGACCGTCTCGCCGAACTCGCGCGTGCCCGCCGAGCCGCCGAGGTCGTACGTCACCCGCTCCCCCGCCGCGATGACCTCGCGCACGGCCGACTCGACCGCGTCGGCGGCGACGATCTCGCCGAGGTGCCGGAGCATGAGCGCGCCACTCAGGATGAGTGCGGTCGGGTTCGCCTTGTCCTGGCCGGCGTACTTCGGCGCAGAGCCGTGAACCGGCTCGAAGACGGCCGCCCGCTCGCCGATGTTCGCGCCCGGCGCCACTCCCAGGCCGCCGACGAGCCCGGCCGCGAGGTCCGAGATGATGTCGCCGTACAGGTTCGGCAGGACGAGGACGTCGTACAGCTCCGGCTTCTGGACGAGCTGCATGCACATGTTGTCGACGATGCGGTCCTCGAACTCGATCCGCCCGGCGTACTCGGCCGCGACCTGGCCACAGCTCTCGAGGAAGAGGCCGTCGGAGAGCTTCATGATGTTCGCCTTGTGCACCGCGGTCACCTTGCGGCGGCCGTTCTTCACCGCGTACTCGAAGGCGTAGCGCGCGATCCGTTGCGAGGCGGCCCGGGTGATGATCTTGATGCTCTCCGCGGCGTCCGGCCCGACCCGGTGCTCGATCCCGGCGTACAGGTCCTCGGTGTTCTCGCGCACGATGATGAGGTCGACGTCCGTGTAGCGCGTCTCGACACCCGGCATCGTCCGCGCCGGCCTGACGTTGGCGTACAGCTCGAGCGCCTGGCGCAGCCCGACGTTCACCGAGCGGAAGCCGGAGCCGACGGGGGTCGTAATCGGTCCCTTGAGGGCGACGCCGTTCGTGCGGATCGACTCGATGACGCGGTCCGGCAGCGGGGTGCCCTCGGCCGCGATCGTCGCCTCGCCGGCCTCCTGGACGTCCCACTCGAAGCTGATGCCGGTCGCCTCCAGGACCCCCCTCGTCGCCTCGGCCAGCTCCGGGCCGATCCCGTCGCCGGGGATGAGCGTGACGGCGTAGCTCAACGAAATGTCACCTCGCATGCGGCCGGTCAAAGCGCCGGCATTCGGTCCCGAAGTCTAGGCCGATCGGTCCCGATCGTCCCGTCGGGCTACAATCCTGCCCGTTCCCCGACGTCGGCTGCAGCCCCCACCCGAGCGAGTGCGCGCCGGCATCCACGCAGCAGGAGATGTGAGTGAAGCTCCAGGAATATCGGAGCAAGGAGATCCTCGCGCGCCACGGCGTTCCGCTCCAGGCCGGACGCACCGCGACGTCGCCCGAGGAGGCTCGGGCCGCCGCCGAGGCGATCGGCGGGCCGGTCGTCGTCAAGGCACAGGTGCTCGTCGGTGGCCGTGGCAAGGCCGGCGGCGTGAAGCTGGCGGCGACCCCGGACGAGGCGGCCGAGCGGGCGCGCGAGATCATCGGCCTCGACATCAAAGGCACGACCGTGAAGACCGTGCTCGTCGCGCCGGCCGCAGAGATCGCGCACGAGTACTACCTGGGGCTCATCCTCGACCGCGCGTCGAAGGCGATCACCGTCATCGCCAGCGCGGAGGGCGGGGTCGAGATCGAGGAGACGGCGAAGACGAACCCCGATGCGATCCTGCGACTCGCGCTCCACCCGCTCATCGGCCTGCAGGAGCACGAGGTCCGCCGCGTCGCCTTCTTCCTGGGCCTCCCGGCCGAACTGCGGAAGGACTTCGCGACGATCATGCGCGGGCTGTACGCGGCGTTCGTCGAGTCCGACGCCGACCTGGCGGAGATCAACCCGCTCGTCGTGACCGACGACGGCCAGCTCCTCTCGCTCGACGCGAAGATCGTGCTCGACGACTCGGCGCTCCCGAGGCATCCCGACCTCGAGGCGATGCGCGACCTCGACGAGGAGGAGCCGTCGGAGATCGCCGCCCGCGAGGCGGGCATCAGCTTCATCAAGCTCGACGGGTCCATCGGCTGCATGGTCAACGGCGCCGGACTGGCGATGACGACGATGGACCTTGTCAAGCTGGCCGGCGGCGAGCCGGCGAACTTCCTCGACATCGGCGGCGGAGCGAAGGCGGACAAGGTGACCGCGGCGTTCCGGATCATCCTCGACGACGAGAACGTGAAGGCGATCCTCATCAACATCTTCGGCGGCATCACGCGTGGGGACGAGGTCGCTCGCGGCATCGTCGAGGCACGGGCCAGCCTCCAGCGCGAGGTGCCGATGGTCGTGCGTATCGTCGGCACGAACTCCGAGGAGGCGAAGCCGATCCTGGCCGAAGCGAACCTGATCACGGCCGACTCGCTCGACGACGCGGCGGCGAAGGCGGTCGCGGCGGCCGGAGGCGCGGCATGAGCATCCTCGTCAACGCCGACACCCGGCTCCTCGTCCAGGGCGTCACCGGGCGCGAGGGCGAGTTCCACTCGACGGCCATGCTCGAGTACGGCACGAACATCGTCGCCGGCGTCACGCCCGGCAAGGGCGGCCAGTCTGCGCTCGACGGCCGGGTCCCGGTCTTCGACACCGTGGCCGAGGCCGTGAAGCAGACAGGCGCGAACGCGTCATGCATCTTCGTCCCGGCGGCCTTCGCGCCGGACGCGATGCTCGAGGCCTCGGCGGCGGCCGTCCCGCTCGTCGTCTGCATCACCGAGGGCGTGCCCGCGCTCGAAATGCTCCGCGTCTACCACGTCCTGCGTGCAGCAGGGACGCGGCTCATCGGCCCGAACTGTCCGGGGCTGACGAGCGTCGGCGAGGCGAAGGTCGGGATCATCCCGGGCGACATCCACGCCCGCGGGTCGGTCGGCCTCGTCTCCCGCTCGGGGACGCTGACATACGAGGTCGTGCAGGCCATGACCGATGCGGGCATGGGGCAGACGACGACGGTCGGCATCGGTGGCGACCCGATCATCGGCACGAGCTTCATCGACATCCTCGACATGTTCAACCAGGACCCGGAGACCGAGGCGATCGTCATGATCGGGGAGATCGGCGGCGAGGAGGAGGAGAAGGCGGCCGCGTTCTGCGCGCGCGAGGTGCGCAAGCCAATGGCGGCCTTCATCGCCGGGCGCACGGCCCCGCCCGGGCGGCGGATGGGCCACGCCGGGGCAATCATCAGCTCCGGTGGCGAGGGCACGGCCGAGTCGAAGCGGCTCGCGCTCGAGGAGGCCGGCATTCACGTCGCCGACTCGCCGTCGCACATCCCGCAGCTCCTGCGCGACGCCGGGGTCGGCTGACCGGGATCGATCAGCTGCCGAAGCGGACCAACAGCGTTATCAGGCGGAGCTCGTCGGCGCGGGCCTCAAGGGCGTCGGGCTCGCCAAGGATCTGAAGCACGGCGAATCCACCCGTGGTCTCGATGGCGTAGGCGACCACCCGACTCTCCTCGACTGTTCCCGGCTGCACCGTTGCCGCGAGCTCGAGCGCTCGGCCCGCCGGGAGCAGCACCTCCCGCTCCGAGACGTCGCCGATCAGGCTGATTCCGCCCCGCCCTTCCTCTGGGAACCACGTCCCACGCTCGAGCCATGAGCGAAGCGACTCGCCGGCGGCCGGCTGGTCCGGCAGGTCGTTCGGCCCGTGCGCCCAGATCTGGAGCGGCGTCACCTGGCCGTCGAACTCGGCCTGCAGGAAGACACCGGCTGGGGTGTCGAGCTCGAAGCGTCCGAGGTCTGGCGGCACCGTGAGCTCGGTATCGCGGTCGTTGCTCGCGATCGTCACCCATCCTGAGGGAACCAGCGGGCGGTCCGGAGGCGTCGCGTCCGCCGGCGGCGGGGACGGCTCGGTCGCCCCGCACGCCGCGAGCGTCAGTGCGATGAGCACGGCCTGGAGGCGAACCATGCGCGCACCATGCGCGGCACCGACCGACGCGTCAACAGCTCCCGGTCGTTGCCGTATGGATCGCGACGCCCTACGAGGGATCCGCGTGTCAGCGCTCCTCGAGCAGCTCCCAGAGGACACCGTTCAGCGTCCGCGGATGGATGAAGGCGACCGTGCCGTGCGCGCCGGGTCGAGGCTCGCGGTCGATCATCTCCGCCTCCTGGGTGGCGAGCACCTCGAGCGCCGCCGGCAGGTCGTCGGTGGTGAAGCAGACGTGGTGCAGACCCTCGCCGCGTGCCGCGAGGAAGCGGGCCACCCCGCCCTCGTCGTCGATCGGCTCGACGAGCTCGATCCGGGCCGACGGGTCGGGACCGGTCGGCAGGAAGCAGAGCCGGACGCCCTGCGTGCTGAACACGACCGGGTCCACTTCCGGCTCCAGGCCGAGGAGGGTTCGATAGCGCGGCAGCGAGTCCTCGATCGACCGAACGACGATGGCGACGTGGTGGATCGGCCCGATGGTCATGGCCGGTGCTCGCCCCAGACCCGTCGGAGCGAATGCGCGATCTCGCCGAGCGTCACGTCCGCCTCCACGGCGGCGCGGATCCGCGGCAGGACGTTCTCGGTGCCACCGGCCGCAGCCTCCAGCGCGCCCACCGCGGCCTCCGCCCCGGCCGCGTCGCGCCGCGCTCGCACCGAGCGGGTGCGCTCCACCTGGCGCGCCTCGAGCTCCGGGTCGATCGACTGCGGCGCCGGCCGCTGCTCGTCCCCCTCGTCGGTGAAGGCGTTGACCCCGACGATGATTCGCTCGCCGGCCTCGATCGCGCGCTGAACCTCGTACGCGGCATCCCCGATCGCGTCCGGCTGGTAGCCGTCGGCGAGCGCCACGAGCGTGCCGCCGAGGTCGTCGATGTGGCGCAGCTCCGCGAACGCGCGCTCGGCGATCTCATCGGTCAGGCGTTCGAGGTAGTAGGAGCCGGCCAGCGGGTCGACCGTGACGGCGACACCCGACTCGTTGTACAACACCTGTTGTGTTCGGAGGGCGAGGCGCGCCGTGGCCGGCGTCGGCAGGCCGAGCGCCTCGTCGAGGGCGTTCGTGTGGAGTGACTGCGCCCCGCCGAGCACGGCGGCGAGCGCCTGGACCGTCGTCCGCACGACGTTGACGTCCGGCTGCTGCGCGGTGAGGGTCGAGCCGCCGGTCTGGACGTGGAAGCGCATCGCCATCGAACGCGGCTCCTCGGCGCCGAACCGGTCACGGGCGACGGTGGCCCACACGCGACGCGCGGCGCGGAACTTCGCGACCTCCTCGACGAGGTCGTTGTGGGCGGCGAAGAAGAAGGAGAGGCGCGGGGCGAAGTCGTCGAAGGCGAGCCCGGCCGCCCGCGCCGCCTCGGCGTAGGCGATCGCGTTCGCCACCGTGAAGGCCACCTCCTGCACGGCCGTCGCTCCCGCCTCGCGCATGTGGTAGCCGCTGATGCTGATCGTGTTCCAGGCCGGCAGCTCCGTGCTGCAGTAGGCGAACGTGTCGGTCACGAGACGCATCGACGGCCCGGGCGGGAAGATGTACGTCCCGCGGGCGATGTACTCCTTGAGGATGTCGTTCTGGATCGTGCCGCGCAGCCGATGCGGGTGGACGCCGCGCCGGCGCGCCACCGTCTCGTACAGGACGAGCAGGATCGCCGCCGTCGCGTTGATCGTCATCGAGGTGGAGACGGTCCCGGGATCGATGCCGTCGAGGAGGATCTCCATGTCGTCGATCGTGTCGATCGGGACCCCGACGCGGCCGACCTCGCCGGCGGCCATCGGGTCGTCGGAGTCGTATCCGATCTGCGTCGGGAGGTCGAAGGCGACGCTCAGGCCGGTCTGGCCGCTGTCGAGCAGGTATCGGAAGCGGCGGTTCGTCTCCTCGGCCGATCCGAACCCGGCGTACTGGCGCATCGTCCACGGCCGGTCGCGGTACCCGCGGGGATGGATGCCGCGCGTGTACGGGAAGCTGCCGGGCGCGCCGACCTGGGATTCGTCGAGGCCATCAAGGTCCGAGGACCGATAGACCGGCTCGATCTCGATGCCGGAGGTGGAGCGAAGCGGGCGCCCCTCCGGCGCGTCGAGCTCACGCATCGGTCCACCCTACTCCAGCCGCAGCAGCGCTGCGCCGGTCGCCACGGTCTGGCCCGCGCTGACGGCGACGTCGATCACCCGGCCCGGGCGCGGCGCTCGCACCTCGTTCTGCATCTTCATCGCCTCGATCGTGAGGAGGGACGCCCCCGCGTCCACCTCGTCGCCGGCCGCGACCGATATGCCGACGACGAGGCCCGGAAGCGTGGCCCGGATCTCCACCGGCCCGGCCTGGGCGCCGGCGCCGACCTCGGCCTCGGCCAGGACGCGCTCCCGCCAGCTCCTGACCGTCACCGGTACCCGCCGGCCGCCGATCGTCACGGTCCACTCCGTGCCCGAGCCCTCCACGACGACGAGGCGCGAGCGCTCGCCGTCGAAGGCGCGGGCGACGCCGTGGGCCCAATCGATCCACTCGATCCGCCAGGCCGCCGCAGGGTCGACCCGCTCGTCGCCGATTCGGGCCTCGTAGTCGGTCATCCGCGCAGCGCGTCGCGGCGGGCGCGCTCACCCCACGCCGACCCCGGCGGAGCCGGCGTGCCGTCTGGGGTGCTGGCGCCCGTAGTCACACCCAACCGGCGCGCCTCCAGGGCGACGAAGGCCGCCAGCGCCCGATCGTCATCGGAGAGCGGCGGGCCGCCGGCCCAGCGCTCCGCGATGAGCGAGGTGTCGTACGCCCCGCCCACGAAGGCGGGGTCGTCGACGAGCCAGCGCAGGAAGCCCGCATCGGTCACGACGCCGCCGACGAGCGTCTCGTCCAGGGCCCGCCGGAGGCGGTCGATCGCCGACGGCCGGTCCGCGGCATGGACGAGGAGCTTGGCAAGGAGCGGGTCGTACTCCGGGCGCAGGTCGGTATCGGCGGTCATCCCGGCGTCGACGCGCGTGCCCGGTCCCTCAGGCATGCACCACGCGCCGATCCGGCCGGCACTCGGCCGGAACCCATCCCACGGGTCCTCGGCGTACAGGCGCACCTCGATGGCATGGCCGCGGGTCGTCGCCTCGAGGACGTCCGGCGGCAGCGGCTCACCGGCCGCCACCCGGATCTGCCACGCCACGAGGTCGAGCCCGGTCACGAGCTCCGTGACCCCGTGCTCGACCTGCAGCCGCGTGTTCATCTCGAGGAAGTAGTGGTTGCCCTCGCCGTCGAGGAGGAACTCGACGGTCGCGACATTGTGAAAGTCGACGGTCGCCGCGACGCGCCGGGCGCTCTCGAAGAGGGCCGCGCGGGTCGCCTCGTCCACCGCCGGTGAGGGCGACTCCTCGACGAGCTTCTGGTGCCGGCGCTGCACCGAACAGTCCCGCTCGCCGAGGACAGCCAGGCCGCCGTGCCGGTCCCCGAGCAGCTGGACCTCGACGTGCCGCGCCGGGGCGACCATCCGCTCGACGTAGATCGTGCCATCGCCGAATGCCGCCTCGGCCTCGCGTCGGGCCGAGGCCATGGCCCCCGCCAGCTCGTCCGCGGCATCGACGCGGCGCATCCCGCGACCACCTCCGCCGGCCACGGCCTTGAGCATGACCGGGAAGCCGATCTCCTCGACCGCGCTGACGTCCTCGGCGAGCGCGACCGTCGTCCCGGGGACGATCGGCACCCCCGCCTCGGCGGCCGAACGTCGGGCCGCGAGCTTGTTGCCGAGCGCCTCGAGGACGGATGGCGGCGGCCCGACAAAGACGAGCCCGGCCGCCTCGACGGCGCGGGCGAACTCGGCGTTCTCGGAGAGGAACCCGTAGCCGGGATGGATCGCCTGCGCGCCGCAGCGCTCGGCGGCCTCGATGACCGCCGGGATCGACAGGTACGACTCCCCCGCCGACGGCGGCCCGATTCGTTCCGATCGATCGCCGAGCGCGACGTGCAGCGCGTCGACGTCCGCGTCGGAGTGGACGGTGATCGGCGACACCCCGAGCTCCCGACAGGCACGGATGACGCGGACGGCGATCTCGCCGCGGTTGGCGACGAGCAGGCGCTCGAAAGGCGGAACCGGGCTGTCCGTGCGCAAAGACGCCATCGGGCTCAAAGCGGGATGTTGCCGTGCTTCTTCGCGGGCACCGCCTGCCGCTTGTTCTCGAGCATCCCCAGCGCCGTAGCGACCCGGGCCCGCGTCTCCGACGGCAGGATCACCTCGTCGACGTAGCCGCGGGCCGCCGCGATGTACGGGTTCGCGAACCGTTCCTCGTACTCGGCGACGAGCTTCGCGCGTTCGGCGTCCGGCTCGTCCGCCTCCGCGATACGGTCGCGGAAGATGATGTTGACCGCACCCTCGACGCCCATGACCGCGATCTCGGCCGTCGGCCACGCGAAGTTCATGTCGCCGCGGACATGCTTGCTGCTCATGACGTCGTACGCGCCGCCGTACGCCTTGCGGGTGATGACGGTGACCTTCGGAACCGTCGCCTCGCAGTACGCGTAGAGGAGCTTCGCGCCATGACGGATGATTCCGCGATGCTCCTGGTCGACACCGGGCAGGAACCCCGGCACGTCGACGAGGGTCAGGATCGGGATGTTGAAGCAGTCGCAGGTGCGAACGAACCGCGCGGCCTTGTCGGACGCGTCGATGTCGAGCACCCCGGCCAGCACCTCGGGCTGCTGCGCGACGATGCCGACGCTGCGACCCTCGATCCGCGCGAAGCCGCAGATGATGTTGCGCGCGAAATGGGCGTGCACCTCGGTGAAGGAGCCGGCGTCGGCGATGCCGTCGATGACCGAGTGCATGTCGTACGACTGCCTCGGTGAGTCCGGGACGATCGCGTCGAGGGTCGCGACGTCGAGCGACGGGGCCGGCCACTCCGCGCGACGTGGTGGCAGGTCGACGTTGTTCTGGGGCATGTAGCCGATGAGGGTGCGAGCCAGTTCGATCGCCTGCGGCTCTCCCTGGCTCAGGAAGTGAGCCACACCACTCGCCTCGTTGTGCACCCGCGCGCCGCCCAGGCCCTCGAAGTCGATCTCCTCGTGCGTCACCGTCTTCACGACGTTCGGACCGGTCACGAACATGTAGCTCGTCCCCTCGACCATGACGACGAAGTCGGTGATCGCCGGCGAGTACACCGCGCCGCCGGCGCATGGTCCGAGGACGAGGCTGATCTGCGGGACGACGCCGGAGGCGAGCGTGTTGCGCAGGAAGATGTCGGCGTAGCCACCAAGGCTGACGACGCCCTCCTGGATCCGCGCGCCGCCCGAATCCGAGAGGCCGATGATCGGCGCGCCGTTCTCGACGGCGAGGTCCATCACCTTGCAGATCTTTTCTGCATGCGCCTCGGACAGCGATCCGCCGAAGACGGTGAAGTCCTGGCTGTAGACGAAGATGAGCCGGCCGTCGATGCGGCCGAAGCCGGTGACGACGCCATCGCCGAGGTATCGCTCCTCGTCAAGCCCGAACTCCGTCGCGCGATGCATGACGAATGCGTCGATCTCCGTGAAGCTGTCGTCGTCGAGGAGCAGCTCGACGCGTTCCCGTGCGGATAGCTTCCCGCGAGCGTGCTGCTGCTCGACCCGCTTCTCTCCCCCGCCCCGGCGCGCGTCGGCGCGCATCGCGACCAGGCGCTCCAACTTGTCGGCGGTCGACACGCAACGCACTCCTTCGTGATGCCGGAGGTGGTGGGCCCGGCAGGAATCGAACCTGCGACCGTCCGGTTATGAGCCGGTTGCTCTGACCATTGAGCTACGGGCCCGATGGGAAACGGTGGACAACTTCGAGTATAGACGGATGTCTTTGCACAACGACATCGCGATTTCTCCACGTTGTGGATAACTCGGATGGACCAATCCGGGCCGCCCGGCCTATCATCGGACGAAGTCGTGTTCGACCTCCCGCCCGAGCTGCACGAAGGTGATGCGTTGACAAAGGTAATTTCGATCGCGAACCAGAAGGGCGGAGTCGGGAAGACGACCTGCTCCATCAATCTCGGCGGGGCGCTCGCGGAGCGCGGCTACCGAGTGCTCTGCGTCGACATGGATCCGCAGGCGAACCTCACCGTCGGGCTCGGCGTGTCGCTCTCCGACGTACGCCAGTCGATGGCCGACGTCCTCTCCGACGATCGCGTCTCCCTCGATGAGGTCGTGCGCGAGACCGACACCCAGGGCCTGTGGGTCGCCCCAGCCACGCTCGAGCTCGCCTCGACCGAGGTCGAGCTGTTCACGGCCATCGGCCGCGAGATGGTCCTGCGCGACACGCTCGACGGATGGGCCGAGCGGCAGTTCGACGTGATCATCATCGACTGCCCGCCGACGCTCGGCCTCCTGACGATCAACTCGCTCGTCGCGAGCAACCGGGTCATCATCCCGGTACAGACGCAGTACTACGCGATCAAGGGCCTCACGGCGCTGATCAAGGTGATCAACACGATCAAGATCAAGCTCAACCACGACCTCGAGGTGCTCGGGCTGCTGCCGACCTTCTTCGACGGCCGCACGGTGCTTGCCCGCGAGATGCTCGCGAACCTCAGGCAGCTCGGCGACCACCGCGTGTTCAACACGATGATCAAGCAGACGGTGAAGCTCGGCGAGGCGCCCCTCACCGGCAAGCCGGTCACCGAGTACGCGACGAACTCATCGGCCGCGCGCGCGTTCCGTGACCTGGCCCAGGAGGTGATCGAGCTTGGCTGACAAGCGTCCGGCGTTCCGCGAGAACATCCACCGCCTCTTCGACGAGGCGCAGGCCACCGACCTCGCCCCCGGCATCGTGTCGCTCATCGAATCGCGGGCGACGCACGCCCAGATGCGCGAGCTGCCGGTCGGCAAGATCCTTCCGAACCCCGCGCAGCCGCGCCTCTCCTACGACGAGGAGTCGCTGACCGAGCTCGCCGACTCGATCCGAGAGCACGGCGTGCTCCAGCCGATCCTCGTCCGCCCGAGCGGCGCGAAGTTCGAGCTCATCGCCGGCGAGCGGCGATGGCGCGCGTCGGGCATGGCCGGCCGGGAGTCGATCCCGGCCATCGTCGTCGAGTTCGACGAGCAGACCGCGCTCGAGGTCAGCATCATCGAGAACCTGCAGCGCGAGGACGTCTCGCCGCTGGAGGAGGCGACGATGTTCCGCAGGATGACCGAGATGTTCGGCTACTCCGTGCGCCAGCTGGCGCAGAAGATCGGCAAGGACAAGGGATACGTGGAAAACCGGCTCCGGTTGTCCGACGCGCCGGCCGATGTCCGCGAGCTGTTGTCGTTGCGCAAAGACACGATCAGCCACGCCTACGAGCTGATGAAGATCCCCGATGAGAGAAAGCGACGGCGTCTTGCGAAGCGAATCGTCTCCGGCGACCTGAGCCTGGCCAAGCTGCGGATCATCGTCGGCACGGGAGGCGAACCGACCGAGAATGGAGCCACGGACGGCACGCCACGGCGCCGTGCAAAGACGGTCGCGGGACGCGCCGCCTCCGCGCGAGGCGCCGACGACGCGCTCATGGGCGCCCGGTCGAAGCTGGCCGAGGGGGTCGACGACCTCGTCGACATCCTGCGCCAGCCCGAGCTGATGGAGCAGATCCCCGAGGTGAACCGGGCGAACTTCGCGAAGCACCTGAAGATCACGAAGCTGAAGATCGAGAACGCGATCGCGATCATGCGAGCGGCGACGCCCGCGCGAGACGAGGCCGACTAGGCATCGCCGTCAGGCGGTGTAGCTCATCACCTCGCGGTGCTCGACGAGAAAATCGACGAGCTTGGCCTGGGCATCGGGATCGATGCGCCGCAGGCCGGCGATCGCCTTCGGCAGCTCGAAGATCGGCGCCGCGAGCGATCCGGCGGTGTCGATGCCGATGACGTGGTCTGGTCCCCCGCCCACGAGGAAGGCGCGCTGAAAGCCCTTCTCGTCGAGCCCGGACGCCGCGCAGAAAGCGGCGATGGCGCGCCCGACGCCGAGCCGCTTGGCGAAGTCGATGAAGAGGTCCGCAGCCCAGATGTCCACCTGCGCTCGCTCCTGGGCCGTCACCATCTCGCGGTAGCTGGCCTCGTCAACCTCGCTCACCGTTCCTCCTCGAGTGTCATGAACGCGTCGATTCTAGCGGAGCACGGGATTGCGCCGCGGCGGGCCGCGGGGCGGCGGCCGCTGCGTTATCCTCCGGCCATGATCGACCCGCACGCCGATCCCCGCACCGAGGACACCCTCGCGTATGACCTCCTGCGCGCCCACCGCGACGGCGGCGAGGCGGAGGTCGTCGGCCGTGCGACGTTCCAAAATGGAGAGGTGACGGTCAAAGCGCCGGACGCGGTCCGCATCGCCGTCGAGGAGCTCCTGGCACGGGCCTTCGTCGACCGCGTGCAGTCCGACGAGCGGCCGCGTGGCTATCGGCGCAGCGGTCGTGGGATGGTCGACATGCTCGTCCCCGGCATGCCGGAGCATTTCATCGCGCGCATGCGCGGCCTCTGGTTGAGCTATCCGGACGGCTCCCTCGTCACCGCCCGCGCCGCCACTGGCGGCTCGTCGACTGCGGTCACGCTCACCGACTCCACCGACGTCGGGCCGCCCGTCACCGACCCCCGGGTCCGGCGCGCGACCCTGGTCGCGGCGGAGCAGACGATCGGAAAGGGGCCCCTCGTGCGCACGCATGCGCCCGAGACCGGGATCCGGCCGGTCGGCGCGACCGTCGGCACGGGGCCGGTTCGGCGCACAGACTGCGGCTGGCTGGTCTGAGTCGCAGATTTACATAGATTTACGGAATCTCTCCCAGCAGCGCGCGGTCGAGCCGCGCGATTGAGTATCATCGGCCGATGACGCTGCTGAAGTACGCCGCCATTCCCCTGCTCGTCCTCGTGACCGCCGTCGTGTACTGGCTCTTGGCCTACGAGGCGGCCGGGACGGTCATGCTGCTCCTGTTCGCCATCGCCATGGGCGTGATGGGATGGGTCCTCGTACCAACCCTCGACGATGTCGGCCCGACGGCGCCGGTCGACCCCGACTGGCAGCCGCGCGGCGACTAGGGTTCGAAGCGGTCCTCGGCAGGTATCGGTTCGACGAGCACGAGTGACCCAGCGTCCGAGCTGGGAGGTTGGCTCCGGCGGTAGGATTCGAACCTACGACCAAGCGGTTAACAGCCGCCCGCTCTACCACTGAGCTACGCCGGAACGCGTGCCGGAGCCCTTCCTTGGAGGCGACCCCGGAACGCCGGGATGATACCGCCGCGGATCGAGCCCGGTCAAAGGACGAGGCTTAGGACCAGGACTCCCAGCGGACGAACTCGTCGAGGCCGCGCCATCCACGTCGGAGCGACGGAGACTTCTTGTCCGGAAGCGGCCGGCCGACGGGGATGACCCCGACCGGCGTGAAGTCCTCCGGAATCCCCAGCTCCTCGCGGATGCCGTCGACATCGCCACCGGCAAAGCCTGCAGCCAGGCCCTCGTCCACGGCCGCCAGCAGCAGGAGCATGACCGTGCAGCCGATGTCCATCCACCAGTACGGCACGTCCCAGTCGCCCTCCGTCCCCGGCGGAGCCGATGGATCGCGCTTGTCCGGCTCGTTGTAGCGATCGACGTACGTCTTCGCGCTCACGCACGGCACGAACAGGGCGGGCGCTTCGCTGATCCACGGATCGAAGCCCTGCCCGGTGTAGAACGCCTCTCCCGCCAGCTCGGCGAGACGGCGGCGCCGATCGGCATCGGTCACGACCACGACTCGCTGTCCCTGGCTGAACCCCGCGGACGGCGCACGCTGCGAAACCGCGGCGATGCGCTCGAGGACGGACCGGTCGATCGGGTCAGGCTGGAAGTGGCGCACCATGCGCCGCTTCTGGACGACCTCGCGGAACTCCATCGGCTACTCGAGGTAGTCCTTGAGCTTCCGCGATCGGCTCGGATGACGCAGCTTGCGCAGGGCCTTCGCCTCGATCTGCCGGATCCGCTCGCGAGTCACGTTGAAGTCGCGACCGACCTCCTCGAGCGTACGAGAACGGCCATCCTCGAGCCCGAACCGGAGCTGGAGCACGCGCCGCTCGCGCGGGGTCAGGCTGTCGAGCACGCCCTCGACCTGCTCCTTGAGGAGCTGGTGGCTGGCCGCATCGGCGGGCGCCACCGAGGCGAGGTCCGGGATGAAATCGCCGAGGTGGCTGTCCTCCTCCTCGCCGATCGGCGTCTCGAGGCTGACCGGCTCCTGGGAGACCTTCATGATCTCGCGCACCTTCTCCGGCGAGACCGTCTGCGGGCCATCCGCGACACGCTCGTCCACCTCGCCGTCGGTCGGCTCGCGCTGGAGCTTGTCGCGCAGCTCGCGAATGATCTCGTCGCGGCTCATGCGCCGCGCGATCTCCTCGACCGTCGGCTCGCGGCCGAGCTCCTGGAGCAGGGTGCGGCTGACGCGGATCAGCCGGTTGATCGTCTCGACCATGTGGACCGGGATGCGGATCGTGCGCGCCTGGTCGGCGATGGCGCGCGTGATCGCCTGCCGGATCCACCACGTCGCATACGTGCTGAACTTGAAGCCCTTCTCGTAGTCGAACTTCTCCACGGCCCGGATGAGGCCGATGTTCCCCTCCTGGATGAGGTCGAGGAAGCTCATGCCGCGGCCGATGTACTTCTTCGCGATGCTGACGACGAGGCGCAGGTTCGCCTCGGTCAGGCGCTTGCGCGCATCGGTGCTCTGCTGCACGAGGCGGCCCGAGCGCTTCTCGAGCGGGACCTCGGCCGGGACGCTCGGGTCGTAGCCCAGGCTGAGCAGGTACTCGGCGTCATGGCCGGCCGCGATGTACTCGCCGACGATCGTCTGCGCCGTCTCGCGCGCCCACATCTCGAGCTCGTAGAGCTCCGCCGCCCCGGCATGGCTGACCGATCGGAACCGATACGTCGAGCCGAACAGGATCGCGTCCTTGACGCCCTGCGGCGGGTCCGAAGCAAGGACCTTGAGGATCGACTCCCCCTCCATGAGCCGCGTCCGCGCCTCATCGTCAAGGTTGTTCGCCTTGCGTGCCTTCGAGAGCTTGATCGCGGGCGCCTCGATCGTCTTGCGCCGGCGGCGCGTCCACCAGTCGATCGCATCGTGCGTGACGTGCGGCGCGTCCTTCGGAAGATCGAACGCGCGCATGGCGGCCATGGCCCGCGCCTTCGGCTCCGAGTCGAGCGTGACCCAGGCGAACAGGTTGACGAGCGAGCGTGCCGGATCCTCGACGATGAGCTCCCCGAGCTCGATCGCCTTCGCGAGGACGACCTCTTCCTCGGCGGTCAGAGGCGCGACCTTGCCGATCTCCTTGAGGTACATCCGCACCGGGTCGTCGATCCCGATGAGGTCGGCGGCGAGGGCCTCGAGATCCTCCTCGCCATCCTTGGCCTTCGTGGCGGCTTTGCCGGCCGCCGGCGCGGCGCCCTCGTCTTCTTCCTCCTCCTCCTCGTCCGGCTCGCCGAGCAGGGTCGGCTGGTTCTGCGCGTCGAGCACCTCGACGCCGGCCTCCTCGGCAGCGGCGTAGAGCTCCTCGAGCGCGCCCATCTGCGTCTCGGGCTCGGGGATGGCCTTCAGGATCTGATCGTGGGTGATGAAGCCCTCGTCACGCCCGGTGGCGATCAGGTCCTTGATCGCGGCGGCCAGGGGGCCGCCGGTCGCATCGGCAGCGGCGGGCTTCGGAGCCTTCGTCGTGGCCGTCCTGGCCGTGGTCTTCTTGGCCGCCGTCTTCGAGGCGGGCTTCGCGGATGCCTTCGGCGGCGTCGCCTTCGCGCTCGCCTTGGCGGGCTGCGCGGCGGCCGTCTTCGCCGTGGTCTTCTTGGCCGCCGTCTTCGAGGCGGGCTTCGCGGTCGACTTCGCGGCAGGCGCCTTCGAGGCGGGCTTCGCGGACGCCTTCGTTGCCCTTGCGGGCGCCTTCGCGCTCGCCTTGGCCGGCTTCGCAGACGCCTTCGGCGGCGTCGCCTTCCCGCTCGCCTTGGCCGTCTTCGTGGTCGCCTTGGTCGCCGTCGGCTTCGTGGTCGCCTTGGTCGCCGTCGGCTTCGCGGTTGCCTTCGGCGGCGTCGACTTCGGGTTGCGGGTCACGCCCGTCGCATCGGTCGGCCGCTTCCGGGCCGTGGTCTTGGTCGCCACGCTCATCTCCTCTTCTGGCCGGCCATGACGGCCGACGGGTTGATTTCCTGCTCGAGCTGCTCCCGTTCGAGATGCAGCACCTGGAACTGCCGCTCCAGGTCGTGGTTGTCGGTCTGGTCCGGGTCATCCGACCCGATGCTGATGAGTGCCTGCAGGTCCGCGAGGCGCTCCTGGACCTGCTCCTTGCGCAGGCGCAGCAGGCAGACGCGCAGGGCCTCGCGATCCATCGCGCCGCCCGGTTGGACGCCGCGCGCCCGAGCCGATGCCAGCAGGCCGCGCGCCAGGTCGGCGGTCGCGGCGTCGAGCCCGGCCACGAACGGCTCGAGCTGTGGCGGGCCGTCGGCGGTGGCGACCGCCTCCATCCACGCCCGGCCCAGCGCATGGGCGGACTCGTCGCGGAACGGCAGCCGCTCCCCCGCGGGCTGCTCGGCCGCCAGCCCCGGATTGAGCAGCAGCAGCGTCAGAGCCTCGCGCTCGAGGCCGCTGAGCTGCGGCTCCTCGTCGAGTGTCCGCGCGGCCTCCATCGGACGAATCGGCAGCGGCCGGGGCCCGCGGGCCAGGTCGTCGCGCAGGACGCGCTCGTCGATCGCCGCGAGCTGGGCCAGGCGTGGGACGTACGAGTCCTGCTCCACGCGATCCGGGATGCGTCGAAGCAGGTCGAGCATCCGACGCGTGTACGTGCTGCGGCCCTGCGGCTGGCGCATGTCCACCTCGCTCGCGGCGCGCTGCATGAAGTACGGCAGCAGCTCTTCGGCCTCCACGACGGAGCGGCGCCAGCCATCCGGGTCGATGCGAATGAGCTCGTCGGGGTCCTTGCCCGATGGAATCCGGATGACGCGCACCTTGCTGACGACCGGGCCGAGCTCCTCGAGCAGGCCGCGCTGCGTCGCCGCCTCGCCGGCGAGGTCGACGTCGTACGCCAGCGCGACGGCATCGGCGTAGCGGTTGGCGAGCTCGACCTGGCCCTGCGTCAGGGCGGTCCCGAGGCTGGCGACGACGTTCTCGAAGCCGGCCTGGTGCGCGGCCATGACATCGGTGTAGCCCTCGACGATGACGGTCAGCTTCTCGCGCCGGATCGCGCCCTTGGCGAGTTCGATGCCGTACAGCGTGCGGCTCTTGTCGAAGAGGGCGGTGGCGGGCGAGTTCAGGTACTTCGGCCCCTCGGCGTCGGGCATGATCCGTCCGCCGAGCCCGACCGGCCGGCCCGACGCGTCCCGGATCGGGATGATGATCCGGCCGCGGAAGCGGTCGTACACCCCGCCGCGGTTCGAGGGGCTGGCGAGGCCCGCATCGGTCAGCTCGGCGTCGCTGAACCCCTTCGAGCGCAGGCGCTTCGTCATCGCCTCCCAGTTGTTCGGCGCGTAGCCGATCGTGAAGCGATCGAGCGTCGCATCCGTGAATCCGCGCTCGACGAGGTAGGCCCTGGCCCGTTCGGCCTGGTGCGCCTGGAGCAGGACCTCGCGATACCACGCGATCGCCGCCTCGAGCGCCTCGCGCAGGCGACGCTTGCGACGGTCCTCGGTCGCCGTGCGCTCGGAGAGTTCGACGCCTGCCTTCTCCGCCAGCCGGCCCAACGCCTCGCGGAAGTCGAGGCCGTCGCGACGCATGACAAACGTGAAGATGTCGCCATGCTCGCCGCAGCCGAAGCAGTGCCACGTCTCCCGGTCGGGCGTCACGATGAAGGACGGGGTCTTCTCCGCGTGGAACGGGCAGAGCCCCTTCAGGACCGTCCCCGCTCGCTTGAGCGCGACGGTCTCGCCGACGACGTCGGCGGCCGGCAGCTTCGTCTTGATCTCGGCGACAATGCTCGAGGAGGTGATGGCGTCGTTCCTCGCGCCTCAGGACAAGGCGCGTGTCAAGGGGTTTGTCAAGGTGTGCGACGCCATTTTATCCGATTGTCAAGGACGAGGCCAGCGGGAACGTCAGAACGGGCGGAACGCGACGAAGGCCGGGACCGCGATGAGCGAGACGACGCTCATGACCTTGATCAGGATGTTCATCGACGGGCCCGAGGTGTCCTTGAGCGGGTCGCCGACGGTGTCGCCGACGACGGCCGCATGGTGCGCGTCGCTCCCCTTCCCACCGAGGTTGCCCGCCTCCACGTACTTCTTCGCGTTGTCCCACGCGCCGCCGGCATTCGCCATGAAGATGGCAAGCAGGAAGCCGGAGACGAGTGCGCCGACGAGGAACCCGCCGAGCGCCTGGAGGCTGATGAAGCCGATGACGAGCGGGCTGACGATCGCCAGCGCACCCGGCACGACCATCTCGCGCAGGGCGGCGGCCGTGCTGATGTCGACGCACTTCGCGTACTCGGCATGCACCCCGGGCTTGCCCTCCTTGAGGCCGGGGATCTCGCGGAACTGGCGACGGACCTCGTGGATCATCGCGTTCGCGGCGCGCCCGACCGCCTCGATCGTGATCGCGGCGAACAGGAACGGCAGCATCGCGCCGAGGAAGAGGCCGGCGGTCACCGCCACGTCGTTGATGTCGAGCACGATCGGGCTGCGGCCGGCCTCGATGAGCGCGGCGTTGGCGGTCTCGGTGAAGCTTCGGAACAGCGCGAGCGCCGTGAGCGCCGCCGACCCGACCGCGAAGCCCTTGGCCACGGCCGCGGTCGTGTTGCCGAGCGAGTCGAGCGCATCGGTGTCGCGGCGGACCTCCGGCGGGAGGTGGGCCATCTGGGCGATGCCGCCCGCGTTGTCGGCGATCGGCCCGTACGCGTCGACGCTGACGGTGATGGCCGTGGTGGCCAGCATGCCGATCGCGGCGAGGGCGATGCCGTAGATGCCGGAGTTGTCGTTGTCGGGCATCGCCAGGCTGCCGCACACGTAGGCGATCACGATCGCCGCGACGATGACGATGATGCTGCCCGCGGTCGAGCGCATGCCGGTGGACAGTCCGCCAAGGATGACGGTCGCCGGTCCCGTGCGTGCCTGCTCCGCGATGTGCTTCACCGGGCCGAAGTGATCCGAGGTGTAGTACTCGCTCAGCCAGCCGATGGCGAGGCCCGCGACGAGGCCGCCGATGATGGCGCCCGCGAAGAAGAGCGGCTGCTCGACCTCGACGACCGGTCCCAGGATGAGGACCGAGAGGCCGGCCGTGGAGACGGCGGTCAGGGCGGCCGCCACGTTCGTCCCTCGGTGGAGGGCGGCTCCGAGGTTGCCGCCGGCTCGGGTGCGGACGAAGAAGGCGCCGATGATGCTCGCGATCATCCCCGCCCCCGCCACGGCCAGCGGGAAGACGATGCCGGCCGTCGGGTCGCTGGTGCCGGCGAAGATGACGGCACCGAGGACGATCGGCGCGACCATCGAGCCGACGTACGACTCGAACAGGTCGGCGCCCATGCCGGCCACGTCGCCGACGTTGTCGCCCACGTTGTCGGCGATGACCGCCGGATTGCGCGGATCGTCCTCCGGGATGCCCGCCTCGACCTTGCCGACGAGGTCGGCCCCGACATCGGCCGCCTTCGTGTAGATGCCGCCGCCGACGCGCGCGAAGAGCGCGATGCTGCTCGCGCCAAGGCCGAAGGCCGCGATGAGCGTCGGCGCGTTGTCGACGGCCAGCGCCTGGATAAACAGGAAGAAGAGGATCGTGACGCCCAGCAGCCCGAGTCCAGCGACCGTGAAGCCCATGACGGCACCGCCGCGGAACGCGAGCGGCAGCGCGAGCGCCACGCCGCCGACGCGGGCCGCCTCCGCGGTGCGCGCGTTCGCCGCCGTCGCGATGCGCATGCCGATGAACCCGGCACTTCCCGAGGCGGTCGCCCCGGCGAGGTAGGCGAAGGCGCCGAGGAAGCGGTAGTCCGGGATCGCGAAGATGAGCAGTGCCACCACTGCCACGAAGCCGGCGAGGACGGTGTACTGGCGGCGGAGGAATGCCATCGAGCCCTCGCGGATCGCGCCCATGAGCTCGATCATCCGCTCGTTGCCGGGGTCGGCCGCCTGCACCTGCCGCGCGAAGAAGGCAGCGAGCAGCAGGCCGGCGATCGCGGCGACACCGGCGGCCGCCACGTAGAAGGAGTCCATTCGGAACCTCAGCTGCCCATCGGCGCAAGACGCTCACCGGTCAACGCGGTGCATCGACCGGGTCTGCGCCGGGTGGCGAGGTGAGACCCTCGAGATCGCGGATGGGGAGCGCGTTCGGAAGGCCGACCGGTCAGGGAGAGGATACCCCGAGGCGCGCGGCGGTGCGGCCTCCTACTTGTCGCGGGTCTCCGTCGTGGCGATCGCGGCCTGCGCGGCGGCCAGGCGGGCGACCGGGACGCGGAACGGTGAGCAGGAGACGTAGTCCAGCCCGACCTCGTGGCAGAAGGCGATGCTCTGCGGGTCGCCGCCGTGCTCGCCGCAGATGCCGATCTTCAGGCCCTTCTTCGTCGACCGCCCCTTCTCGACACCCATCCGCACGAGCTGGCCGATGCCGGCCGCGTCGAGCACCTGGAACGGGTTCTCAGGCAGGACCTTGCGATCGACGTACTGCATGAGGAACTTGCCCTCCGCGTCGTCGCGGGAGAAGCCGAAGCCCATCTGGGTCAGGTCGTTCGTCCCGAAGCTGAAGAACTCGGCGTGCTCGGCGATCTCGTCGGCGGTCAGGGCGCCGCGCGGGACCTCGATCATCGTGCCGAACTTGTAGACGACCTGCTGGCCGCTCGACTCGACGATGCGCGCCACCTCGGCCTCCAGGATCGCCCGAGTATCGCGCAGCTCGTTCACGTGCCCGACGAGCGGGATCATGATCTCCGGAAGGGGCGTCATGCCCTCCGCGGCCACGCGCGCCGCGCCGGCGAGGATGGCGCGCGTCTGCATCTTCACGATGTCGGGCACCATGAGCCCCAGCCGCACGCCACGCAGGCCGAGCATCGGGTTTTGCTCGCGCATCGCCTCGACGGCGTGGAGGAGCTCCTCGCGCTCGGCCAGCTCCTTCTCCATGCCGGACCGATCGATCGGCGCCGATCCGCCCTTTGCCGGTGCCGAGAGGTTCAGCTTCCGCATCGCACGGGCCGCGTCCTTCTTGCCGAAGAGCTTCACGAGTCCCTGCTGCACGAGCCCGGCGTCGACGCCGTTCGCCCCGCCGGTCAGCTCGAGGGTCGTCCGCAGCCGCGTCGTCTCGGCGACGAGCTCCTCGTGCGACGGCAGGAACTCGTGCAGCGGCGGGTCGATGAGCCGGATGACGACCGGCAGGCCGTCCATCGCGCGGAAGAGGCCGGCGAAGTCATCGGTCTGGAGCGTCTCGAGCTCGGCCAGCGCCGAGTCGAAGGTCGTGATCGCCGCTCGCTCCTCCTCCGAGCGCTCCGCGTCGTCCTTCGCCTTGGCGGCCGTGGCGAGATGCGCGTTCAGGATCATGCGCCGAACAGTCGGCAGGCGATCCTCCTCGAAGAACATGTGCTCGGTGCGGCAGAGGCCGATGCCCTGCGCGCCGAACGCGCGGGCGCGCTCGGCGTCTCGCGGGTAGTCGGCATTCGCCCAGACCTGCATCCTGCGCGCCTCGTCGGCC
>DATKDB010000154.1:0-9436 GCA_035512895.1 Binatia bacterium | reverse complement strand
GCACTGCCGAGATCGACCCGGTCGCCCTCGGGGGCGTCCCGCGGGGCGCCGATCCACGCGATGCGTCCCTCGTCGACGAGGAGCGCCCACGGCGAACGGCCGCCGGGCGCCAGGCGACCGGTGCCGGTCAGGAGCATCGGGGCCGGATCGTTCGCGGCATGGGTGGAGCGTAGCGCGTCGGCGGCCGTACACTCCTGAGATGGCCGCCAAGCCCGCCATCCTCGCGGTCGACGACGACGCCCCCGTCCTGCGGGCGATCGAGCGCGACCTACGCGCGCGTTACGACGGCGAGTATCGGATTCTCGGCGCGAGCTCGGGCGGGGACGCGCTGGAGCTCGTGCGGGAGCTGACGCGGCGCGGCGATCCGATCGCGCTCCTCGTCGTCGACCAGCGGATGCCGGTGATGACCGGCACCGAGTTCCTGGCCGATGCGCTCGCGCTTCAGCCCGACGTGCGACGGGTGCTCCTGACGGCCTACGCGGACACCGATGTCGCGATCCGCGCGATCAACGAGCTGCGGCTCGACCAGTACCTGCTCAAGCCGTGGGATCCGCCCGAGGAGCGCCTCTACCCCGTGCTCGACGACCTGCTGGCCGACTGGACGGCGGCCTACCGCCCGCCGTTCGAGGGCCTGCGGCTGCTCGGAGGCCGATGGGCGCCGCGCGGCCATGCCATCCGCGACTTTCTGACCCGCAACCAGGTGCCGTACGCGTGGCTCGACCCGGAGGCGGACGTCGCGGGCCGTCACCTCGCGGCCTCCCTCGACCCGCCGGCCGATACGGCGCACCCGGCCGTCGTCTTCGCCGATGGCCGGGTGCTCCGCGATCCGACGAATCGGGAGCTCGCCGACGCGATCGGTCTCTCCACCCGTGCGGCGCTGCCCTTCTACGATCTCGTGATCGTCGGGGCCGGGCCTGCCGGGCTGGCGGCGGCCGTCTACGGCGCCAGCGAGGGGTTGAAGACGTTGCTCATCGAACGTGAGGCGCCGGGCGGCCAGGCCGGCACGACGAGCCGGATCGAGAACTACCTTGGCTTTCCGGCCGGCCTGAGCGGCAGCGACCTCGCCCGGCGCGCGCTGACCCAGGCGCGCCGTCTCGGCGCCGAGATCCTCTCCTCCCAGGAGGTGGCGGGCGTGCGGCGCGCCGACCCGTATCGGACCCTCGTCCTCGACGACGGCGCGGAGCTCTCCTGCCAGGCCGTCGTCGTCGCGACCGGGGTCAGCTACCGGCAGCTCGACGTCCGCGGCGCGCTCGAGCTCGCCGGGGCGGGCGTCTACTACGGGGGCGCGACGACCGAGGCCGTCCTCTATCGCGACGCGCAGGTCGCGGTCATCGGCGCCGGCAACTCCGCGGGCCAGGCCGCGATTCACCTCTCGCGCTTCGCGCGCGCGGTCCATCTCGTTGTCCGTGGCGACGACCTGCGGGCGGGCATGAGCGCGTACCTCGTCGACCAGCTGGAGGCGCTCGAGAACGTCACGGTCCACCGGCACGCCGAGGCGAGCGAATTTCACGGCCGCGAGCACCTCGAGGCCGCGTCGTTCAGCACCCCCGAGGGCGAGCTGCGGCTCGAGCTGGCCGCCGTGTTCATCTTCATCGGACAGCAGCCGCGGACCGGATGGCTCGACGGCATCGTGACGCGAGACGAGCGCGGCTTCATCCTGACCGGCCCGGACGTCGGACCGGCCCAGGGCTGGAATCTCGACCGCGAGCCGCTCCTGCTCGAGTCGAGCCTGGCGGGCCTGTTTGCGGCCGGCGACGTTCGGCATCGATCGGTGAAGCGCATCGCGAGCGCCGTGGGCGAGGGGGCGATGGCCGTCCAGTTCGTGCACCGCTACCTGGCCGAGCTGTGAGCCACGAGCACCTGCCGCCGTCCGCGATCCTCGAGCGCCTGCGCGAGACGCCGCTCTTCGGCGAGCTCGACGCGGACCAGCTCGAGCGGCTCGCGCGAATGGGGTCGGTGCGCGACCTCGCCGCCGGAGAGCTGCTCATCCGCGAGGGCGATCCCGGCGACGCCCTGTACGTCGTCCTCGACGGCGAGCTCGAGGTGACGAAGCGGTCCGGGACGAGCGAGATCCCGGTGGCACGGGTCGGCCCCGGCGCGCTCCAGGGGGAGCTGTCGGCGTTCGAGGGGGGCCGTCGCCTGGCCTCGGTGCGCGCGATCGGCGACGCCGAGGTGCTGCACATCCCGATCGAGGCGATGCACGAGCTGCTCGCCGCCGGGTCGGACGTCGCGCTCGCGATCATCCGCGGGGCCGTCGGCCGGCTGCGCTCGATGGAGGCGACCCTTCGCGAGCGCGAGAAGCTCGCCGCCCTCGGGACGCTCGCCGCCGGGCTGGCCCACGAGCTGAACAACCCGGCGGCGGCCGCCATGCGCTCGGTCGCTGCGCTCGAGCAGGCCGTCGCCACCGCCGAATCCCTGCCGCGACCGGTTCCCCCGCCCCGGCCGCCCGCCGATGCGCGGCCGCCGCGCTCCGCTCTCGAGCGGGCCGACCGGATCGAGGCGCTCGCGTCGCTCGCCGGCCCGGGGGAGGCGGCGACCGCGCTGGCAGACGCGGGATGGACGGCCGAGACGCTCGCCGGCCAGCCAGCCGACGTGATCCCGTGGCTCGCCGCCGACGCATCGGTCCGGCAGCTGCTCAACGAGCTCGAGGTCGCGCTCGGGCGCATCGGCGAGATCGTCGCGGCGGTGAAGGGCTACAGCTACCTCGACCAGGCGCCCGTGCAGCGCGTGGACGTGCGCGTCGGGCTGGAGCAGACCCTCGTCATCCTTCGCCATCGGCTGCGTGATGTCGAGGTCCGCCTCGACCTGGCCGAGGACCTCCCGGCGATCGAGGCGTTCGGCTCGGAGCTCAACCAGGTCTGGACGAACCTCGTCGACAACGCGATCGATGCCATGGACTCGCGCGGGACGCTGACGATCTCGGCTCGCGCCGAGCCGGCAGGTTCGGGCGTGGCCGTCTCGATCTGCGACACCGGGTCGGGCATCCCGTCCGACGTGCGCGAGCGCCTCTTCGAGCCGTTCTTCACGACGAAGGAGCCGGGGCGCGGCACCGGCCTGGGCCTGCACATATCGCACAACGCGGTCGCCCGCCACGGTGGCCGGGTCGAGGTCGAGAGCGAGCCGGGACGAACCTGCTTCACCGTCATCCTGCCCCCGCAGCCGCCCGGCTGAATGCTCGAGATCGCGCTGGCGGCGCTGGCCCTCGTCGGCTGGTTGATGCTCCTGGCCGTGGCTGGCGGCCGCGACGCCATCCAGGGTGCCCTTCGGCGGCTGACGCACGGCGCGCCCGATCCGGTCCGTCGCGCCGCCGCGTCCTTCGACGCACTCGGCGTCGTCGGCCTCATCGGCGTCTGGCTCTGGTTGTCGCTGAACCCGCCGAGCGTCGTGGACGCGACCGTGTACTGGGCCATCGACCTCGACAACCTGTACGGCGACAGCGTCGTCAACCGCGTCGGCGCCTACCTGTACTCGCCGGTCTTCGCGCAGGTCGCCGCGCCGTTCACGAACCTTTCGTGGGCGGCGTGGTATTCGGGCTGGGCGGCGATCAACCTGGCGCTGCTGGCCTGGATGCTGCGGCCCGGCGCCGCGCTCCTGACCCTTGCCTTTCCGGCCGTCTCACACGCGCTGTGGTCCGGGAACGTCCATTTCCTCATGGCCGCCGCCGCCGTCCTCGCCGTGCGTTGGCCCGTCGCCTGGGCCTTCCCGTTGCTCACAAAGGTCACGCCCGGCGTCGGCATTCTGTGGCACGCGGCGCGGCGTGAGTGGCGGTCGCTCGGCATCGCGCTCGGCGCCACGGCCGTCATCGCAATCGCGTCGTTCGCGGTCGCGCCGCCCCTGTGGGGCGACTGGCTGCGCGTGCTGACGGCCAGCTCCAACGAGGCGACGCCGAACACGCTCCTGCCCCTGCCGCTCGCCGCCCGCGTCGGCCTGGCCGCGGCGATCGTGCTCATCGGCGGCGTGCGCGGCTGGGCGTGGACGATCCCGGTCGCGATGGTGATCGCGCAGCCGCTCTTCTGGACCGCCGGCCTGGCGGCGCTCGTCGCGGTCGTGCCGCTCAGCCGACCTCCGGCTGGGCTAGCCGGGAGCGACGGGGACGCACCCGCAGCGTCGTCATGAGCAGCCCGGCCAGGATGAAGAGCACCCCGACGAGCTGAAAGGTCGATGGTGCCTCCGACAGGATCCAGATCCCGAGCAGCACCGACCCGACGGGCTGGATCGTCAGCACGACCGACGTGACGGCGGCCGGCAGGCGAGGCAGGCTGATGCTGATGAGTAGCCAGCCGGCGACCTGGACGCTCAGCGCCAGGAGCGCGAGCCATCCGTGCGCGGGCCAGGTCGGCACGAGATCGACCTCACCGAGCGGCAGGCCGATGGCGAGCGAGAAGACCGCCGCGGAGAGCGTGGCGTCGAAGAGCGGTCCGGCGGGCCGGCGGTGGTCCTTGTTGGCGCGACGCTGGACGAGGAGGAAGCCGGCGTACGCGATGCCGGTGCCGATGCCGAGGATGACGCCGAGCACCGGGTCGCGCCCGTAGGGCTCTCCGCCACCGAGCACGCCCGAGATGAGCACGACACCGATGAGGACGATCGGCACCGAGGCCGCCACCCGGCCGCCCGGACGTTCGCCGAGGAAGAGCCACGCGGCGATCGGGACGATCACGACCTGCGTGTTGCCGAGGACCGTCGCCAGGCCGGCGCCGACCTGCTCGATGGCGTGGTGCCACATGACGAGATCGGCGGCGAAGAAGGCGCCCGCGATCCATGCGAGGCGGGACTGGCCCGCGGACCGCGGCCCGTACCGGCGCTGCTCGTACCACGCCAGGAGGCCGAGGGCGGGAAGCGCATAGACGCAGCGGAAGATCGCCGCGGTCGCGGGCGTCACGTCGGCGAGCTCCACGAAGATCGCCGAGAAGGCGATCGTCAGCGCGCCGAGGACGGCGGTCAGGACCGGGCGCTGCGCAAGGCGGCCGACGGCTGCTCGCAGGAGAGTCACGGGCAGAAGCCTACCGGCCCGGCCACGCTTGTGTTGATGGCCGCAACCGTCGCACACTTGGTCGAGATGACGAACCTACCGAGCGGAACCGTCACCTTCCTCTTCAGCGACATCGAGGGCTCGACCCGACTTGCCCAGCTCCTGGAGGCTCGTTGGACGGAGGTCCTGAGCCAGCACCGCTCACTGCTCCGCAATGCGTTCTCGGCGCATGGCGGGATCGAGGTGAGCACGGAGGGTGACTCGTTCTTCGTCGCCTTCCCGACGGCGGCCGGCGCGATCGGTGCGGCGGTGGCCGGCCAGCGCGCGCTGGCGGGGCACGATTGGCCGGCGGGGACCGATCTGCGCGTGCGTATCGGCGTGCACACCGCGGAAGGCGCCATGGCGGTCGAGGACGACTACGCCGGGATCGACGTGCACCGGGCCGCGCGCATCATGGGAGCCGGTCACGGTGGCCAGGTCCTCCTCTCCGCCGTGACGCGCGCGCTCGTGGAGCAGAGCCTCCCACCGGACGTGTCGCTGCTGGACCTCGGACGGCATCGGCTGAAGGACCTCGCCCAGCCCGAGGACCTGACGCAGCTCTGCGTGCGTGGCCTGCCAACGGAGTTCCCGCCGCTTCGAACCCTCGACATCGGCCGGACGAACCTGCCCGCGCAGGCGACGACCTTCATCGGCCGCGACGAGGAGGTCGCTCGCATTCGCGAGCTACTGAGGGAGAACCGCCTCGTCACGCTCACCGGGCCGGGAGGGACGGGCAAGACGCGCCTCTCGCTGCAGGTCGCGGCGGAGGAGCTCGAGGCCTTCGCCGATGGCGTCTTCTTCGTCGCCCTCGAATCGGTCCGCGAGCCGGAGCTCGTCGTCCCGTCGGTCGGCAAGGCGATCGGCGTGGCGGATGTCGGCCCGAGCCCGATCCAGCGGCTGATCGAGCACCTGGCCGGCAAGCGGCTGCTGCTCGTCCTCGACAACCTCGAGCAGGTGGTCGAAGTTGCGCCGGCGATCGGTGCGCTGCTCCAGGGTGCGGCCGGCCTGTCGATCCTGGCGACCAGCCGCAGCGCGCTGCACGTCTATGGCGAGCAGGAGTACGCCGTACCGCCGCTGCCGATGCCCGACCCGCGCGAGGTGATCGCCGACCGGAGCATCGTTCGGTACGCCGCCGTCGCCCTGTTCGTGGAGCGTGCGCGTCGCGTGAAGCCCGACTTCGAGGTCACCGATGAGAACGCCCAGGCCGTCGTCGAGGTCTGCTGGCGGCTTGACGGCCTGCCGCTGGCGATCGAGCTGGCCGCTGCGCGGATCAGGATTCTCACGCCACAGGCGATGGTTGCGCGGCTCAGCCGCCGGCTGGACCTGGGCACCGGCGGATCACGAGACCTCCCCGAGCGCCAGCAGACCCTGCGCGAAGCGATTGCCTGGAGCTACGACCTCCTCGACGAGGATGAACAGCGGTTCTTCAGTGCCTTCTCGGTCTTCTCCGGGGGCGCTGACCTGGAAGCGGCGGAAGCCGTGCTCGCAGCGCATTGCGCGGACGTCGTCGAAGCAGTGGGTGCGCTCGTCGACCAGAGCCTGCTCCGGCAGGAGGAGCTTGCCGACGGAACGCCTCGCTTCGTCATGCTCGAGACGATCCGTGAGTATGCCGAGGAGCAGCTCGGCCAGCGTCCGGTGGACGCCGCGGCGTTGCGGCGCGCCCATGCCATGCACTTCCTCGCCCGTGCCGAGGCGACGGCTGCCGGCATCTTCTCCGACGACCAGAAGAGGGTCCTGGACCGGGCCGAGCGGGATCACGACAACCTGCGGGCCGCACTGAGCTGGGCGACGACGCAGGGTGAGTCCGTACTGGCGATGCGGATGCTCGCCGCCTCGTGGCGGCTCTGGCAGATGCGCGGCTATCTCGCGGAGGGGGAGGACCGGGCAACGCGTGTCCTCGACATGCCGGGCCTGGACGAGCACCGCGCTGAGCAGGCTGCTGCGCTCGAGGCTGCCGGCGGGCTCGCCTACTGGCGCGGCGACATCGAGCTGGCTCGGGAGCGATACGACCGTGCGCTGGCGATCCAGCGCGAGATCGGCGACGACGCCGCCATCGCCAACGCGCTGTTCAACCTCAGCATGAGCTTCACGATCGGGGAGGACGCGGTACCCATGCGGATCCCCCCGGAGATCCCCGGCATGGCCCAGGAGGCGGTCGGCATCTACCGGCGGATCGGTGACCGCCGGGGCGAAGGAAGGGCGTTATGGGCGCTGCTCGGGATGGAGGTGCTCCAGCTCAACGCCGATGCTGCGGCTCGCCTCGGCGAGGAGTGCCTCCGAATCTTCACGGGGAGCGAGGATCGCTTCATGCTCGCGTGGACGGAGTACATGCTCGGCCTCAACGACACCCTGCGCGGGGAGCGCGTGGCGGGCCGGGAGCGTTACCTGCGGGCGCTCGAGTCGTTCCGCGCCTCGGGCGACTTCTCAGGATATGCGCTTGTACTCGACGGCCTGGCCGCTCTGGCCTACGACAAGGGAGAGCGCGCGCATGCCATGCTCGTGGCGGGCGGCGCCGATGCGATCCAGCGGCAGGGAGGCGCTCACCTCGCGAGGCGCAACCGCGAGTGGGCCGGGTTCTACCCGGAGCGCCTGCTGAGCGATCCGGAGCTGGCCGCGGCGTGGGAAGCGGGGCGGGCCATGAAGCTCGATGACCTGCTCGACCTGGCGGCAAGCGGCACCGGTACGCCTCAGGACGGTGCCGCCAGGTCTCGACGCGGGAAGACGACGAGCGCGTAGACGAGCGGGACGAGTGCCGCCGTGAAGACGATGACGAGGTCGATCGGGTCGAGGGAGCCCGTGAGGATCGCGCCGGGATCGAATCGGTGGAGGAGCGAGAACTGCTGCGTCCAGTCCACGTCGGTCCAGAGCGATCCGAGGATCTCGAGGAAGTAGTGGAGGAGCAGCCAGGCGAGGCTCAGGCCGATGGCCGGGCCCGGACGGTCGAACGAGACGGACATCGCAAGCCCGAACGTCGTGAACGCGGCCCACAGCCCGAAGCCGTTGAGGAGCACGAGCGGCATCTGCGCGAGGTCGAGTTCGTCGGAAAGGCCGACGGCGGCGGCGCTCCCGACCATGCCACCGAGGATGGCGGCCAGCACGAGCAGGACGGCGAGGAGCAGGGCCGCGAGGATGCTCGCGTAGAGCGTCGTGCGCGAGATCGGCCGGGCCAGCAGGACCTCGAGCGTGCCGCTCGCCCGCTCGCCGGCGATCGAGGTGGCCGAGGCGCCCACGGCGAAGATGCCGAGCATCGCCAGGGCCATCGGATGCTGGAGGCCCAGGGTGATCGTGCCCGGCAGGGTGAACAGCGACCCGGAGCCGATGCTGAGCATCTCCTCCGGGAAGGCCCCGGAGTTGGCGAGGTCGCGGATGACGTCGCTGAAGGCGTTGTAGATGACCGGCATGATCGCCCCCCACGCGATGCCGGCGAGCAGGACGACAAGCAGGCGGACACGCTGCCAGCGCAGGACCTGGACGAAGAGGCGGGCGCTCATCGGGGCTCGGTCTCCAGCTCCGACGGGTCCGCCGCGTCGGGCGCGTAGTACTCGAGGAACGCCTCCTCCAGGCTCGCCGGCTCGATCGTCAGGTCCTCGAGGTTCGGCGACGCGATGGAGCGCACAAAGCCACTGACCTCCCCGGACAGCATGCCGATGAGCCGGCTGCCGTCGACCTGCACGTCCTCGAGCCCCGGCAGCGTCGACGGGTCTGGCGCCGCGCCCCGCCAGCGGACGACGACGCGTCGGCGCCTCCGGGCGAGGAGGTCGCCGACGTCGTGGATCGCCATGAGGTGGCCGGCTCGGATGATGCCGACGCGGTCGCACAGCCGCTCGACCTCGGAGAGGACGTGCGACGAGAAGAAGACCGTACGACCTTCGCGTCGCAGGTCGTCGAGGATGCGGTAGAAGGCGTGCTGCATGAGCGGGTCTAGGCCTTCGGTCGGTTCGTCGAGGATGGCCAGCTCCGGGTCGTGCTGGAGGGCCTGCACGACGCCGATCTTCTGGCGCATGCCGCGCGAGTAGTCGCGGACCTTGCGGCGGAGGACCGATGCGGGCAGCTCGAGCCGCTCGCACAGCTCCGCGCGCCGGTGCGGCTCCCGGCCCTGCATGTCGACGAGGAAGTCGAGCACCTGCTCGCCGGTCAGCGTGTCGTAGAGCGCGATGCCGCCCGGGAGGTAGCCGGTCAGCCGGCGAATCTCGACCGACTCGGTCTCGATGTCCATGCCCAGCACGGTCGCCTCGCCGCGGGTGGGGTGGAGGAAGCCGAGGAGCGTCCGAATCATCGTCGACTTGCCGGCGCCGTTGGGTCCGAGGAAGCCGAAGATCTCTCCGGGCTTCACCTCGAGCGTCAGATCGGTGAGCGCGCGGATCGAGCCGTAGTGCTTCGTGAGCGCTCGGGTCGTGATGACCGGTCTCGGTGGCGTGCCCTCCATCG
>DATKDB010000153.1:0-8472 GCA_035512895.1 Binatia bacterium | reverse complement strand
CCGACGACGGCGCCGATGCCCGGGTCCACGAGCAGCGAGATCGGCACGAGGGCGAGGATGGCGAGGATGGCACCGAGCAGCAGCCCGGTCGTCATCTCGCGCGCGACGACCGCTGGCAGGTCCGCCAGCCGGACCTCGCCCACCGCCATGGCGCGCGTGATCGTCGTGGCCGATTGCGCCCCGGTGTTGCCGGCGGTGCCGATGACGAGGGGTACGAAGAAGGCGAGCTCGACGATCGCGGACAGCGTCGGCTCGAAGACCGCGAGGACGTTGACGGTGATCGCGCCGGCCGCGATGAAGACGATCAGCCAGATCACGCGGCTGCGCGCGAGCTGGAGCACGGACGTGGCGAGGTACGGGCGACCGAGCGGATCGGCGCCGGCCGCGCGGGCGACGTCCTCGGTCGCCTCCTCCTCGAGCACCTCCATCGCGTCGTCGACGGTCACGATGCCGACGAGGCGGTCCTCGTGGTCGACGATCGGCAGGGCGAGGAGGTCGGCCTCGCCGATGAGGCGCGCCACCTCCTCCTGGTCGGTGTCGACACGGGCTGAGTACACGTCGGCGTCCATGAGGTCGCCGACGGATGCCGACGGAGCGGCCAGCACGAGGTCCCGCAGGCCCAACATGCCGACGAGCCGTCGCCGGTCGTCGGTCACCGGGAGCGCGTAGATCGTCTCGGACGCGCGTCCGACGTTGCGCAGGTGATCGACGGCCTGCGCCGCCGACATCCCGGCCCGCAGGCTCGCGACCTCGGGCGACATGAGGCGTCCGGCGGAGTCGGGCGGGTAGCCGAGCAGGGTGGAGGTGAGCTGGCGCTCCGTGGCGGAGAGACCCGCCAGCAGGCGTCGCGCGACCGTGGCCGGCATCTCCTCGGTGAGCCGCGCCCGGTCGTCGGGGTCCATCTCCTCGAACAGCTCGAGCACGTTCGACTCGCGCAGCCCCTCGAGCAGCTCCTGCTGCACGGAGGGGTCGAGCAGCTCGAACACCTCGAGCGCCCGGTCCTTGGCGAGGAGTCGGAACGGGATCGCGCGGCGCTCGCGCGGGAGCCGTGCGAGCTCCTCGGCAATCTCGACCGGATCGGCCTGTGCCAGCCAGCGATCGATGAGCTCGAGGTCGTCTCCCAGCAGGATCTCGTCGATCTCCATGGCCGGGACGGCGTCGGGGGTGCCGGAGAGGGTTGGTCGGGTCACCGGTGGAGAATAGTCCTCGCCGTGCGCGGGCCGAGCCGGACACGACGACGCCCGGGCCGCAAGGCCCGGGCGTATCGGTTGTGCTGCTGGTGCTGGGTCTACGCCTTCGAGCCGGCGAAGCCGAATCGGGGAAGGCGGACGGTCCAGCTGCGGCGTCCCGCCGAGGGCCGGCCCATTGGCTCCGCCGTCATCAGGCGGTGGGGGCGGGCCTCGATCTCGCGACGACGATCCTGCTCGATCGCCCGGGACAGCATCAGCGCGGTGATGGGGTTCATGTCCGGGCTCCTTTCGTTCGTTGTGGTTGGTGTGCCGTGTGTTCGATGCCCGAAGTGTCGGGCAGCGGACCGTCCGCGGCGACGGCCGGCGGTCGCAGGCGAGCGCGCGATCTTCCGCCGAGCAAGGGATACGTCATTCGTCCGCGGGACGGCGGGCACGCCGCCGTATCCTGTCGGCACGGAGGGCCCCGAGACATCCACGCGCCAGCTCACCTTCCTCTTCCCCGACATCGAGGGCAGCACGCGGATGGCCGAACGTCATGGCGCGGCCGCGAGCCTGGCCCTGGCGCGGTACCACGAGGTCGTCGCGGGGGTTGCCGCCAGCCAGGGGGGTTGGATCTTCGAGCGCATCGGTGACGGCGCGTACGCAAGCTTCTCAGACGCTAGTTCGGCGGTCCAGGCGGCCGACGCGCTCCAGGCCGCGATCGCCGGCGAGGACTGGGGGGAGGTCGGGCGCCTCCGGGTGCGGATCGCGCTCGTGAGCGGCGAGGTCGATGTTCGCGAGGATCGCTACTACGGACGGCCGCTGTTCCGTGCGGCGCGGCTCCAGGGACTGGCCGACGGGGGCGAGACGCTGCTGGCCGGCAGCACTGTGGACGCGCTCGGCGCGTGGTTGCCCGACGGCACGGTGATTCGGGACCTGGGCGAGCAGCGATTGCGCGACGTGCCGGAGCCCGAGCGCGTGTATGCGCTGGTGCATACTTCGCGCGCGCGCCCCGGTAGGCCGCGCCCTGAGGAATCCGAGCAGAGACAGGGGAGCGAGACGTTGACTGACGAAGAGGGACCGATCCGGGTGCTGCTGGTCGACGACCACGCGGTCGTTCGTCGCGGCCTGCGCGGTTTCTTGGAGCTGCTCAAGGACTTCGACGTCGTGGGCGAGGCCGAGAACGGGCGGGAGGGCGTCGTCGCTGCCGATCGCCTCGTGCCGGACGTCATCCTCATGGACCTGCTCATGCCCGAGATGGGCGGCCTCGAGGCGATCGGCGCCATCAAGCAGGCGCACCCGGAGATCGAGATCGTGGCCGTCACCTCGTTCATCGAGGAGGAGAAGGTCACGACGGCCCTGGAGTCCGGCGCGTCGGGCTACCTCCTCAAGGATGCGGAGGCCGAGGAGGTGGCGCAGGCCATTCGAGCCGCCTATCACGGCGAGGTGCACCTCGACCCCGCGGTCTCGCGCCTGCTCGCGCAGCGGATGCGCGCTCGCAAGGACGCCGAGCCGGTCGAGTCGCTCACCGCCCGCGAGAAGGAGGTTCTCTCGCAGCTGGCGAAGGGCGCCTCGAACAAGGAGATCGCCTACGAGCTCGGGATCACCGAGCGCACGGCGCGCACCCACGTCTCGAACATCCTCGGCAAGCTCGGGTTGGCGTCCCGCACCCAGGCGGCCCTCTACGCGGTCGAGCACAGGCTCGTCTAGACGGGACGTTCACTCGAGCGCGGGACGTGGGCCGGGGCACCAAGAAGCGCCCCATACGTGCCGGACGGGGCGCTTCGGGACACGGCTGGAGCGTCAGCCTTCGACGATGAGGGTTCCGGTCATGGCCGGGTGGAGCGAGCAGTCGAGGAAGTACTCGCCAGCGTCCAGGGCGTCGAGCTCGTAGACGATCGTGCCGTCGGTCACCATCTCGCCCCCGAAGAGCTTCTCCGACCTCGAGGAGTCGGTGTAGATGGCGATGTTGTGGGGCATCGAGTCCTCGTTGACGAGCGCCACGGTGAAGGCCTCGCCCGCGGTGACGGTGATCGTGGCTGGCTCGAATGCCATGTCCACGGCCGTCACGGTGTGGTCCGCGTCGGCGGGGTCGACGGTGCTGCCGCCATCGGCGGAGGCGCTGCCGCACGCGACGAGGAGCGCCGTCCCGGCCACGGCGAGGATCGAACGACGGATCGGATGCATCGGTTCGTTCTCCAGCAGAACGGACGGACCGGACGAATCCGGCCCGTCCGTCGGGTTCGGGGTGGCTAGGCGGCGGTCGGGCGGAAGCGATCCGGCAGGACCGGCGCGACCGAGTCGAGGGCGACGCGGACGACGTTCATCGGGCCGCCGTACACGCGGACGATGTCGACCACCAGGAGTGCGATCAGCGCGACCTCGATGCCCTTGGCGATGAAGCCGAGGGTGAAGTACGGGCCCATCACGGCGTAGCCGGCGATCGTCATCGCGGTGTAGCCCAGCAGCGCGAGGCGCGGGAACCAGCTGAAGCGCTTGACGATGGCCGCCGGCGAGGCGGCGCCGATCACGACGAGCCCGGCCAGGCCGAGGTAGCCGAGACCGTTCAGGGTGAAGAGCAGGCCACCGAGGCCGAGGTGGATGTACGCCGTCGCGAGGGTCAGGCCGACGATGGCGGTGGTGAGCAGGGCAGCGGCGGTGCGGCTGCGCAGGAGCTGGGTCACGGGCGGGAACCTCCAGATTCGCTTCGTGCTCGACGCCGCGAGGGCATCGTGAATGTCGATGCGAGTAGTCTCCGTGCCGTCGGGGGTGCCGGGCATCGGCCAGACCAGCGAGGCGGGCCCCCGACATTCGCGGCATGGCGGGCGGCGGAATGACGTAGATGGCGCCGCCGGTCGATGGCGTATCCTCTCGGCGGCCATGACCCGAGCACCCGCGCGCCAACGTCCGACGACTTCCCAGGCGACCGCCGAGCAGCCCGAGACGCAGAGGATGCTCGCGCACGCCGTCGAGGAGGCCGCGCGGCTGCTGGATGCGGATGGGGCGATGGTGTACCTCGTCGAGGACGAGAAGATGCGCTTCGCGGTGGACGCCGGCATCCGGAATCCCGAGGCGCAGCAGCTGATCCGCGAGCTGACGCTGCCGGTGGGCGTCGGGCTGTTCGGGCACAGCGCAGCGACGGGGGAGATCGTCGTCACCGGCGACTATCGCCGGGACAAGCGTTTCGCGCACTCCCAGGTGGCCGATCGTATCGTGGCGATCACGAACATGCGCTCGATGGCGGCCGCCCCGCTCATCGCCGAGGGCCAGGTGCTCGGCGCGCTCGGCGCGTACTCGTCGCGGATCGACGACTTCGGCGACTCCGAGGTGGCGCTGCTGCGTGCGCTGGCTGACCACGCCGCCGCGGCGATCGCCAACCAGCGCCTCATCGAGCGGCTGGCGCGGTCGCAGGAGGAGCTGGCCCGCCGCGTCGACGCCCAGCGAACGCTCGGCAAGATCACCGCCGCGCTCGCCGGCATCCACAGCTCGGACGAGATCCTTCCCGAGGTGGTCGAGTCGGCGCGTCGGCTGCTCGGGTCGGATGGCGCCCACCTCACCCTCATGGCTCCGAGCGGCGCGTTCCTGCTTCCGACCGTCGTCGTCGGCGGCAACTCGGCCTGGACCGAGGAGTGGCTCGCCGAACTCGAGTTCCCGGTGAACGGCGGGATCAACGGCCTGGCGGCCGCGACCGGCTCCGTGATCGCGACCGAGGACTACATGATCGACCCGCGCATCCCGCACGCCCCCGACGACCAGGCGGTCGCCACGCGGCTCGCGCTGCGCGGCATGGCGTCAGCCCCGCTGCGCGGGCCGGAGGGGCAGGTGATCGGCACGCTTGCCGTCTCCTTTGAATCGGTACACCGCTTCACCGACGATGAGCTGGAGCTGCTCGTCGGCCTCGCCGACCAGGCGGCCATCGCCATCTCGAACGCCCGCCTGCTCGAGAAGGTCTCGAGCTCCGAGGGCCGGCTGCGGCAGCAGACCGATGAGCTCGCCCGCCGCGTGGACGCGCAGCGGACCCTCGCCGAGATGGCCGCCCAGCTGACGTCGCTGCGCGACCCCTCCGCGGTCCTGGAGCAGACGCTCGTCGCGGCCGTCCGGCTGCTCAAGGGGGATGGGGGCCAGATCGGGATGATCAGCGCGGACGAGTCCGGGACGCTGCGCTGGGGAGCTGGCCACTCGTTCGTCGACGGACGCATCACGCCGTTCACGAAGGGGGACCACACGACCGTCGACGAGGGTGTCTCCGGGCTCGCGGTCCGCGAGCGACGCGCGATGTGGACCGAGGACTACGTGACGGACACGTCCTTCGCCCACGACGCGAACGCCGATCGGATCGCGCGGGAGCTACGCATCCGGGCCGTCATCGCCGCCCCGCTGCTCGGCGAGGACGGTCCGATCGGCGCGATGGGCGTCTTCGTCAGGAGGCCCGGCGCGTTCGACGCCGATGCCGCCGAGCTGCTCGGCCTCCTCGCCGACCAGGCCACGATTGTGCTCACGAACGCCCGCCTCTACGCCGAGGCCGAGATCGCGGCGGCGCAGCTGAGCGAGCGGATCGATGCACAGGAGGCCGTCGCCGCGATCAGCGCGGAGATCGTCACGCTGCGCGATCCCGCGGCCGTCCTCCAGCGCACGGCCGAGGAGGCGCTGCGCCTGCTCGAGGCCGACACGGCCATCATCAACCCGTTGGAGGACAGCGACGCGCTCCTGGGCTGGCCGATCGCCTACGCGCCGAGCACGGAGCCGACCGACGACTTCCCGGTCCGCGTCGGGGAGGGGATCAGCGGCCGCGCGATGGCGGAGCGGCGGGTCATGCGCACCGGCGACTACCTGACCGATCCCGACTTCGACCACATCGACGAGCTCGACGCGTACATCAAGCGGCGCGGGATCCGGTCGGTCATGACGGCGCCGCTCGTGAGCAGCGCGGGTGACCTTGGGGCATTGACGGTTCAGGCGGCGCGGCCGAACGCGTTCCACCAGGGCGACGCCGAGCTGCTCCGCGTCCTTGCCAACCAGGCGGCGATCGCCATCACGAATGCCCGGCTGTACGACGAGCTCGGACAGGAGTCGGCCGCCCTTGCGCGCCAGACCGATTCGCAGCGGCGGCTGCTCCAGATCAACGAGCGCCTGCTGCGCACGCTCGACCCGGCCTCGGTCCTCGAGCTCATCGCCGACGGTCTCAAGAGCGTCGTGTGGTACGACAACTTCAGCATCTACCGCGTCGACGACGAGATGAAGGTCCTGCAGCCGGTCCTCGCCCGGGACCGCAACGCGCAGGCCGTCCTCGAGTTCCCGATCGCCCACGGCCAGGGGTTGACGTGGTGGAGCGTCGAGCACCGCGAGCCGGTCCTCCTGAACGACGCGCTCAACGACCCGCGCGTGATCCAGATCCCCGGCACCGTGGAGGAGCAGGAGGCGATGATCACCGTCCCGCTCATCAGCGGTGACGAGGTCATCGGCGCCATGAACATCGCGCGCACCGGTGGCGCCGAGGTGGCGTTCACCGACGCGGACTTCGAGCTCGTCCAGCTGTTCGCCGGACAGGCCGCGGTCGCGATCACGAACGCCCGCCTCTACGCCGAGATCGAGGAGTCCGAGCGACGCTACAGGCACCTCGTCGACAACTCGCCCGACATCGTCTGGAGCGTCGACGCGGAGGGCAGGTTCACCTTCTTCAGCGACTCGTTCGAAGGGCGCACCGGCTGGAAGCCCGAGCAGCTTCTCGGTCAGCCGTTCACGGCCGTCGCGACGGAGGAGACGCTGGGGGTGACGATGGCGGCGTGGGAGGCCCTGCGCCAGAACCCGAGCCGCGAGCAGCGCCTGCGCCTCGACATGCTGCTGCCGGACGGACGAATCAGCCGGACCGAGGTGGCGATGACCGGCACGGTCGTCGACGGTCGCTTCTCGGGGGCGCACGGGTCGGTGCGCGACATCAGCGAGCGCGAGCGGCTCGAGGGTGACCTGCGCAGCCAGGCCGCCGAGCTGGCCGCCAGCCAGGAGCGCGCGCATCTCGCGCGCGAGCTGCACGACTCGGTCACGCAGGCGCTCTTCAGCATGGGCCTCACGCTGCGCACGCTGGAGCTGCTGCTCGAGACCGATCCGGCGGTGGCGCACACGAAGGTCGCCGAGCTGCGCGAGCTCCAGAAGGACGCGCTGGCCGAGATGCGGACCCTGATCTTCGAGCTCCGGCCGTCCTCGCTCGAGTCGGACGGCCTCGTGCAGGCGCTGCGCACCCACGCGACCGCCGTCCAGCGCCGGACCGGGCTCCTCATCGTCGTCGACGCCGAGCCGATCGATCGCCTCGCGCTGCCGGCCGAGGAGGCGCTGTACCGGATCGGCCAGGAGGCGCTGCACAACATCGTCAAGCACGCGAACGCCTCGAACGCCACGATTCGCATCTCGGGCGAGGGCGATCGCGTCCGCCTCGTCGTGACCGATGACGGCGCCGGCTTCGCCCCCGACGAGGTGCCGCGCGGCCACCTCGGGTTGATCGGCATGCGCCAGCGCGTCGACCTCGTGGGTGGCGAGCTGCGGGTCGAGAGCCGCCCCGGGCAGGGCACGCGCATCGAGGCCACGGTGCCCGCAGGCGACGGCGTGACGGCCAAATGACGTAGGGCGCCCTGCGCCATCCCGCCAATGGTCGCTTCAGCGTCCAGAGCGTACGCTGCGTGGCATGCCCCCGATTCCGCAGGCCGCCGTGCCCACGCCACCGAAAGTCGTCATCGTCGACGCCGATCGTCGCGTGCAGGCGAGCCTGGCGGACCTGCTCGGGGTGACCGGGGAGGTCGATGTCGTCGGTCGAGCCGGCACGGTGCGCACCGCGTTCCAGGAGGTCGAGCGCTCACTGCCGGATGCCGTGCTCGTCGATCCGCGGCTGCCCGACCTCGAGGCAGGGCTCGCCCTCATCACCGGGCTCACGCGTGCTTGGCCGGCGATGCGCATCGTGCTGACCGGCTGGAACGACACCGAGGGCCATGCGCAGCTCGCCGACACGACGTGCTACGTGAGCAAGGACGGCTCGCCCGAGGCGTTCATCTCCGCGCTCGTCCACGCCTGCCAGCCCGGGTGAGCCGGCTAGAGGCCCATATCGCGCCGGATGGCGTCCAGGTCGGGTGGGATCGGCGTGAGCGAGCCCTCCTCCGCCTGAACGGCATCGGGATCCTTCAGCCCGTGGCCGGTCAGGACGCAGACGACGACCTCGTCGGGAGCGATGCGCCGCTCAGCGGCGAGTCGCCGGACGCCGGCCACGCCGGCCGCCGAGGCCGGCTCGCAGAAGACGCCCTCGAGCTGGATGATCATG
>DATKDB010000152.1:0-8333 GCA_035512895.1 Binatia bacterium | reverse complement strand
AAGGAGCGTGGCGACGATGATGCCGTAGACGATCGGGCCGACGACGGCGCTGAACTTTCCGACGAGGCCGTAGAGGCCGAACATCTCGCCCACGCGCTCGGGCGGCGTGAGGCGCAGGAGCATGAGCCGGTCGACGACGCCCACGCCGCCGAGGCCGGCCCCGAGGAGCGCCCCGGCGAAGAGGAACGGGATGGCCGAGAGGAAGAAGGTCAGGATGAGGAGCCCGACGGCCCACGTGCCGAGGACGGCGAACAGCGTGCGGCGAGGGCCCCATCGGTCGGCCAGGAAGCCCCAGCCGAAGCTGGCGACGACGGCGACGACCGTCAGGATGAGGAGCACCTGGAGCGCCTGGCCCTCCGTGAAGCCCACGGCGTGGACCGCGAAGGCGCTCATGACGGCGATCGCGGTGTTCACCGGATCAGAGTAGAAGAAGCGCGCGACGATGAAGCGCAGCAGGCCCGGAGCCTCGCGAGCGTTCCGCACCGTCCGCGCCAGCTGGCCCCACGAGCGCGCCGCGTCGACCGCGCTGAAGCGCTGCCCGGGACGGTCCTGCTCGCGGACGAGGAGGAAGAGCGGGCCGGCGAAGACGAGGAAGAGCCCGGCCACGAGGGCGAACGTGGACGGCGTCGAGCGTCCATCGGCATCGGTGCTGAGGCCCAGGAGGAGGAGCATGCCGACGAGGAGCGTGCCGCAGTAGCCGAGAGCCACGCCGATGCCCGACAGCCGTCCGCGCGCGATCGGACGGGCGACGTCTGGCAGGAGGGCGTCGTAGTAGATGAGCGCGGCCTGGTACGCGAAGTTCGCGATGCCGAACGCGATGAGCCCGAGCCGGATGTCGACGAGGCCGATGACGATCGTGCCGCCGATGCAGAGCGCGGTGAAGAAGGCGAGGAACGGCTTGCGGCGTCCGACCCGGTCGCTCATCGCGCCGAGCACGGGCGACACGGTCGCGTTGAGCAGGACGGAGATGCTGACCGCAGCGGTGAACCAGAACGTGCCGCTCGCCTCCCCGAGGAAGCGGATCGACCACAGGCTCATCGCGAAGCTGACGATCGCGAAGCTGAAGATCGTGTTCGCGAAGTCGTAGAGCGCCCACGCCAGCGCCTGCAGCGAGCTGCCGCTGCGGGTCAGGCCGCCGAGCCCGCGCCACCATGCGGCGGGAGCGAGGACAGTCATGCGTGGGTCGCCCGGGGCCCGTTCACGCGCGGATGATAGCCGCCGATCGCACGCGCCATGGCGGTGGGGTACGCTGCGCGTCGCCCGCTCCGATCGACCCGAGCACGTGACCGAGATGAACCCCATGCGCAGCAGGCTGCCAGCCGTCGGGCTGGCGATCACCGGCCTCCTCTCCGCGGCGCTCGCCGCCCTCGCCGCTTGGCGGCGCATGGGCCGGGAGGTAGCGGTCGTGTCGAGCGCGCCGCTCGCCCCACGGATCGTCGTCACCGATGCCGGTCCGCCGAAGCCGCCACCGGATCTCGAGCCGCACCCGACCGGCATCTTCGCGGCAATCGGACGCTTCGACTATCGATACCGGCGCGTGCTGCCGGCCATCGGCCTGGCGCTCATGGTCGGCGTCAACGTCTGGGCGGGCCAGGCGGGCGGCCGGCTCGTCCAGGGCGGTTGGGTGATCGAGGGATCGGAGGAGCGGCGCGCCGCCGCCCTGCTGGCGGATCGGTTCGGCGAGCAGGCGAGCACGATGCTCGTCATCTACGAGGATCCCGATGGACGGGCCGCGTCGTCCGAGTTCCAGGCGGTCGTCGCCGAGAGCCTCGAGCCGATCGGGGACGACCCGCTCGTCGACGAGATCACGACGTACGCCGACACGCAGGCCGAGATGCTCCTGAGCGAGGACGGCACGAAGACGCTCGCCGTCGTGACGCTGACCCGCGAGGAGGAGGAGGCGGTCGAGGGGGCCGCCGACCTCGCCGAGCGGGTCGAGGCGCCCGCCGGCGTGAGGACCTGGGTCACCGGCATCCCGCAGCTCTACCACGAGTTCAACGCCGAGATCGAGTCGGATCTCGTCCAGGCCGAGATCATCAGCCTGCCGATCGCCCTTGCCATCCTGCTCGCGGTGTTCGGCACGCTCGTCGGCGCGGTGCTGCCACTGCTTGTCGCGGGGCTCGCGCTCCTCTCCAGCTTCGCGCTCATCAGCCTGCTCGCGGGGGTGATGGATGTGAGCATCTTCGTCACGAACCTGGGGACGATGATCGGCCTGGCGCTGGCGATCGACTACGCCCTCTTCATGGTCAGCCGCTTCCGGGAGGAGCTGCGCCACCACAGTGTCGAGATCGCGCTCGAGCGCATGATGGGCAGCGTTGGGAAAGCCGTCGCCATCTCGGGGGCGGCGGTCGCGATCGGCCTGTCATCCCTCATCGTCTTCGAGGCGGCCGCGCTGCGCAGCATGGGCATCGGCGGGGTCATCACCGTGGCGTCGACGCTCCTGTTCGCGCTCACGGTCCTGCCGGCCACTCTCGCCATGCTCGGCCCGCGCGTGAACCGCCTGCGCGTCCCGCTGCCCGGACCGCTGCGCCTCGTCGAGGACGACACCGCTCGCGCCGACGCCCGGTCCGGCCACGGGGTGTGGGCGTGGATCGCGGCGCGGGTCATGCGGCGACCGATCCTCATCGCCCTGCCGGTTCTGCTGCTCCTCCTGCTCGCCGGCTCGCCGTTCCTGTCCATCCAGCTCTCGACCGGGCAGAACCTCGAAGACCTGCCGGACACGCCGGCCAGGGAGGCCTTTGAGCTCCTCGCCGACGAGTTTCCCGGCGGCGAGTCAGACCCGATCGTCGTCGCCGTCACGTACGACGACGCCTCGTTCGCGACGGATGGCTTCCCGAGCGAGCGGCAGGCGGAGCTGGCCCGCCACGTCGGCGAGCTGGAGGCCCTCGATGACGTGACCCGGGTCGAGAGCGTGCTCGACCCGCCACCGGGACTCGCCGCCGAGCAATACGCCGCGCTCCTCGCCATGCCCCCCGATGAACGGCCGCCCGAGGCTCGCGAGGGCCTCGCCGCGTATCTCGAGGACTGGCTGGAGGGCGATACGACGAAGCTGCGGGTCGCCGGCCCGCTCCTGCCGGACTCGAACGAGGGTCGCGACCTCGTGGATCGCGTGCGCGCGGTGCCCGCCCCTGACGGCGCGGAGACGCTCACCGGCGGCCTGCCGTCACGGTCTCGCGACTTCATGGACAGCTTCTACCGATCGGTGCCGTGGGCGGTCCTCATCGTCGTGCTCGTCACGGGTGGCGTCCTGTTCCTGACGTTCGGATCCGTCTTCCTGCCGGTCAAGGCGGTCCTGATGAGCCTGATCAGCGTGTCGGCGTCCTTCGGCGCCCTCGTCTGGATCTTCCAGCAGGGCAACCTCTCCGGGCTGCTCGGCTTCGAGCCGACCAGCGCGACCGCCGCCTGGCTGCCGATCCTCATGTTCGCGATCCTCTTCGGCCTCTCGATGGACTACGAGGTGCTCCTCCTGTCCCGCATCCGCGAGCGGTATCTCGCGCACGGCGACAACACGCGCGCCGTGGCGGAGGGGATCGGAATCACCGGCGGCATCATCACCGGGGCCGCGCTCATCATGGTCGCGGTCTTCGGCGCCTTCAGCCTGTCGAGCATCGTGTTCCTCAAGGCGATCGGCTTCAGCATGGCGCTCGCGGTGCTCATCGACGCGACGATCGTCCGCGGCATCCTCGTGCCGGCCTTCATGCGAGTCATGGGATCGGTGAACTGGTGGGCGCCGCGCTGGGTCCAGCGCCTCGTCGCTCGCGCGGGCCTGTACGAGGGGCCGTCCGTTGCGCACGAGCCGAGCCGGGCCGAACCGGTCGCGACCGCGTGAGCGCGCCGGACTGGGCGGTCTCGCTCCTGGAGACGGTCTGCGCCGATGCGGGCGCCGCGCCCCCGCGGCTCCTGTGGCGCCGCCGGCGGGGCGAGCACTCGACCGGCGTGACCCGCCGCGACGACGGAATCGTCGCCGTGCGCGCGGGGTCGGATCCGCTCGACCACCGGCTCACGCTGCTGCACGAGCTGGCGCACTGGCTGTCGCCCCCGGCCCGCCGTCGACGGGGGCGGTCGGTCCATCACGGGCTCGCGTTCTACCGGATCGCCTTCGAGCTCTACCGCCGCCACGGCCTCGCCGATGCCGATGCCCTGCGCCTCGAGTCGGCCCGCTACCGCAGCTCGCTGCGGCATGCCGTCACGCTCGGCGTCCCGGGCGCGTCGAGGGCGCTCGCGGCGCATCGGGAGGGCGTGCGCGCCCGGCCGCGTCGTGCCTGGCGCGTCCTCGTGCCCGAGCACGCCGTCCGGCTGGAGCGACAGGGCCGGTGGACCGTGTGCGCCACCTGCCGTCAGCGCGTCGTCGGCGGCAACCTCGCCCGCATGCGGCGCGCGCGCCGGCCGATCCGGCACGTGCTCATGACCGCGGCCGCGACTTGAGGACGCCGCGCTCGCCGAGGCACGACCTCAGGCGGGCGCGGGAACGCGCTCCCTCGCGAGGGCGGCCGCCTGGGCAAGCTGCGTCACCGCCGCGGGCGTGCGCGGCCAGAGGTGCACGACCAGGTGGCTGATGCCGAGATCCGCGTAGCCGGCGAGCGCGTCGGCGATCTCCTCGGTCGAGCCGTGCATCGCGTTCTCCGGCGCGTCGTCGTCGTCGGCGACCTTGACGAAGACGCCGGCCGTCAGCTCGAGCGTCGCCGGGTCGCGGCCGGCGGCGTCGAGGGCCGCGCGGAGGCGGGTGAGCCGCTCGCGCAGCTCATCGGCATCGTCGGGATGGCCGTACCAGGCCGCGTTCCACTGGTCGGCGTGCTTCGCGACGAGCTCGAGCATGCGCGGCTGCTTGCCGGCGATCATGATCGGCGGGCCGTTCGAACGCGGACCGCGCGGGACGAGATCGGCCCGGGAGGCGCGGTGCCATCGGCCCCCGAAGGTAGCCGAGCCCGTTCGCAGCATCGGCATGATGATCTCGAGCGCCTCCTCGAAGCGGCCGACGCGGTGGTCGAAGGGCAGGCCGAAGGCGTCGAACTCCGGCTCGTGCCATCCGCACCCCAGGCCGAGCACGAGCCGCCCGCCGCTCACCTCCTCGAGCGTCGCGGCCATCTTCGCGATCATCGCCGGGTTCCGGAACGGCACGCACAGGACGAGCGGGCCGAGCTCGACCCGCGAGGTGACGGCGGCCAGGGCCGAGAGCAGCGTCCAGGCTTCGTGGATGCCGCGCGTGTCGTCGTTCTCGTCGGAGCGGAAGAGGACGTGATCGGGGCACCACACCGAGTCGAGCCCGCCCTCCTCGGCCGCCAGGGTCATCCCGCGCAGGTGGTCGAACGACGGCGGCCGGCCGCTCGCCGGCTCATCGGCGATGGGCAGCATCAATCCGATCTTCATGCGGTCAATGCTAGCGTCGCGCGTGCCATCCATGGGTCTACCGTACGGCTGTGACACAGCAGCTGCCGCTCGACGGCATCCGGGTCATCGACGTCAGCCGCGTCCTGGCGGGCCCCTTCGCCACGATGCTCCTCGCCGACCTCGGGGCGGACGTCGTCAAGATCGAGCCGCCGGAGGGCGACGAGACGCGGACCTGGGGCCCGCCGTGGTGGGGCGATCCCGCCGACCGGCGCAGCGCGTACTTCGCATCGGTCAACCGCAACAAGCGAAGCGTCGTGCTCGACCTCCGCGCCGACGCCGGTCGCGCGTCCCTGGATCGGCTGCTCGCCGGCGCGGACCTGCTCGTCCACAACTACCGCCCCGCGACCGCGGCGCGCCTCGGCCTCGAGACCGATGCGCTGGGCGCGCGACACCCGCGGCTCGTCGTGGCCAGCGTTGGTGGCTTCCCCGGCACCGATGCCGACCGTCCCGCCTATGACCTGCTGGCGCAGGCCGTCAGCGGCCTGATGTCGATCACCGGCGAGTCCGACGGGCCGCCGATGAAGGTCGGCGTCGCGCTGCTCGACCTGCTGGCCGGGCTCGAATGTGCCGTCGGCGCGCTCGCGGCGCTCGTGGGTCGGCGACGGACGGGGCGGGTGCACGTCAACCTCGTCGAGGCCGGCGTCACGTCGCTCATCAACGTCCTCGGCAACCACCTCGCCACCGGCGACGAGGCCGTGCGCCACGGCAACGCCCATCCGAACATCGCGCCGTACGAGTCGTTCGAGGCACGTGACGGCCACCTCGTCGTGGCTGTCGGAAACGACGCGCAGTTCGTGCGCCTCCTCGACGTGGTCGGCCTGCAGGACCCTGCTGGGCGGTATGCGACGAACCCGCAGCGTGTGGCGGCGCGCGCTGAGCTCGCCGCCTGGCTGGGAGAGCGGATCGCCGAGCGCTCGCTCGACGAGCTCGTGACGGCCCTCGTCGCGGCGGACGTGCCGGCCGGCCCGGTCAACAGCGTCGGCCGCGCGCTCGCCGCGATGGGCGACGGCTGGACCCGCTCGCTCGACGGCATCGAGCTGGCACCGAGCCCGATCCGCGTCGACGGCGAGTCGCTCCCGGCGCGCACCGCGCCGCCGCTGCTCGGCGAGCACACCGACGAGGTGCTGGCCGAGCTCACTTGACGGCGATGCGGAGGAAGTCTGGAGCGGGAGACGGGGATCGAACCCGCGACATGCAGCTTGGAAGGCTGCCGCTCTGCCAACTGAGCTACTCCCGCCCGACGGAGCGCGCAGAATCAGCATACCCCGACATCCGGATCGCCGACGGAGCCCGTTTCGCGCGTCGCATCCTCGACGCCGACGCACGCTCGTGAGCTGACCGAGCCGCCGATGAGCGCCGCGGGGTGGTCGTACGATTGCCACGCGAACACCTTCCCGCGCGTCGGTGTCCGTAGAGCACGCACCGGAGAGACCGATCGTGAGCCTGGCACCCGACGTTCGTCGCGTCGCCACGGCCCTGCTGGCCGGGTGCCTCGCGCTGGCCGGGGCCGCTCCGGCATCGGCGTATCCGCCGGAGGATTCGGGCTATCTCGACTACGACGAGATGCGACGATCGAGGCGATCGCGGCGCGGAAGCCCGAGATCGCCCGGATCTTCAGCATCGGGCGCAGCCACGAGGGCCGCGAGCTGTGGGCGGCCAAGGTCAGCGATAACGTCGGCACGGACGAGGACGAGCCGGAGGTCGTGTTCGACGGCGGCATGAACGGGCGCGAGCACATGAGCACCGAGATGGCCGTCGCCCTCTTCTGCAACCTCGTCGACGGCCACGGGTCGGACGCCCGCATCACGCGCATCGTCGACCGGACCGAGATCACGATCATCTTCAACCTCAACCCGGACGGCTCGGAGTACGACCATGCCTCGGGCACATATCTGTCGTGGCGCAAGAACCGCCAGCCGACGCCGGGCTCCGCCGAGATCGGGACCGATATCAACCGCAACTTCGTCTATCGCTGGGGCACGAGCCCGGCCAACGAGTCGCCCGCGGGCCTGACGTACCGGGCCCGGCCCCCTGGTCGACGCCGGAGGCCACGGCCTTCAAGCGCTACATCGAGGACCGCGTCATCGAGGGCGAGCAGCAGGTGCGGGTGCATGTCACGTTCCACCAGCACGGGCGGATCGTGCTCTACCCGTACGGGTACACGCGCGAGGCGATTCCGCCGGACATGCGGGCCGATGATCACGCCGTCCTCGTGCGCATGGCGACCGAGATGGCGCGCCGCAGCGGCTATGCGGTCGCGCAGACGGCGAACTTCGACGTCAACGCCGGCAACCAGATGGACTGGCTGTACGCGACCTACCGGATCATGACGTTCACGTTCGAGATGGGCGACGCCTTCGCGATGCCGGACGAAACGATTCCGACCGAGACGGCTCGCAACATGGACGCCGCCTCCTACGCCATCGAGCAGGCCAGCGTTCTCCCCGGCCTCGGCCGGCCGGCGCAGCTCCTGCCGAACACCGCCGCGCTGCCCTGACCGATCAACTGACCCTCATTCGACCTCGATCGTCTCGTGCGGGCGCTTCGCGGCTTCCTCTACCTCCTGCTCGTCGAGGCGCGCGATCCACTTGTCCAGGTAGACGCGGGCCGCGAGGAGCTGCTCGCGCCCGGAGACCTTGAGGTGCTTGCGCGCCTCGTCCGGGAAGACCCGGTGCATGACGGCCCAGAAGGCCTCCTCGATGCCCGATCGACCCTCCTGCATCGTCGAGCGCGGGTTTCGGCGCTCGAGCTCGGCGATGCGGGCCTCGAGTTGCGCGGTTCGGTCGGTGGTCTGGTTCGGCTGATCGGTCATGGGTGCTCCTTCAGCGTGCCGGGGTGCCAAAGCGGATCTTCAGGGTACTGTCCTCGAAACGCGCGCCCTCGGTCGGGGCGTCGACGAGGATGCGTGGCAGGACGAGCGTGCGACGCCACGAGCCGAGGTCGAT
>DATKDB010000151.1:0-5081 GCA_035512895.1 Binatia bacterium | reverse complement strand
CGCAGGACCTGCCACGGGTACATGAGCATCGCGAGCCGATAGCGCGCGGACGAGCCGAACGGAGCGTATCGGTGGTCGAGCAGACCGACCTCGGTCGCGACCATGACGCGCCGCTCGTCGCCCTCCGTCCCGGCCTCGAGGGCATAGACGGCCAGGTCTTCGACGCCCAGGCTCTGGATCTCCAGCGCGATCCATTCCTTCACCTCGTCGTTCAGGAACGGCATTCGCGGCCATTCGGTCAGTCGCACGCTGCGGTCACCTCTCCGTAGTGCACGTAGCCTATCCTCTCCGGCGGTGTCAACGTCCGCCCCGATTGCCTATGCCTTCGCGCCGACCTCCGTCGGTCGTGCTCGCCTGGGGCGCATCATGACGCCTCACGGCCCGGTTGACACGCCCCAGTTCATGCCGGTCGGCACGCAGGCCAGCGTGAAGGGCCTGACGCCGGCCGACCTGCGCGACGCCGGCACGCAGATGATCCTCGGCAACGCCTACCACCTCAACCTGCGACCGACCGCCGAGCGCATCGACCGCCTCGGCGGGCTGCATCGGTTCATGGCCTGGGATGGACCGATCCTGACCGATTCCGGCGGCTTCCAGGTCTTCAGCCTCGCCGACCTGCGACGCGTCGACGACGACGGGGTCACCTTCACCTCGCACCTCGACGGCTCGACGCATCGCCTGACCCCGGAGCGCGCGATGGAGATCCAGGGGCTGCTCGGCTCCGACGTGGCGATGGCCTTCGACCAGCTCGTCGGCCCCGGGCTTCCCCGACCGCAGGTCGCGGAGGCCATGGAGCGCACGCACCGATGGGCCGAGCGATCGCTGGCCGCGCGCCGCCCGGGCCAGGCGCTTTTCGGCATCGTCCAGGGCGGCGTGGATCCCGAGCTCCGCCGCACCTCGGCCGCCGCCATCGCCGGACAGCCGTTCGACGGCATCGCCGTCGGCGGCCTGTCGGTGGGGGAGTCGAAGGCCGAGATGGCGGCGACCCTCGACGTCGTCGCCGACGCGCTCGACGACGACCCGCGCCCGCGCTACCTGATGGGGGTCGGCTCGCCGGCCGACTTCTTCGTCGCGGTCGAGCGCGGGATCGACCTGTTCGACTGCGTTCTGCCGACGCGCGTCGCCCGCACCGGGCAGGTCTGGACCGATGCCGGCCGGCTCAACCTCCGCAACGCCGCCTTCATGGACGACCCGGAGCCGATCGATGCCGCCTGCGCGTGCGACGCCTGCCGTCATCACTCGAGGGCGTACCTCGCCCACCTGTTCCGCGCGCGGGAGCTCCTCGCCTACCGGCTTGCCTCGGTGCACAACGTGACCTGGACCCTCGAGCTGATGCGACGCCAGCGAGCGTCCCTGTCTGACGGGTCGTTCGGCGCCCTGCGCGACCAGGTCGTCGCGGCCTTCGGCCGTGACGCGACGGCGTCGCGGCGTGATGCGTATGACGGCGTATGACGCAGGTGTACAATGCGCGAACGCGACGGGGGAGCTGTCACGGACTGAAGCGTAGAATCGATGGGAATCGGCGCCGGTAAGCGACGGGTAAGCACTGGGTAAGGGCCGGTAGGGCAGGATCGGCGCAGCTCGACCGGCTCACATCGGATTCGGAGGTTCGAGCGATGGCAAAGGGTCGGGACCGACCGCGGAAGGAGCCCAAGCGCAAGGCAAAGGAGAAGGCGCCGAAGAACCAGCCAGGAATGGCCGGATCTACGGGAATGCCCGCGCCGAGCTACCAGCCTCCGACGCGACCGGTCGAAGTGATCAAGCCGAAACGCAAGGAACGGACACCCGAGCCCCAGGACGAGGAGTGAGCTGACGCCACCGGGGCACGAAACCACGGAAACGGAACAGGAGCGGAACAGATGGAAGCACCGGTGGCGGTGAGCCAGAGCCCGGCGGCCAAGAATGGGAACGGCGAGCGCAGCCGTGCCGTGGATGCCGCCATCCTCCAGATCGAGAAGCAGTTCGGCCGCGGCGCGATCATGCGCCTCGGCGATCGCGAGGCGCAGAACGTGCCCGCCGTCTCGACCGGATCGGTCGCGCTCGACCTGGCGCTCGGCGTCGGCGGCGTGCCGCGCGGCCGGATCACGGAGATCTACGGCCCGGAGTCGAGCGGCAAAACGACGCTCTGCTATCACGTCGCGGCGAACGCGCAGCGTGCCGGCGGGGTCGTGGCCTTCATCGACGCCGAGCACGCGCTCGACCCGGGCTATGCCAAGAACGTCGGCGTCAACGTGGACGAGCTGCTCGTCAGCCAGCCAGACACCGGCGAGCAGGCGCTCGAGATCGCGGAGACGCTCATCCGCTCGGGTGGCGTCGACGTCGTGATCGTCGACTCGGTCGCCGCGCTCGTGCCGCGCGCCGAGATCGAGGGCGACATGGGCGACAGCCACGTCGGCCTCCAGGCACGGCTCATGAGCCAGGCCCTGCGCAAGCTGACCGGCGCCATCAATCGCAGCCAGACAGCCCTCATTTTCACGAACCAGCTGCGCGAGAAGATCGGCGTCATGTTCGGTAACCCCGAGACGACGCCGGGCGGTCGGGCGTTGAAGTTCTATGCCAGCGTGCGGATGGACATCCGCCGCATCGAGACGCTGAAGACCGGGACCGATGCGATCGGCAGCCGCACGCGCGTCAAGGTCGTTAAGAACAAGGTCGCCAGCCCCTTCCGGGTCGCCGAGTTCGACATCATGTACAACGAGGGCATCAGCCGCGAGGGCGGCCTGCTCGACGTGGGGATCGCGGCCGGCGTCCTGTCGAAGACCGGCGCCTGGTTCAACTACGGTGACGTCCGGCTGGGGCAGGGCCGCGAGAACTCGCGCGACTTCCTCAAGCAGAACCCGGAGATCGCGCTCAAGATCGACGAGGAGATCCGCGGCAAAGTCGCGAGCATCGAGGTCGGGGTCGAGGGCATCAGCGAGGCGGAGTAACCGACGCCCATGCCTGGTCGCGGCGCTCGCCGGCGCGAGCCGGCGGAGCCGCCGGATCCGACGGCCGCGATGGAGATCGCGGTCCGATTCCTCGGAACCCGCCCACGGACCCGTTGGGAGCTCGAGCGCCGGCTGCGGCGCGGCGACGTGCCCGAGCCGCTCATCGAGGCGACCGTTGAGCGGCTCGCGGAGCTTGGCTACCTCGACGATGCCGCCTTCGCGCGCTGGTGGGGTGAGCAGCGCGACCGGCACGCCCCGCGCGGCCGCGGCATGATCGAGGCGGAGCTGCGGCAGCATGGCGTCCCACGCGACGTGATCGAGGCATACCGCACCGAGCACGCGGCGCCGGCTCGCGCGCCGGAGGATGAGGGGCTGCCCGGGGACGAGGCCACGCGGGCGCGCGATGCGCTCGAGCGGCATCTGCGGGGCCGTCCGCTCCCGACCGAGCCGAAGGCCCTGCAGCGCATCGGCATGTACCTCATGCGCCGCGGATTCGACGCCGGCACGGTCCGCTCGACGATTCGGACAGCCGGCGCGGATCCCGGCGACGACGGACCGTAGCGAGGAGAAGCATGAGTTCAAGCGACACCACGGCCGAGTCGTCGCCGAAGACGCGGGCGGCCACGAGCGCGTAGGCTTCAGCGCATGCGATATGCGTTGATGACCGAGCCCCAGCAGGGGCTCTCCTACGATGAGATCCTCGCCGTGGCCCGCACGGCGGAGGCATCCGGCCTCGAGACGTTCTTTCGCTCGGACCACTACGCCAGCTTTCCCGGCGACGGGGGACTCCCGACGACCGACGCGTGGGCGACGCTGGCCGGGCTCGCGCGCGAGACGACGACGATCCGGCTCGGCGTCCTCGTGTCGCCGGTCACGTTCCGCATCCCCGGCAACCTGGCCAAGGTGATCCAGACCGTCGACGAGATGAGCGGTGGGCGGGTCGAGGCCGGCTTCGGGGCTGGCTGGAACGAGGACGAGCACGCGCAGCTCGGCATCCCCTTCCCGCCCATCGGTGAGCGCTACGACATGCTCACCGAGCAGATGGCGATCCTGCACGGGCTGTGGACCGAGCCCGACGGGTGGTCGTTCGAGGGCGAGCACTGGCAGGTTCGCGGATCCGTGGCACACGGCGAGGTCGCACGGGGCGGACGACGCCATCCGCACATCCTGTTCGGTGGCAAGGGCGGGCCGCGCCTCGCGTCCCTCGTCGCCCGCTACGGCGACGAGTTCAACCTCAACTCCGCCTCGCCGGACGATGCACCGCCGGCCTACGGGCGCGTCCGCGAGGCCGCCCGGGCCATCGGTCGCGACCCCGACGAGATCGTCTATTCGGCCATGACGGGCGTCCTCGTCGCCGAGACCGAGGAGGACCTGCGCGTCCGGGTGGCCGACCTGCTCGCCGCGCTCGGGCAGAGCCCCGAGGACGGTGATGCCTGGCTGGCCGAGCGCCGCCGGCGCTGGATCATGGGCACGCCCGACGAGGCGCAGGAGCGCGTCCGCGCTCTCGAACGCCAGGGAACGCAGCGGATCATGCTGCAGGATTTCCTGCCGCGTGACCTCGATCACGTTCGGCTCATGGGCCGCGTCTTCGCGACCTGAGGAGGGGCGTCCGGAGGCCTTCGGCCCTTTGCGCTACACTCGCTTCCTCCGGGCCTCGCCCGCATGAACGATCGACCGATGCGCCCGAAGGCGGGCGCGAACATCGCCCATACCGGGCTCCAACGTACGGGGGAGCCAGATGCCTGATTTCGTCGTCGTCGCCGTGGCGGCGGTTGCCGCCGTCGGAGGCGTGATCGTCGGGTTCGCGGCGCGCCAGTTCGTCGCCACGAACGCCGTCAAGCATGCCGAGCAGTACTCGCATCGGCTCGTCGTGGAGGCGCGAGCCAAGCAGAAGGAGATCGTCCTTGAGGGGAAGGACGAGGCACTCCAGCTGCGTCGGGCCGCCGAGGAGGAAGCGCGCGAGCAGCGCGCCACCTTCCAGCGCACCGAGCGCCGCTTCCTCGACCGCGAGGAGGCCATCGATCGGAAGGTCGTGGCCCTCGAGGAGCGTGAGGCGGGTCTCGCCACTCGCCTCGCTGAGGTCGAGGACGAGCGCGCGCAGCTGGCCGAGCTGCGACAGCACCAGGTCATCGAGCTCGAGCGACTGTCCGGGCT
>DATKDB010000150.1:0-10280 GCA_035512895.1 Binatia bacterium | reverse complement strand
GCACCCCGTCAGCGCCCCCGCCACGACGAGGGCCAGCAGCAGCTTCACGCTTGGCGCCATGGACCGATGCATCCTCACCTCCCGCTCCTCCCCCACGATACGCAATCCGGATGCCGAGCGCTGGTCCCGGACGTGCGCGCCTACGCCGGGCGGCGGGCGAGGAACACAACCGACTCGTCATCCGGGGTCGCGGGCCGGGACTCGTACTGGGCCTCCATGACGACATCGGTGAAGCCGGTGACGTCGAGCAGCAACAGGATTTCCTGGGCGAAGTAGAGCGGCAGCCGGATGCGATGCTCCTCCTCGGCGATGATCGCGCCGTCGTGCCACAGGCGCGCCCGCATCTCGAGGATCTCGTGCTGCTGGAGCGGGTCGAACTCGACGCCGCGGGTGATCAGCTCGATCTCGTCGCCGTCCGCCGTGGCGCGCCGGTCTCCATCGGGCAACCAGGGACGCGGATACGCGGGTCGATGCTTCGGCAGCCACTTCGCCCATCTCTCGGGCTCGAGGTCGGCGTACGGCAGCTCGACATTGAAGACAAGGGCGCCGCCGGGCTCGAGGTGCTCGAAGATGCGGCCGAGCGCCTGGCGGACCTGCGCGCGCGTCATACCGATGCCAAGTGAGTCGCAGCTGTAGATCGTCCGATAGCGACGAGGCAGGTCGAGCTCGTGCATCGGCCGCTCGTGCAGCGCCGGCGTCAGTCCATGGACGGCCGCGAGCTTGCGGGCCTCGGCGAGCATATCGGCGCTGATGTCGGCACCGTCGACGTCGAGCCCATCGCGCAACAGCGGGACGAGGAGGCGCCCCGTGCCGCACGCCAGGTCGAGCGCCGGCTCACCGAAGCGCTCGATGGCCGCGCGGTAGTACGCGAGCTCCTCGGGCTGCGCAACGTTGAACTCCGCCCACCATCGAGCCACGAGGCCGTAATGCCAGGTCTCGGGTCGCTCGGAGTCCACTGGGTCAACGGGGTCGTTCACCAGCGTCACTTTACGCGGGTCACGAGCCTGTACGCGCCGTACAGAAGCTAGTTGTAAGGGTCACGTGGCGGCAATGACGGGCCGAGTCGAGGACCAATGCACCTTGACAAGCCGATCCGCTCCCCGGTACAGTCGCGGCACTAAACCGGTTCACTAAACCGGTTCATGCGGAGGGCACCCCAGCACCTTGGTTCGACCTCGGATCGATGATGTTGCGCGGCGCGCCGGAGTCAGCAAGACCTCGGTGAGCTTCGCATTCAACAAGCCGGACCACCTCAAGGCGGAGACGCGCGACCGGATCCTGGCCGCCGCCGCGGAGCTCGGCTACCGCCCGTCGCAGATCGCCCGCCGCCTCGCGCGCCGGCGCACCGACCAGATCGGCCTCGTCGTGCCGCAGTCGACGCACGACATCTTCGCCAATCCGTTCCTGCCCGAGCTCGTGCGGGGCATCGGCGACGTGTGCGACGCCGAGGGGATCGCGGTCGTCATTGTCCCGCCGGTCGGCGGCTCGATCTCGCGGGCGGTCGACTCGGCACTCGTCGACGGCCTGATCCTGCTCGGCCTGGCCCCGAACCACCCCGACCTCGACGAGGTCCGCAACTCCGGCACGTGCCTCGTCGGGCTCGACATCGAGGACCCGACCGGGTTCGACCTCATCGGCATCGACGACGGCGCCGGGGCCAGCCAGGCCGCGGCGCACCTGTACGCTCTGGGGCACCGGGACGTCGCGGTCGTGCTCATCGCCGAGCACCCGGACCTGCCGGTCGACGAGCACCACGGCATCTCGGCGCGCCGCCTGGCGGGCGTCCGGGCGGGCTTCGGCCTGGCCCCCGGAACCGACAGCAGCGACGCGAGCGGCAACGGCGCCGCTGCAACCGCCGCCGACGGCGCCGTTCGCCTGCGCATCCTCTCCACGCAGGTCAGCGAGGAGGGCGGGCGCGCGGCGCTGACGACGCTCCTCGGCGACGACCACCTCCCGACGGCGGTGATCACGATGTCCGACGTGACCGCCATCGGAGTCATGGCCGGGGCCGCCGACGCGGGCATCGCCGTCCCGGACGACCTCTCGATCGTCGGGTTCGACGACATCCCGGCCGCGTCGTGGACGACGCCCCGCCTGACGACCGTCCATCAGCCGATCCGCGAGAAGGGCCGCCGCGCGGCCCATCGGCTCATTCAAGCCATCCGTTCAGGCTCGGAACACCGCCCTGTGGTCGAGGTCCTGCCGACGCGCCTTGTGGTGCGCGGCACGACGGCTTCGCCGCGTGGTGCCGAAGCCCTCGTCAGACCACAGGGAGGAGGTGTCGCAACCGCCTGAAGGTCAGGGTGTCACGCATCCACGCACGTATCGCACACCACACCACGAGGAACAGACCGACATGACACGCAAGTTTCACCACCTCCTGCCGATCCTCGTCGTCGGCTCGCTCATCCTGGGCGCCTGCTCGGGCGGCGAGATCGGCGCCGATGACTCGGAGGAGCCGACCCCCACTGATGGCGGCGACGAGTCCGCAGCCCCGACGACGGCGGCCTTCCCAGAGGGCGACTTCGAACTCGAGCTCTGGACGAAGGAGGGCGATCCGCAGATCGCCTACGTCGAAGCCCTCGCCGAGGCGTACAGCGCCGAGCGCCCGAACGTGACGATCAGCGTCATCAACAAGGACGTCGAGCTGCTGCGCGAGGATCTCGTCAACACCGCCCTCTCCCCTGAGGCAGCCCCCGAGCTCGTCTGGACGGTCGCCGACCACATCGGCCCGTTCACCTCGGCCGGCGTCATCCAGGAGCTGGACGGCCAGATCGACACCTCGATCTACGAGGCGGGCGCCCTTTCGGCGGTCCAGGTCGACGGCACGACCTGGGGCATCCCGATCAGCAACGGCAACCAGCTCATGCTGTACTGGAACAAGTCTCTCGCCGGTGAAGAGGCCCCGGCCGACACCGATGAGCTGATCGCGACCGCGCAGGAGAACACCGAGGGCGACAACTTCGGCCTCGTCTTCAACGAGACCGAGTCGTTCTGGCTCACCCCGTGGCTCGCGGGCTTCGACACGGCCGTCTTCGCTGAGGACGGCACGACGCCGACCCTCGACACCCCGGAGATGCAGGCGGCCCTCGAGTTCCTGTACGACCTGAAGTACACCGAGGAGGTCATGCCCGGCGAGTGCGCGTACGACTGCGCGAACGAGCTGTTCCTGACCGGCTCGGCCGCCATGATCGTCAACGGCGACTGGGAGCTCGGCAACTATGCCGGCGAGCTCGGCGATGACCTGGGCGTCGGCCCGCTGCCGACGGTCAGCTCGACGGGCAGCGACCCGGCGCCGTACACCGCCGGCGCGTTCTACATGGTCCCCTCGGCCATCGAGGGCGACATGCTGACGGTCGTGCTCGACTTCATGGCCTGGTCCACGAACGCCGAGAACCAGATCCAGATGGTCGAGGAGCTCCGGCGCCTGCCGGCGAACGCCGAGGCCCTGGAGGATCCGATCGTGACCGACGATCCGCTACTCGCCGGCGCGGCGGAGGCGGTCCAGAAGGGCACCCCGCAGCCGACGAACGTCGAGATGCGCTGCGTCTTCGACGCCATGAACACCGGGATCCGGGACGTTCTTGGCGCGGGGAACGACGACTTCGCGGCGGTGACGGCGGCGATGCAGGAGGCAGCTGACAACTGCGTCGCAACCCTCTGAGCGGACGGTAACGTGGTGGCGGGGCTCCGGCCCCGCCACCGCCGACCTCCCCCTATCATCCACGCCATCCACGTCATCCACGCAGGAGACGCACCGTGGACGTCGATCGATCGGTAGCGGCCCTCAGCGAGGTCATCTTCACCCTGGCCGTGTTCGCGGTCGGCGTGGCGATCCTCGAGGGCGTCCTCTATCTCGTCCTGGTCCGCTGGCTGAAGGCGCGCCTCGCCCTGCCGATCCTGCTCATCGCGCCGGCCTTCATCGGCCTCACCGCGCTCATCTTCTACCCGCTCCTGTGGGAGCTGAACGTCAGCTTCACGAACATGAACCTGAGCCGCCTGTGCGACCCGGGCATCCCGGCCGGGATTTTCACCGAATGCCGCGGCCAGAACATGTTCATCGGCCTCGAGAACTACATCAACGTCTTCACCCGGCCCGTGCTCCAGGCGGCCGGCTTCTTCCAGATCTTCTGGCAGACGATCCTGTGGACGGCCATCAACGTCTTCTTCCACGTCGGCCTCGGCCTGGGGCTCGCGCTCCTGCTCAACCGCCACCTGCGGCTCAAGGGCGTCTACCGCGCGCTCATCGTCCTGCCGTGGGCCATCCCGCAGATCGTGTCGCTGGCCATCTGGCGCACCGAGCTCAACTCCGAGTTCGGCATGGTGAACCAGCTCCTCGCGCTCGTCGGCGTGGACGGCCCGACCTGGATGACCGATCCGTTCTGGAACTTCTTCGCCATGATCATGGTCAACGTCTGGCTGGGGGTGCCGTTCATGATGGTCATCCTGCTCGGCGGCCTCCAGAGCATCCCGACTGACCTGTACGAGGCGGCCGAGATCGACGGCGCCAGCAGCCGCCAGTCGTTCCGCTTCATCACGCTGCCGCTCCTGCGACCGGTCATGGTGCCGGCGGTCATCCTGGGCACGGTCTGGACGTTCAACAACTTCAACGTCCCGTTCGTCATCAACCAGCTCGAGCTCGAGACGAGCGACACCCTGGTGACCGGGCTATTCCGCGCCGCATTCCAGTACAACCGCTACGGGTTCGCCGGCGCGTACGCCTTCGTCATCTTCGCGATCCTGCTCGTGTTCGTGATCTTCTACGTCCGACGCAGCGGCGCGCTTCGAGGAGCCGACGAATGAGCCAGACCACCGTTCCCACCGTCCAGCCGGCAGCCGCCGTCGCGACGCCGCGGGCGAAGACGGCCGGCAGCTACGGCGATCGCCGCGATCCTCCGCTGAAGACCGCGGTCATCCACGCGACGCTCCTCCTCGCGGCGCTCATCGCGATCCTGCCCGTCCTGCGCGTCTTCAGCGTCTCGGTGCGCCCGAACGACCGGCTCCTCTCCCGTAACCTCAACATCTTCCCGGAGGAGGCGACGCTCGCCTCGTACGGCCACGTCCTGTTCGAGACCGACTTCCCGCAGTGGCTCTTCAACAGCCTGCTCATCACGGTCGGGACGTCGCTCGTCGGGCTCATCTTCGCCGCGACGAGCGCCTACGGCTTCAGCCGCTTCAAGTTCCCGGGGCGCGGCGTCGGGCTCACGGCGCTGCTCGCCACGCAGCTCATCCCGGCGACGATGCTTCTCGTCCCGATCTTCATCCTTGCCATCCAGCTCGACCTCATCGGCACGTATCGCGGCCTCGTCATCGCGTACTCCGTCACGAGCGTGCCGTTCAGCATCTGGATCCTGAAGGGCTATTACGACACGGTGCCGATCGAGCTGGAGGAGGCGGCGCGCATCGACGGCTGCTCGCAGCTGGAGGCCTTCGTCCGCGTCCTTCTGCCGCTCTCGACGCCGGCCCTCGCGATCGTCTTCCTCTTCAACTTCCTCGCCGCCTGGAACGAGTTCGTGCTCGCGCGCGTCCTCATCGGCTCCCAGACCGACCTCTTCACCTGGCCGCTCGGCATCCTGCGCTTCCAGGCCCAGTTCCAAACGCAGTGGGGAGACCTGGCGGCGGCGTCGGTCCTCGTCTCGATCCCGATCGTCGCCCTCTTCCTGTACAGCAGCAAGTGGCTCATCAACGGCGTCACGCTGGGCGGGGTGAAGGGGTGAGCCGGCCGGTTGGCACCGGTGGATAATCCACCCGCCTGGGTCGCCGACGCGGTCTTCTACCAGATCTTCCCGGACCGATTCGCCCGCAGCGGCCGCGTCCCCGCGCCGGGACCCCTCGAGGACTGGGCCGCGCCCCCGACGGTCGGCGGCTTCAAGGGCGGCGACCTGTACGGCGTCGTCGACCACCTCGACCATCTCGCCGGCCTGGGCGCGACGGCGATCTACCTCAACCCAGTCTTCGCGTCGGCCTCGAACCATCGGTATCACACGTACGACTACCTGGCCGTCGACCCGCTGCTCGGCGGTGACCACGCCCTGCGCGCGCTGCTCGACGCGGCCCACGAGCGCGACATGCGGGTCGTCCTCGACGGCGTCTTCAACCACGCCTCGCGCGGCTTCTGGCCGTTCCACCACGTCATGGAGGTCGGGCGGCACTCGCCGTACCGCGACTGGTTCCACCTCCACGCCGAGGATCTCGAGGCCGGCCGCCCGCTGCGCGCCTACCCGAGTGAGTCGATGGACGCCGCGGGGCTCACGACGGACTGGGCGGACGAGCACCGCTCCGGAGAGGATTCGCTCAGGACGCTCGGCTACCGCGCGTGGTGGGACATGCCGGCCCTCCCGAAGCTGAACACCGACAACGAGACGGTGCGCGAGTACCTCATGACCGTGGCCGAGCACTGGACGCGCTTCGGGATCGACGGATGGCGCCTCGACGTCCCCGGCGAGATCACGACGCCGAGGTTCTGGGAGGAGTTCAGGCAGCGCGTGCGCACGATCAACCCGGACGCATACATCGTCGGCGAGATCTGGCAGGAGCGCGGCGACCTGCTCGACGGGCGCACGTTCGACGCGCTCATGAACTACCCGCTCGCCGCGGCGATCACGAGCTATGTCACCGGCAGCCACCTCGACGGCGCCATCATCGCCCAGCACGGCGAGCTTCAGCGCCAGATCCGGCCCGAGGACGCGGCGGCCTTCATGGCACGCCTCGAGCGCGTCGGCCGGGCGTACGAGCCGAGGTTCGCGCGCGCGATGCTCACGCTGCTCGACTCGCACGACACGCCGCGCTTCCTGACGATGTCCGGCGGCGACGAGGCCTCGCTGCGCCTTGGCTGGCTCGTGCTCACGACGATGCCCGGCGCGCCGTGCATCTACTACGGCGACGAGATCGGCATGACCGGCGAGATGGATCCGGGCTGCCGCGGCGCGTTCCCGTGGGACGAGTCGCACTGGAACGGCGCCCTGCTGCGCACGCTCACGGACCTCGTCCGCCTGCGCCACGCGACGCCGGCCCTGCGCTCGAGCGAGCTCGAGTGCCTGGCGGTCGACGGGATGGCCTGCGCCTACCGCCGCGGCACCGGACCGGGATCCGTCGTCGTCGCGCTCAACGCCGGCGAGACCGCCGCCCGGCTCCCGCTCCCCGAGGGGCTGACCGAGATCTTCGCGACCGTCCCGGCGACCGGCGACGGAACGATCCCCGCCCGCTCGGGTCGCCTCTTCCGCTCGTCATGAGCCGCCGAGCGCTGCCGTGGGTCGCCGGCGCCGTGGCGCTCGCCGTCGTGGCGATCGTCGCGCTCGTCATCCTCTGGCCTCGCGGCGCGCCGACTCCCGACGTCGACGAGCTCGCGCTCGCGCCGGACCTGCCCGCCCTCGCGATCGACGGCGAGATCCGCGACCTCGACCTGGCGCACGACAGCCGGTCCGACGCGTACCGCCAGCCGTTCGGCGCCGTTCCGGCCGGCACCGAGGCCACCCTGCGCCTGCGCGCGGCGGCCGGCGACCTGGAGGCGGCGACGATCCGGGTCTGGGACGCCCTCGCGGAGTCGCAGGTCCTCGTGCCGATGGCCGTCGCGGCGCGCGACGCGACCGGCGGCGAGCACGGGTACGACTGGTGGGAGGCGACCCTGCCGACGACGAACATCCCGAGCGTCCTCTACTACCGCTTCATCGTGCGCGACGGCGGCGAGACCCGCTACGTGGAGGACGACGCCCTGCTCGACGGTGGCGCCGGCGAGGCGCTCGCCGCGTCGGAAGACCGTTCCTGGCAGCTCGTCACGTACGCGCCGGACTTCGCGACGCCGGAGTGGGCACGCGGCGCGGTCATCTACCAGGTCTTCCCGGATCGGTTCGCGAACGGCGACCCGTCGAACGACCCCTCGCCGGATGCGATCCCCGGCACCGATGGAGCCGATCGGTATCGGTACGGCGACGTCTACGGCAACCCGGTGCTGACGCGCGACTGGGAGACCGACCTGCCCGAGGGCTTCTGCCGGGCCTACACCGCACCGGCGGAGCCCTGCGACGAGGAGCCGCTCGGGCGCGACTTCTACGGCGGCGACCTCGCCGGGCTGCGCGAGCGGCTCGGCGAGCTGTCGGAGCTCGGCGTGACCGTCCTCTACCTCAACCCGATCTTCGCGGCGCCCTCGAACCACCGCTACGACACGAGCGACTTCTCGGTCATCGATCCCGACCTCGGGACGAGGGAGGACCTCGAGGGGCTCGTCGCCGATGCCGAGGCGCTCGGCATCCGGATCCTCCTCGACGGCGTCTTCAACCACGTGAGCAGCGACTCGCCGTATTTCGACCGCGGCGGGCGCTTCGCGGAGCTGGGCGCCTGCGAGTCCGCCGAGTCTCCGTGGGCGGAGTGGTTCACCTTCAGCCCCGGCCCGCCGGCGAAGTGCTTCGACGGGCAGACCTATGAGGACTGGTTCGGCTTCGACACCCTGGCGGTGCTGGCCGAGACGCCGGACACCTTCGCCCACTTCCTCGGGACCGATGGGGTGGCGACCCAATGGCTGGAGACCGGCATCGGCGGCTGGCGGCTGGACGTCATGAACGAGATCAGCCACGACTTCCTGCGGGGCCTGCGGCGCAGCATCAAGGGCGCCGATCCCGAAGCGCTGATCCTGGGCGAGGAGTGGGGCGACGCCTCCGCCTGGCTGCTCGGCACCGAGGTCGACAGCGTGATGAACTACCGCTTCCGGCGCGCGGTGATCGGCCTGATCAACGGCGACACCGCCGACGCCGACGGCGCCATCCCGGGCCTGGCGCCCAGCGCCTTCGCCGCCGCCATGGAGGGCGTGCGCGAGGACTACCCGCCCGCGGCCTGGGACGTCCTCCACAACCTGGTCGACAGCCACGACACGACGCGCATCCTGTGGACCCTCACGCCGGGCGCCGACAACCGCGAGGAGAAGGAGTCGGCGGCCGCGCTCGAGACTGGCAAGGCGAAGCTGCGCCTGGTGGCCGCGCTGCAGATGACGTGGCCCGGCATGGCCGGCGTCTACTACGGCACCGAGGCCGGGCTCACGGGGCACGACGATCCCGACGACCGGCGCCCCTACCCGTGGGACGCCGTGGACACCGAGCTGCACGACTGGTACGCGAGCCTGGGTGCGCTGCGCGCCTCGCACGAGGCGCTGCGCGACGGCGACCTCGCCTTCCTTCACGCCGATGACGCCGCCGGCACGCTCGCCTTCGGGCGCCGGACCGATGCGCAGGCCACGATCACCGTGCTCAACCTGGGCGACGCACCGCGCTCCGTCGAGATCGACGTCTCCCGCTGGCTGCCGTCCGGCACGGCCCTGGCCGATGCGCTGGGCGGGTCCGCGGCGAGCGTCGAGTCCGGCAGCTTGGCGGTGGAGCTTGCGGCGTATGGCTCCGCCGTGTTGGTGACCGAAGCGGGGGTGGACCTGGCCCCGCCCGCGGCGCCGGCGTCGCTCAGCGCGCTTGCGGGCACCGGCACCGTCGAGCTCTCATGGCCGGCCGTCGATGACGCCGCGGGCTACCGCGTCTGGCGCTCCGTCCTCTCCGGCGGCGGCTACGCCCTGGTCGGGTCGGCGGAGGGCGACGTCACCGCTTACACGGATCGCGCCGCGCGCAACGGCACCCTGGCGCACTACGTCGTCACCGCCGTCGACGCCGCCGGCAACGAGGGGCCGCGGTCACCCGAGGCCACCGCCCTGCCGCAGGTGGAGGTCGCCGACGCCCGACTCACCGAGTCCGGTCCGCTGGAGCAGCCGCTGTCGGCGGTGGATCGGGGCACCGAGATCGAGGCGACCGTGCGGGTCGAGGGCTACAGCCAGCTCGCGGGCCCGACGGTGGGCGTGCGCATGGAGCTCGGCTTCGGCGCGGCGGAGGCGACCGAAGCACGCGACGGCTGGGCCTGGAGCCCGATGCGCTACGCGGGCGAAGCGGATGGCGCGGACCGCTGGACCGCGTCGGTGCGGCCCGAGGAGGCGGGCAGCTACGCCGTGGCCGCGCGCGTCTCGACCGATGGCGGCACGACCTGGGAGCCGGTGGGCGTCGACGGCGGAGCCGACCCACGCACCCTCGTGACCACGCCGGCGGCGGACACCGTCGCGCCCGCCGCACCCGACGGCCTGGTGGCGACCTCCGTGGCCGAGACGGCGGTGACGATCGCCTGGGACCCGGTCGGCGATGACGACCTGCACCGCTACGAGATCCTGCGCGGGCCGGCCGCGGGCGAGATGGAGCGCATCGGCGTGGCGAGCGAGCCCGCCTTCACCGACGAGTCGGTGGGAGCCGGCCAGACCTACC
>DATKDB010000149.1:0-12682 GCA_035512895.1 Binatia bacterium | reverse complement strand
GTCTCGGACGCGCCGCCGACGACCCGCCGGTGACGTACGCCTGCGAGCTGAAGATCGACGGGCTGGCGGTCAGCCTGCGCTACGAGGGCCGTCGCTTCGTGCGCGGCGCGACCCGTGGCGACGGCACGACCGGCGAGGACGTGACGGCCAACCTGCGCACGGTCCGGGCCATCCCGCTCAGCCTGCGCGAGGACCCGCCGGGGGATCGGCTCGAGGTTCGCGGCGAGGTGTTTATGCCGCGCGGCGCCTTCGCCGCGCTCAACGAGCAGCTCGAGGAGGAGGGACGACCGCTCTACGCCAACGCGCGCAACACGACCGCGGGCACCGTGCGCCAGAAGGATCCGGCCATCACTGCCGGCCGCCGGCTCAGCCTCTGGGCGTACCAGCTCGTCGGCGCCCACGGTCTGGGGACGCATGCCGAGTCGCTCGAGCTGCTCGGCCGGCTGGGATTCCCGGTCAACCCGCACGCCCGCCGCGTCCAGGGCATCGACGACGTCATCGCCTTTACCGAGGCGTGGGCCGAGAAGCGCCGGGAGCTGGACTACGAGACCGATGGGATCGTCATCAAGGTCGACTCGCTGGCCGAGCAGCGCGAGCTCGGCTTCGTCTCCCGCGCGCCGCGCTGGGCGGTCGCGTACAAGTTTCCGGCCGAGCAGGTCACGACGAAGCTCGAGGAGATCGACGTTTACGTCGGGCGGACCGGTGCGATGACGCCCGTCGCGCACGTCACGCCGGTCTCGGTGGGCGGCACGACCGTTCGCAATGCCACGCTGCACAACATCGACGAGATCCGCCGCAAGGACCTGCGCGTCGGCGACACGGTCGTGCTCCAGCGCGCGGGCGACGTCATCCCCGAGGTCGTGAGCGCCGTCGTCGACGCGCGGGACGGCAGCGAGACGGCCTGGGAGATGCCGGCTCGCTGCCCGGTCTGCGGCACGGAGGCGCTGCGCGAGGAGGGCGAGGTCGTCACCCGCTGCCCGAACCCGTACTGCCCGGCGCAGCGCATCGGCGCGCTCCTGCATTTCAGCGGGCGCGGAGGGATGGACGTCGACGGTCTCGGGTCGAAGATCATGATCCAGCTCGTCGAGCGCGACCTCGTCCAGGAGCCGGCCGACGTCTTCCGCCTCGACACCGAGACGCTCGAGGGCCTCGATCGGCTCGGTCGCAAGAGCGCGGAGAATCTCGCGCGTTCGATCGAGCATGCGCGGCATCGTCCGCTCGGCAGGATCCTCAACGGGCTCGGCATCCGCCACGTCGGTGAGCAGACGGCGGTCGACCTCGCCGCCTGGCTCGCGCGCGAGCTGCCGCGGGCCGACGCGGATACCGATGCGGACTGGACGCGGCGCGCGGCCGACCGGCTGCGCGCGGCATCGGTCGAGGAGCTGACCGGGGTGTACGGCATCGGCCAGGTCGTGGCCGAGGCGATCGTCCGCTTCTTCGCCGACGAGCACACGTGCGACACGCTGCACCGGCTCCTCGAGGCGGGGGTGCGCGCCGAGGCACCCGCCCCCGGGGCAGCGGCCGAGCCCGCGGCTGGTCCGCTGAGCGGCAGGACGCTCGTCGTGACCGGCACGCTGCCGGGCTTCAGCCGGACGGAGGCGGAGGAGGCCATCCGGGCCGCCGGTGGCCACCCGGCGTCATCGGTCTCGGCAAAGACCGACTATCTCGTCGCCGGCGACAAGGCGGGGAGCAAGCTCGCGAAGGCGGAGCAGCTCGGGGTCGCCGTGCTGGACGAAGACGCCTTCCGGAAGCTGCTCACGGACAACCCATGACCCCGCTCAGTCGAGCCCGTGCGACACGATCGGCTGCCAAGCTGGGAACTGGCTGAAGGGCGGACCGATCGTGACCGGCTCACCCCCGTCGGCGTCCACGACATGGATCTGCCATCGGTCGCCGCCGGCCCGGGTGAAGGCCAGATGGCTGCCGCCAGGTGACCAGATGAGCTGGTTCGAATTTTCGGCTGCGGTGACCGTTCGTCTTTCGCCGCTTACGAGCTCCAGGATCTCGATCGATCCATCAACGATCAGCGCGAGCTCGTTTCCGCTCGGCGACCACGGCGCGTCGGCCCACGTCACCCCGGGCTCCAGCTGCAACACCACGTCGCCGGAATCGTCGATGAGCCGGTTGCCCCCATAGGTGAGTCGCGTCCCGTCGGGAGACCACTTTGGGTTTGTGCTGCCGTCGAGATTATCGGCGGTGGTGACCTGGGTGACCTCGCCGCTGACGACGTCGACGAACCCGAGTGCCCGCGGGCTGAAGAACATCATGCCCTCCCCGCCCGACTCGGTTTCGAGGGGGAACACGTAGGCGAGACGTGACCCGTCGGGATCCCAGGCGACCGACCACGGCTCGGCGCCCGCGACGAGCAGCCGCTGCCCCGTGCCGTCTGCGTTCATGACCCAGATCTCGTCCCCTCGTCCGAAGGCGATGAGGGAGCCGTCGGGAGACCAGGTGGGATACTCGCCCTCCCCGAGGCGGGAGACCTGGCTTCCGTCCGGCGCCGCGGTGGCGAGCTGCCACGTGCTGGCCTGCCCCGGGTACACGGAGAAGGCGAATCGGCGTCCGTCCGGCGACCACACCGGCCCGCCACCGTCGACCAGCGTCGAAAGGCCGTTGCCGTCGGGGTTCATCCGCCCGACCGACAGGGTACCCGTGCCATCGCCCTCCGTGAAGCCAATCGCGCCGTCGGCGATGGGTACGAGCCAGGGGTCGCCGCCCGCGGGTCCGCCAGCCACGAGGCCCCCGCGCCCGCTCGGGCCCTGCCGAACCTCGTACCAGTCCATCCCGTCGGCGGTGACCGGCCCCGCCACCACAGCCACGCGATCGCCCGCGGCGAACGAGTTGATGGCTTCGAAGCTCGACCCGGCGCCGCTGCGGACCCGTAAGTCATCCACGCGAACGAGCGCGATGGCGCCGGGCGCGAGCTCGGCATCCGTCGGTTCGGCCGATGGCTGCTCGGGGCATTTTCCCTCATCGGGAAGGAGAGGTCGCAGGCTGAGGCGGTAGGTCACCGATCGTTCCTCGTCGTCCGCCGCCACATCCGTGCCGTCCGCGGCGAGCGTCAGGCCAATCTGGTTGAATCGCGCGGCGATCGCGGCGAGGAGCTCGGTCGCCTGGCTTCTCGCCAGCTGCACGCAGGCGGGAAGCGCCGCCGCGGGTTCCAGCGCGCCGAGCGAGGCCCGCAGCGGCGCCGGAAGGTCCGACATGTCGATGGCGGGGCGGGCGGAACCGAAGGGAATGGGGGTGACCAGGACGTGGAACGTCTCGGCGTGATAATCGGCGTGATCCCGGGACACCCAGGCCGTGGCCAGCAGCCAGTCCTCCGGCGCGAGCAGCTGTTGAGCGAACGTCTCCAGTCGTTCGATCTCCGGAGCGTCGGCGACGTCGTCCGCATCGTCGGCGTCGATCAGCGCCCAACGCACCGACCTATTGCTCCCGTCTTCCGCGGTGTACGTCAATCGCCCGGTGATGTCGCCGGTGCCGGGGTCGCCTCCCTCGAGCGGCTCCGGGACGTACTCGACCACGGCGGGCGCGTCCACGCTGGGCAGGCCAGTCGCCTCCATCGCCTCGAGCACGAGCCGAAGCCCACCGGCCGAAAGCTTCCGCTCGGAGAGGGGCGCGCCGCCCGCGTCGGAGCTCCCACTGATGAGCCGCCCATCGGCGTGGATGCTGACGACCGACAGTCGCGTGCCGCCGCGCATCACCTCGAGGCGAACGACGAGGTGCCCGTCTGGCGAGAGGCTCTCCTGGCTGAGGGACGGTGTCGGGACGCTCGGCGACGCGGATGGACCGACCTCCGGGGTCTGCGGCGCCAGCGACAGGACGACGGTCGCCCCCAGGACCGCGATGCCTGCGACGCTCAGCACCGTCGCGGCCGGGAGGAGGGCCGGCCGGCGCGAAATCGCCACCACCGTGACACCCAGCGCAGCAAGCAGCAGGACGGCGGATCCTGCCCAGAGCCAGCCGGGCGCGGAGGCCTGGCTGCTCGTCGCCGGCGAGGGCGCTGCGCCCTCCATCGGTCGAGCATCGGGCGGTCGCAGGTCGGCGAGATCCGGCGTCCACGGCCGGGTGACGCTGCAGGCGGGGATGACCAGCGCATCCACCGTATCGCCGGATGACGTGGCGTCGGCTGGCGGATTCGCGGCGACGAGATACCGGGTCCCGCTCACCAGCTCGACCCTCGGTGCGCCGGCCGCGTCCTCGATCGTGACCCGCACGACCGGCGCAAGGTCGGGCCCTCGCCAAGTCTCCAGGACGGTGATGGAGGCGCCGCGTCCGGCATCGGTCTGGAACGGGGCCTGGACGATGCCGACGAAAACGCTTGGGGACCGCGTCAGCTCTTCGCTGAGCAGCTGTACCTCCGGGCAGCTGACGGTCGCGGCGCGCCCGGCCTGCGGGGTGGCCGCAAGGGCGGCCACGCTGGCGATCATCGCCAGGGCGCCCAAGGCCAATCGTTGGCGGCGGTACGTCATGCGCCGATCATGCATCGCTGGCCTGCGGCGCGACTACGGCGACGACGCGCCGCGCAGGCGACGCTATCGACGCCCGCCCGCCATTCGTACCGCCTCGGGGAGGGATCGCAGTCGCCACATGGCGATGATCCCGATGAGCGGGCCGAGGGCGAGGATGGCGAAGGCCGTCGTCCAGCTCGCGCCGTCCGCCGGGTCGAGGAGGCCGACGCCGACGATCGTGATGCCGGTCAGCAGGAAGCCGGCGGCGGTCTGGAGGGCGAGCGTCGAACCGGCCGTGCCGGGCGGCGCGAGCTCGCTGACCGCGGTCGAGAACTGCGCCGAGTCGGCGATGACCGTGACGCCCCACACGACGAGGACGGTCAGCACGAGCGCGGTGTGGGCGCCGAAGAGGAGGCCGGCGGCGACGGCGCTCGACCCGGACAGCGCCATGGCCGCGATCGTGAGCGTCGTGCGTCCGAGGCGGTCGGCGAGCGCCCCCGCACCGACGCAGCCGACGGCGCCGGCCGCGACGACGAGGAAGGCCACCGCGCTCGAGCCCTGCGCCGACACGTCGCCGCTCAGGGCGAGGCTGGCGGCGACGAATGCCGGGACCCAGGTCCACATCGCGTACAGCTCCCACATGTGGCCGAGGTAGCCGATGTTCGCCAACCGGACAGATGGTGTCGCCAGGGCGGCGCGTGCCATGCGCAGGCTGAGCCGCGCGGCGGGGATGGACAGCGGCCCCTCCCGCACGCCGCGCCACGCGATCACCGCCGCGAGGAGCCCTGGGGCTCCGCCGGCCACGACGACGAGCCGCCAGTCCAGGCCGGCCATCGTGCCCGCCGCGCGCAGCGCGTGGGGCATGGCCGAGCCGAGCGTGATCGCGCCGATGAGGATGCCGACCGCGAGCCCCCGCTCGCGGCCGAACCATCCGGCCAGCACCTTCATCGCGACCGGGTAGACCGCGGCGAGGCCGACCCCGCTGAGCGCCCGCAGCGGCAGGCCGGTGAGGAGATCCGTCCCCAGCAGCCCGAAGGCGGCGTTCGCGAGACCGGCGAGGAGCGCCCCGCCCGCGATGAGGCGCCGCGCCGGGATGACGTCCGCGGCACCGGTGAAGGCCACGACGAGGGCGCCAACCGCGAAGCCGAGCTGCACGGCGACGGTGAGGAACGCGGTCTCGAGCGTGGTGACGCCCCACTCGGCGGAGATGAGCGGAGCGACCGCGGCCGCGCTGAACCACGGCACGAGCGCCAGCAGGCAGCACGCCGAGAGGATCGCGAGGTGACCCCATCGGCCCTCGGGCTCGGCCGCCATCGCGGTCGGCATCGGTCAGTCGCCCTCGGCCAGGAACGACTCCACGAGGTCGTCGTACCCACGGAACGAGCTGCGCACGGTGTGGCCGCAGCTCGGGTCGGTGATGAGGTGCGCTCCGGGAACCCGCTCCGCCACGAGCTGCGTCGACGGCAGCGGCACGACCTGGTCGAGCTCGCCCGCGAGCACGAGCGTCGGTACGTCGATCTCGCCCAGCCGGTCCGTGACGAAGGAGCTCGGGTCGAGCGTCGCCCGCAGCTCGCCGATGAAGCGCTCCGGCGTCGTCGGGCGGGGCTGCAGCCGCGCCGCGACGGCGAACGAGCCGGCCTCCTGCTCCGTCGCGGCCTTCATGAGCTGCATCATGTCCCGGAAGAACGTGCCCCAGTCGCCGGTCTCGCCGAGCTCGATCCAGCGTTGCATCCGATCCGCCATCGGAGAGCCGGCGGGGGTCTCGGATGCGACGGCGGCGAGCACGAGCCGATCCACGAGGTCGGGATGGTCGACCGTGAGCCAGAGCGCGATGCGGCCGCCACCCGACTCGGCCTCGATCGCCACCGGGCCGAGGCGGAGGGTGCGGAGCACCCCGGCCACGCCGTCGGCGATGACGCGGGGATGCATGATCCGCTCGGCGTCAGCCCGGTCGTCGGGGATCGGGCGGCCGAGGATCGTGACCGGTCGAGCCCGGGCCCGGTCCTGCCAGCGGCGCTCGAGCACGTGCTCGGTCCCGGCGAGCGTCCGCATGCCGGTCTCGACCCCGCCGAGGACGACGAGCGGGGTGCCGCGCCCGCCCGGGAGCGCGAACGCCTCGATCCGGCCGTCGCGAATGGGGATGCTCCTCGTCGCCATCGGCGCCAATGCTGCCAGATGCGTGCTGCCGCCATGCGCTCGGCGTGCGTGCCCCGACCCGGCGGCTGCGGGTTGCCCGAGCGCCCGTCGGCGCCGCGGCGGTCGCACGCGCTACCATCGGTCGCATGGCAGCCATCAGCCGCGAGGACGTCGCGCACGTCGCCCGCCTCGCCCGCCTCCACCTGACCGAGGACGAGGTCGACCGCATGCAGTCGCAGCTGTCGAACATCCTCGAGGCGATCGAGGCGCTGCGCGATGTCGACACGAGCCACGTCGGGCCGACGGCCAGCGTCATCGGACTCGAGAACGTCATGCGCGACGATGTCGCCTCGGCCCCGATGCCGCGCGACGTTGCGCTCGCCAACGCACCGCTCCGCGATGACCCGTTCCTCCGCGTCCCGACCGTGCTGGAGGAGGGCAGATGAGCGTTAGCGCGCTGCCGCTCGCCGATCGCACGATTTCGGAGGTCGTCGCCACGCTGCGCGCCGGCGAGACGAGCGCCCGCGAGCTGACCGATGCCTGCCTCACCCGCATCGAGCGCGATGCCGGGCGCCTGAACACGTTCCTGGCCCTGGACCCCGACGCCGCGCGCCGCGCCGCCGACGGAGCCGATGTTGCGCTCGGTCGGGGCGAGGGGACGGGTCGGCCGCTGCTCGGCATCCCGTATGCGCTGAAGGACATCTTCGTCACGCGTGCGCTCGACGCGGATGGTGGTGACCTGCCCGGTGGCCTGCCGACGACGGCAGGCTCGTTCATCCTCGAGGGGTACCGGTCCCCGTATCCGTCTGCGGCCCAGGAGGCCTTCGAGCGCGCCGGTGCGATCCTCCTCGGCAAGACGAACTGTGACGAGTTCGCGATGGGCTCCTCGAACGAGAACAGCGCATACGGCCCGGTGCGCAACCCGTGGGACGAGACGACCGTGCCGGGCGGCTCCTCGGGTGGATCGTCCGCGGCCGTCGCCGCCGGCCAGGCGTACTTCGCGCTCGGCACCGATACCGGCGGCAGCATCCGGCAGCCGGCCTCGCTGACCGGGACGGTCGGCCTGAAGCCGACGTACGGGCGGGTCAGCCGCTTCGGGATGGTCGCCTTCGCCTCGAGCCTCGACCAGGCAGGCCCGTTCACGCGATCGGTGCGTGACTCGGCCCTCGTGCTCGGCGCGCTCGCCGGACACGATCCCCGCGACTCGACGAGCGTCGACATCCCGGTCCCGGACTTCGCGGCGGCGCTGACGGGCGAGGTGCGCGGCCTCCGGCTCGGCGTGCCGCGCGAGTACTTCGTCGACGGCATGGAGCCGGGTGTCGAGGCAGCCGTGCGCGCCGCCCTCGAGCTGCTGCGGGAGCTCGGGGCCGAGATCGTCGACGTCTCGCTGCCGTCGACGGATCGTGGCCTGGCGACGTACTACATCATCGCCCCGGCCGAGGCGAGCGCGAACCTGGCTCGCTACGACGGCGTTCGCTACGGCGTCTCAGCCGGTGCCGATGAGCTGTGGGAGAACTACGAGCGAACGCGGGGCGCCGGCTTCGGTGCGGAGGTGAAGCGCCGGATCATGCTCGGCACGTACGCCCTGAGCGCCGGCTACTACGACGCCTACTACGTCAAGGCGCAGCAGGTGCGCACGCTCATCAAGGACGAGTTCGATGCCGTCCTGGCCGATGTCGACGCGATCCTCGCGCCGACCTCGCCGAACGTCGCCTTCAAGATCGGCGCGAAGGTGGACGACCCGCTGGCGATGTACCTGAACGACGCCTGCACGTTGCCGGTCAACATCGCCGGCCTCCCCGGCGTCAGCGTGCCGTGCGGCTTGTCGGACGGGCTGCCGGTCGGCCTCCAGGTCATCGGGCGGGCGTTCGACGAGGCGACGATCCTTCGCGTTGCCGATGCCTACGAGCGCGCCGCCGGCTTCGCGCACCTTCGTCCGCCGACGAGCACGGATGCCTGAGGACGAGACGTCGCACGCCGAGGCCGTCGAGGCGTGGCGTAGCCAGCGGTACGCCGCCCTGCGGCGGGACATCGGTTGGCTCACGCTGGCGGGCCTCGGATGGCTGCAGCCGGGCGTCAACCGCGTCGGGGCGGCCGCGGCCAACGACGTCGTCCTGCCCTCCGGGCCGGCCGAGGCCGGGACGATCACCGTGGCCGACGGCGAGGCGGTCGCCGACGGTGCGTTCCTTCACGACGGCCGGGCGGCAAGCGGGCTCCGGCTCGTCAACGACCAGGAGGGCGAGGTCACGCTGCTCGAGCTCGGCTCGCTGCGGCTGTGCGTCATCGAGCGCGGGGGCCGGCTGGCCGTTCGCACGTGGGACTTCGCGTCGCCGGCCCGCCGCCGCTTCGACGGCATCGAGCACTGGCCGGTCGACCCCGCATGGCGGCTGGTGGCGCGCTTCGAGGCGACCCCCGACCGGACGATCCGCGTTCCGGACGTCATGGGCATCGTCGACGAGGAGGCGTCACCGGGCGACGTCGTTTTTGAGATCGCTGGAGCGGAGCATCGGCTCCAGGCGCTTCCGGGCGGTGACACCGGCGAGGTGTGGCTCGTGTTCGGCGATGCGACGAACGGCGACGAGACGTACGGCGGCGGGCGCTTTCTGTACACCTCCAGCCCGTCGGACGATGGCTCTGTCGACGTCGACTTCAACCGTGCCTACAACCCGCCGTGCGTCTTCAGCCCCTTTGCGACCTGTCCGCTGCCATGGCCGGAGAACCGGCTGCCGGTCCGGATCGAGGCGGGGGAGCGGATTGGCTAGACTGATCGTCAGATGAGCAGCCAGCCCCCGACGACGCGTCGTGCTCCCGCCGACTTCCTGAACGACCGTGTGCGTGCCATGCCGCCCTCCGGCATCCGTCGGTTCTTCGACATGCTCGCCGAGATGAAGGACGTGATCAGCCTCACGATCGGCGAGCCGGACTTCACGACGCCCGAGCCGATCACCCGTGCGGCGATCGAGAGCCTCGAGGCCGGCGAGACGCACTACACGGCCAACGGCGGCATGCTCGAGCTGCGCGAGCTCATCGCGGAGAACCTGTCGGCCCGCTACGGCGTCGCCTACGACGCGCGCACCGAGCTGATCATCACCGTCGGTGCCTCCGAGGGCGTCGATGCATCCCTGCGCGCGACGCTCAACCCCGGTGACGAGGTCATCTACCACGAGCCGTGCTTCGTCGCCTACGCGCCGTGCATCGAGCTGGCCGGAGGCGTGCCGGTCCCGGTCGCCACGACCGATGCAACCGACTTCCGTGTCACTGCGGAGATGATCGAGTCCGCCATCACGCCGCGCACGAAGGCGATCTTCCTCGGCTATCCGAACAACCCGACCGGGGCCGTGCTCGACCGCGCCGAGCTGGAGGCGATCGGTCGCGTGGCGGAGGCGCACGACCTCCTCGTCTACAGCGACGAGATCTACGATCGCCTCGTGTACGGCGAGCATGAGCACACCGCGATCAGCTCGCTTGCCGGGATGCGGGAACGCACCGTCCTGCTCGGTGGCTTCAGCAAGAGCTACGCGATGACCGGCTGGCGGATCGGCTACGTCGCTGCGCCCGCGGAGATCATGGCCGGGGTCGCGAAGGTCCACCAGTACGGGATCATGTGCGCTCCGACCTCCGCCCAGTTCGCCGCCATCGCGGCCCTGCGGATCGGCGAGCCGCACCTGCAGGAGATGCGGAGCGAGTACGACCGTCGCCGCCGCTACATGACCGACCGGTTCAATGAGATCGGCCTGCACTGCTTCGAGCCGATGGGCGCCTTCTACTGCTTCCCGCGCGTGACCGATGCGACCGGCATGGACGAGTCGCTCTTCGCCGAGAAGCTGCTCGAGGAGGAGCGCGTCGGCGTCGTGCCGGGGTTGGCGTTCGGTCCGTCAGGCGCGGGGCACGTCCGCGTCTGCTACGCCGCCGCCTACGAGCAGATCGTGGAGGCGATGGATCGCATCGAGCGCTTCGTGGCCCGCCACCGGGCGTGACGCTCCAGCGGAGCGGGGGAGCGGCGGCCTTCTCCTCGACCGCGGCGGCCTATGCGGCCACGATGGCGCCGGCCGTCGTCCCGATGGCGCGCGAGGTCATCCGGCGCGCCGCCCTCGCGCCGGGCGAGTCGGTCCTCGACGTCGGTACTGGGACCGGGACGGCGGCCGGCATGGCCCGTGGCGAGGGACGGCAGATCGTCGGGCTGGACGCCGCGGCCGGGATGCTCGCCATCGCGCGGCAGGAGGTCGGGGACGTCGATTTCGTCGAGGCCGACTTCACGCGCCTCCCGTTCGAGGCGGGCGCGTTCGACGTCGTCCTGGCGGTCCATGCGCTCCTCTTCGCCGACGACCGCGTCGCCGCGCTGGGCGAGTGGCATCGCGTGACCCGCGCCGGCGGCCGTCTCTCGCTCTCGGTGCCCGGGCCCGGTGACGTCGTGCCCACGACGGTGCTCGGCGGCGTGTACGAGCGCCACGGGCTCACGTGGGGCGATGACTATCCGACGGCCGCCGAGGTCGCGATGTGGGCCGAGGCCGCGGGCTGGTCGGACGTCGAGGCCGGCGAGGACCCGACGACCATCATTCCGCTCGCCGACGACGCGCGGTACCGGACCTGGCTGACGGTCGGCGCGAAGGGAGGTGCCACGGCCGGCTGGACCGACGAGCAGCGCGAGCGCTTCGCACGCGACCTCATGGAGGCGACGCCCCGCGGCCCGGACGGCGGCTACGTGCTCCCATTCGGAGCGATCTACCTCACAGCGGTGAAACGAGGGTCGTATCCACGGGCATGAAGAACCGATGGATCGGCGGCCCCGCCCTCGTGGCCGCCCTCGTGCTGGGTGCCTGTGCCCCGACCCAGCAGGGAGCCGAGGAGTCGGCCGAGGCGTCAGGGGCCACGCAGAGCTCGGCGCCGGCGATGACGTCCGAGCCGACAGAGAGCGCCGAGGCTAGCGAGAGCGCCGAGGCCAGCGAGAGCGCCGAGCCCACGCCCGACGAGTACGAGTACTAGCCCTCAGCCGGCGTTCTGAGCGCACGCTCGTGCGAAGGCGAGCAGCGCCTCGACGGGCCGTGCGTCGCCGTCACTCGTCGCGGCGAGGTCGATCTTCGGGTCCTCGGCCACGAGGCGCCAGATCTCCTGTATCTCGTTCGTCGCCTCGTTGATCTGCGCGTCGGTCTGGAGGCGGAGGCCGCGCACCGAGCTCCAGCGGTACAGCTGCCCGCGAAGCATCCAGTTGCCCGTCGGGTCCCCACCGGAGGGCGCGTACTGGTAGTCGAGGAGGCCGACGTCGGTGGCGACGTAGATCCGCAGCTTTCCGGTGTCCTCGTTCACGCTGACGTGCGCCGCGTGCTCCGCCACCCCGAGCTCGCCGAGCTGACGCTGCAGGAGCGCCCGAGCCCGGCCGAGGTTGTCCCATTCGCCGACCTTCATCGCGGCGCAGCATAGCGCCACCGGGCCACCGGGGCGCAGCCCCCGCGCGTCGGTACAATCGCGACCATGACCTCAGGCACGGCCACGCGCTACGAGACGGTCATCGGGATCGAGGTCCATGCGCAGCTGCGGACGGCCTCGAAGATGTTCTGTCCCTGCCCGACGTCGCCCGCCGAGGGCGAGGCGGACGAGCCGAACAGCCGCGTCTGCCCGATCTGCATGGGGATGCCCGGCACGCTGCCGGCGATCAACCGCCGCGCGGTCGAGCTCGTCATGCTCACCGGCCTCGCCCTCGACTGCGATGTCCAGACCGATGCGGTTCGCTTCGAGCGCAAGAACTACTTCTACCCGGACCTGCCGAAGGGCTACCAGATCAGCCAGTACGCCCTGCCGTTGACCGCGAACGGTCGCCTGCTCGTCGCGGTGCCGAACGAGGGGGAGGTCAACATCGGCATCACCCGCGCGCACCTCGAGGAGGACACCGCGCGCATGCAGCACGCCCGACGCGGCCACAGCGTCGTCGACTTCAACCGGGCCGGCGTTCCGCTCATGGAGATCGTCACCGATCCCGACCTGCGCTCGGCGGCCCAGGCGCGCGCGTACGGCGAGACGTTGCGCGAGCTGCTGCGGGCGATCGGCGCCTCGAACGCCGACATGGAGGCCGGCAGCATGCGGATCGAGGGCAATGTCAG
>DATKDB010000148.1:0-9997 GCA_035512895.1 Binatia bacterium | reverse complement strand
CACGACCATGTGGTTCTTGGCGCCGCCGAGGGCCTGCACGCGCTTGCCGTTCTTCGTGCCGGTCTCGTAGATGTAGCGCGCGATCGGGGTGGAGCCGACGAAGGACACGGCGGCGACGTCGGGGTGCTCGAGGATCGCGTCGACCGCCACCTTGTCCCCCTGGACGACGTTGAAGACGCCGTCCGGAACGCCCGCCTCGGCGAGCAGCTCCGCGAGGTAGACCGATGCGGACGGGTCCTTCTCGCTCGGCTTCAGCACGAACGTGTTGCCGCAGGCGATGGCGTTGGCGAACATCCACATCGGCACCATGGCCGGGAAGTTGAACGGCGTGATGCCGGCGACGACGCCGAGCGGCTGGCGGATCTGGTAGACGTCGACGCCACTGCTGACCTGCTCGCTGAAGCCGCCCTTGAGCAGGTGCGGGATGCCGGTCGCGAACTCGAGGTTCTCGAGGCCGCGGGCGACCTCGCCCAGCGCGTCGGACCTGACCTTTCCGTGCTCCCGCGTCAGGTGGGCGGCGATCTCCTCGCGATGCTGCTCGACGAGGTTGCGAACGCGGAACATGATCTCGGTCCGACGGCTGATGCTCGTCGCGCGCCAGGCGGGGAAGGCCTCGTGCGCCGCCGCGACCGCCGCGTTGGCCTCCTCGGCCGAGGCGAAGTCGACGTGGCGGGCCACCTCTCCGGTGGCCGGGTCGTAGACCGGGCCGCTGCGCCCGCTCGTTCCCGCCACGCGGGCGCCGTTGATCCAGTGGTTGACCTGCCCCCGCCCGGCCGCGTCGCTGTCCGCGGCGACCGGCGGGTCTGCGACGTGCGTCATCACGCTCCTCGTTCGTGCGCTCGGTGTCCGTGTGAGACGGCAACGATACTCCCCGAGCACCGATGCGTCAGACGCATCCGAGGAGGAGGCGCGCGACACCCGGCCGCGCGAGGCGCCGTCCCCTGACGGGCGCTCAGCCCGGCCGCGGGATCTCCGCCCCGCGCAGGACGACCGCCGGGCGCGTCGCGCGCCAGTCATAGTCGGCAACCTGCTCCTCCGCGCCGAGCAGGCCCTGCTCGCGCAGCCAGTCGTCGCTGTACAGCTTGCCGACGTAGTTGCGGCCGGAGTCCGGCAGCAGCACGACGAAGAGCGCCTCCGGATCGCCGAGCGAGCGAGCCTCCTGGAGCGCGGCCCACAGCGCGGTGCCGCTGGACTCGCCCATGAGGATGCCCTCGGCGGCCGTCGCCGCCCGTGCCATGAGCATCGAGTCGCGATCGGTGACGCGCACGACGACGTCGCAGGCCGAGGTGTCGTACGTGGCCGGCCAGAAGTCCTCGCCGATCCCCTCGGTCAGGTACGGGTGCGGCGACGCGCCGGAGTAGACCGATCCATCCGGGTCGGCCCCAACGATGACGACCGCCGGGTTGCGCTCCTTCAGGTAGCGCGCCGCGCCCGACACGGTGCCCCCGGTCCCGAGCGCGACGACGAAGTGGGTGAGGCGACCGCCGGTCGCGTCCCAGATCTCCGGGCCGGTCGTCGCGTAGTGGGCCTCGGGGTTGGCCGGGTTCGAGTACTGGTCCGGCTTCCACGCTCCGAGCATCTCGCGCGCCAGGCGGTCCGAGACGCGGTAGTAGGAGCGCTCGTCATTAGGATCGACGTCGGTGGGGCACACGATGACCTCGGCACCGTAGGCCCGCAGCAGGGCGCGCTTCTCCTCCGACTGCTTGTCGGCCATGACGAAGATGCAGCGATACCCCTTCACCGCGGCCGCCTGGGCCAGCCCGACGCCGGTGTTGCCGCTCGTCGGCTCGACGATGACGCCGCCGGGCTTGAGCAGGCCCGCTCGCTCGGCGGCCTCGATCATCGGCAGCGCGATCCGATCCTTGACCGACCCGCCCGGATTCATGTGCTCGAGCTTCGCGACGAGTCGAGGACGGACGTCACGCGCCAGGCGGTCGAGCGCCACGAGCGGCGTCGATCCGACCGCCGCCGTGACGTCGGGCAGGATGCCCGGCCGCTCAGCCAGCGGAGGGCTCCGCGTGAGGCTGCGGCGCCGGCGCCTCGGCCGCTGCCTCGTCGGCCGGGCGGATCATCGGCGAGCCCCAGCCGCGTCGGTGCCGGTAGACGAGCCAGGCGCCGGCCAGCACGAAGCCGATCATCCCGACCCACATGGCGGTCGGCACGCCGAGGATCGTCCAGTTGTCGACGCGATACGTCTCGAGGAGCGTGCGGACGGCGCCGTACCACATGATGTACATGAGCGCCGCGTCGCCGGCGAAGAAGCGCGGGCCGAAGCGGCGGATGACGAAGACGAGGACGAGCATGCCGAGCAGGTTCAGCGCCATCTCGTACGCGAAGAGCGGCACGAACTGGGTCGTCTCGACCGGATAGGTGACCGCGTCCCACGGGGTGCCGGCGCGGTGCTCGGCGTCGATCTGGATGCCGAAGGGCAGGCAGGGCGGGAAGTCGGTGCCGCACAGCGAGGTCGGCGGCCCGTACAGCTCCTGGTTCACGAAGTTGCCGAGGCGGCCGATCACCTGGCCGAGCAGGAGAGCCGGCGCGAAGATGTCGAGCCAGCGCGCCGTGTTCAGGCCCTTCGAGCGGGTGTAGATCAGGATCCCGAGCGCCCCGCCGGCCACGGCGCCGGGAATCCCGATGCCGCCGTTCCAGATCTGCGGGATGACGAGCGGGTTGGCGCTGTAGAAGTCCCACAGGTGCACGACGTGGTAGATCCGCGCGCCGATGACGGCGAGCACGATGACGAGCAGGAGCATCGACCAGCCATCCTCGGGGTCCTCGCGCAGCCAGATCGCGACGCGAGCGCCGAGGAGTGCGGCGATGAGAACGGCGCTGGCGATGATGATCCCGTACCAGTGCAGCTGGATGGGACCCACCTCGAACGCGACGGGGTCGATCACCGGCCGATTCTAGCGCCGATCGCCCGAATGCCCGCGACGATCGGCCTCCGGGGACCGGTCGTCGAGCTCCCCATCGGGATGCGGGAATCGGTCGAGACGCCGCAGGACCGGGAACATCCCGGCCCATGCAGCGGTCACGACCAGGGTCGCAATGCCGCCCACGACGACCGCCGGAATCGTCCCCCACCACGCGGCGGTCACGCCCGACTCGAACCCGCCCAGCTCGTTCGAGGCGCCGATGAAGACCGAGTTGACGGCGCTCACCCGGCCGCGGATCGCATCCGGCGTCTCGAGCTGGACGAGGAGGTGCCGGATGTACATGCTCACCATGTCGCCGGCGCCCATGACGACGAGCGCCGCGACGCTGAGGACGAAGCTCGTCGAGATCCCGAAGACGATCGTGGCGAGGCCGAAGGCCGCGACGCCGCCGAACATCCATCGCCCGACGTGGCGGCGGATGGGCCGGACGGCGATCAGGGCCGCCAGGACCGCCCCACCGACGGCGGGTGCCGCGCGCATGACGCCCAGCCCGACCGGCCCGACGTCGAGGATCTCGCCGGCGTAGATCGGCAGGAGCGCGGTGGCGCCGCCGAACAGGACGGCGAACAGATCGAGCGAGATCGCGCCGAGGACGATCGGCCGTGACCGCACAAAGGCGGCGCCGGACAGGAGCGTGCTCCGCGAGACCGGCTCTCGCGCCGTGCCCAGCCGCCCGCCGCCGCGCAGGCCGGAGACGAGCAGGACGCCGACGACGAGCAGCACCGTCGCCAGGGCGTACGCCACCGTCACGCCGAACAGGACGAGGGCGCCGCCCAGCGCGGGGCCGGCGATCGTCGCCACCTGGCCGAGCGAGGAGTTGACCGCCACCGCCCGCGGAAAGAGGGCGATCGGCGCCAGGTTGGGAAGGAGGGCCTGGCCGGTCGGCTGGTTGAAGGCGCGCCACGCCGAACAGGACCATGACGCCGAAGATCGGCGCCGTCTCGGTCACCCCGCCGACCGAGAGCGCCAGGAGGACCGCGGCGCACACCGCGAGCAGGGCATACGTGAGGAGCTGAACGCGCCGGCGGTCGTATCGATCCGCGACGTGCCCGGCCGGGAGGATGAGCACGATGAACGGCAGGAACTGCGAGAGCGCGAGGAGCCCGAGGTCGAACGGGTCGCCCGTCACGCTGAAGATCTGCCAGCCGACGGCGACGGTCTGCACCTGCGTCGCCACCGACACGACGAAGCGCGCCGACAGGTATCGGCGCAGGTCGGGATGGCGCAGGACGATGAGCCGGCCCTCGGCCGGATCGGTCGACATTGGGCGTGAGCGTAGCGGCCGAGTCGGGCGCCCGCATTCGCGCCGCAGTGGGTTGCGCCCAATCTCTGGGCAACGCCCACGCGGGGGCGTAAATTTCGCGCACGTACCACCCTGGATGGACCGATGACCGATCCGAGCCCCGATCGAACGACCCGACCGCTGCCGATCAGCCAGCTGGTGACGCTGTCGATCTACTGGTTCGGCATCGTCATCATCTGGGGTGGGCTGAACAAGATCATCCTGCCCGCGATGATCGGCCGCCAGCCGGGCGGCGCGGAGAACCTCGGCGCGCTCCTCGCGATCGTCGTCTCGGTGGGGGTCGTGGCCCCGATCATCATCCAGCCCACGATCGGGATGATCAGCGACTACACCGTCACCCGCTGGGGACGCCGCAAGCCGTACATCGTCGTCGGCACGCTGCTCGACATCGTCTTCCTCTTCGGGCTCGCGACCTCGCAGACGTACGTCGCGCTCGTCGCGTTCTACTTCCTGCTCCAGCTCAGCTCGAACGCGGCCCAGGGCCCGTTCCAGGGGTACGTCCCGGACCTCGTGCCCGCGCGACAGGTCGGCCTGGCGAGCGGGCTGATGGGCACGATGATCGTGCTCGGGACGATCGCCGGCGTCGGCATCGCGACGTTGGGGATCACGACGGCGAGCCTCTTCCTGGCCACGATGGCCCTCGGCGTGGTCGAGCTGCTGACCATGGTCGTGCTCGCGGCGACCGTGCACGAGGGCACCGCGGCGCCGAGGCGCACCCGCTCATGGCTCGGCGTGGCCCGCTCGGCATGGGGCACCGACATCCTGCGCCAGTCGAGCGTCCTGTGGCTGCTCGTCGTGCGGCTCCTGTTCCTCGGGGCTTATGCCGCCACCTCGCTCGCGCTCCCGTACTTCCAGCGCGCGCATGGGATGACCGAGCAAGACGCGAGCACGACCGTCTTCGTCGGCACCGTCATCGTCGGGGTCATGACGGCCATCTCCGCATTGCCGGGCGCCCGGCTGTCGGACCGGTTCGGCCGCAAGCCGATGATCTGGGCCGCGGCGGTCGTCGCCGGGATCGGTCTCACCGGCGTCGCGTTCGCGCCGAACACGACCCTCGCCATCGCCGCGTTCGTCCCCTTCGGGATCGGCATGGGCACGTTCCTCTCGGTCGACTGGGCGCTCATGACCGATGTGATCCCGAAGCACACGTCTGGGCGCTACATGGGCATCCTCAACGCGGGGACGGCGATGGCCGAGCCGGTGTACCTGCTCATCGCGGGCCCCTTGGCGCTCGACCTCGTCGGCCGCCTCCTGGGTCAGTCGTCCGGCGCGCGGGCGACGATGCTCGTCGCGGTCGTGTTCCTCGTCGGGGCCGCGCTCGCGCTCACGCGCGTCGATGCCCGCCGCCGCGAGGCCCCCGCGCTCGACGCGGTCCTCGCTCCGGACGCGGCGACGTCGACCGCGGCCGGCAGCTGACGAGATGGCCGCTCCCCCGCCGGCCGTCGGCCGCCTCCGGCAGACCGGGCCGCGCGAGCTCAGCGTGACCGTCACCTGGCGGTACCGGCTCGAGTGGTGGCTCAGCCGGACGGTCATGCGCCTGCTCTTCGACCTGCGGGTCACCGGCCTGGAGCACTGGCCGCGGCCGCCGTTCCAGCTCGTGCTGAACCACCACAACGGCTTCGACCCGATCCTCGTCATGGCGGTCACGCCGCTCGAGCCGCGCATCACCTGGTTCGGGCCCCGCGAGGCGGACTTCAGCCGTGGCTTCAAGAACCGGGTCATGGCCTTCTTCGGGGGCATGATCCCGTACCACCCGGAGCACTCGACCCTCACGAGCGCCGTCCGCGCCGTCCGACGGGTGTTCGCGACAGGCGGCGTGCTCGGCATCTTCGCCGAGGGGCGCATCGGCTTCCGCGAGTCCGAGCTGCTGCCGTTCGAGGAGGGCGCCGCCGCCTTCGCCACGTCGTCGGCGGTGCCGGTCGTGCCGGGTGCCATCGTCGGCTCGACCCACCTGTGGTTCCGACGGCGGATCGAGATCCGCTTCGGCCCGCCGCTCCGGACCGATGCCGCCCGCGGGCGCGAGGCGCGCGAAGAGCTCGACGCCCGCATTCGCGAAGCGGTAGCGGCCCTGCTGCCGGCCACGGAGCCGGCGCTACCGCGTCGCCGGCCGCTCGGCTTCCTGACCGACCTGCTCAACGGCGCCGACGACGTCGCCCGCCGGCACGCCGAGCTGGATCGGCGCTAGCATCGGTCGGACATGCTCCCCGTCGTCTGGACGCTTTTCGCCGTGCTCGCCGTGGGCGGGTTCCTCATGATGGCCGCCTACTGGCTCGACGTGCAGGACCGGCCCGACCTGTCGACGCGGGCGCGCATCGGGTGGTCGGTGGCCATCCTCCTCTTCCCGCTCTCGATCCCCGCCTATGCCTTCGCCAGCGACCCGGGCTGGCCGCTCTTTTTGCGAGCGGCGAGCCTCGTTCCCGCGGCGGCGCTCGCGCTCTTCGTCGGCTTCGTCCTCGGCGTGTTCAGCTAGGCCCGCCGGCGCAGGAAGGCCCAGCCGGAGACCGCGGCCACGACGGCGATCGCGGCACCCATGAACAGGATCGGGGGGCTCGGCGCAACTGACCCCGCCCCGGCCTCGGCCGGCTCGGCCGGTGGGGCGACGGTGAGCATGCTCTCGATCTCCGCGGCGACTGGCGGCTCGACGTCGTCCATGCGCTGGTTCATCGAGCAGCTCGAGCTCGACAGCCGGCCCTCGACGCCGTGGGCGATGACGAGCCATCGCTCACCGACGCCAAACGAGACGCCGCAGTTCGCGCCGTCGTCTGGCCACGCCACGAGGTCGATCCGGTTCGACTCGAGAACGTCGCGCGACCGCTCCACCTCCCACGACCAGGTGATCTCGTCCGCTCCGGGCTGGAATGCGGCGGGAACCGGCCGGTCGGTGCCGCTGACGGTGCCGACGAAGGCCACGTCGGCGCCGCGGACGGCGTCGGCCAGCAACTGCTCCATGCAAGAGCACGCTGCGACGCGAGCCGGCACGGCCATGATCACGACGAGGCTGAGAAGGGACAGGGCGAGGCGGATGGACCGGATCATCGAGGCACCATGCTGCGGGTGGTCGTTTCGCCGCCAGACGCCAAGACGCCCGCGGCGGTTCCACTCGCTACCATGGCGGGCATGACCACCCAGACCGATACCGCCGCCAACACGGACGCCGCCGTCGAGTACCTCCGCGCCCACGACGCCGAGCACCTCTCCCACCTCGACGAGTTCCTCAGGATCGAGAGCGTCAGCGCCGACCCGTCGCGCAACGACGAGGTCCGCCGCGCCGCCGAGTGGATCGTCGACGAGCTCACGAGCCTCGGCATCGAGCGGGCGACGATCCACGAGACGAGCGCGCACCCGATCGTGACCGCCGAGTGGATGAAGGCCGGCGACGACGCGCCCACCGTCCTCGTGTACTGCCATTACGACGTGCAGCCGACCGACCCACTCGACGAGTGGGTCCGGCCGCCGTTCGAGCCGCGCCACGAGGACGAGCGCATCTATGCTCGCGGCGCCGGGGACGACAAGGGCCAGCTCTTCATGCACCTCAAGGCGGTCGAGGCCTGGATGCGGACCGCCGGTCGGCTGCCGATCAACCTGCGCTTCTTCTTCGAGGGCGATGAGGAGGTCGGCTCGCAGCCGGTTGAGGCCTTCATCGGCGACCATCCGGAGCTCCTCGCCGCCGACGTGTGCGTCGTGAGCGACGGCGACACGTTCGACGACGACGGCACCCCCGCCATCGGCTACGGCCTGCGGGGGATCGCGTACTGGGAGATCCGCGTCCACGGCCCGCGCCAGGACGTGCACTCCGGCCAGTACGGCGGTGGCGTCGACAACCCGGCCAACGTCCTCGTCCGGATGCTCGCCTCGATGACCGATGCCGACGGCCGGGTCACCGTGCCCGGCTTCTACGACGCCGTGCGCGACCTGACCGACGAGGAGCACGCGGCCTACGCGGCGCTTCCGTTCGACGAGAAGGCGTGGGCGGACGAGACCGGCGTCCCCGCGCCGATGGAGGGCGAGCGCGGCCACAGCCTGCTCGAGCGCCTCTCCGCCCGGCCGACCTTCGACATCAACGGCATCTGGGGCGGCTACACCGGCGATGGCGCGAAGACGATCATCCCGGCCTGGGCGGCGGCCAAGATCTCCACGCGCCTCGTGCCGGACCAGGACTACCGGGAGATCGAGAAGACGGTGAAGGCGCACCTCGAGTCGATCGCGCCCCCCACCGTCCGCGTCGAGATGAAGATCATCCACGGTGGGGCGCCGGCGATCACGCCGCTCGACCATCCGGGGATCGCTCCCGCCGCGCGAGCCCTCGAGGCCGGCTTCGGCACGGCGCCGCTCTTCCAGCGCTCCGGCGGCTCGGTGCCGGTCGTGGCGGCGCTCGATGCCCACCTCGGCCTGAAGACCCTGATGGTCGGGTTCGCGAACCCGACCGGGAACTTCCACGCGCCGAACGAGTGGATCAGCGTCCGCAACGTCCGCGACGGGATGGTCTCGCTGGTGCACCTGTGGGCGGAGCTGGGCGCCATGCGGGCTTCCGACCTCCGCGCTTGACGTCGCTCTCGGCGCGCGGCTAGGGTACGCCGAGTCATAGATTTCGGAGGTTCACACCAGTGCCCGGAGCCGCACCGCTCACGCAGGACGCCGAGGACCCGTGGCTGCCGCTCGGCGCCGCCTCGCGGCTCGTGGGCGTGGGCCCAGACACCCTTCGCCGATGGGCCGACACCGGCAAGGTGCAGAGCTACCAGACGCCGGGCGGGCATCGCCGCTTCCTGCGCTCGAGCCTCGAGGCGATGATCAACGCTCCGCGCCGCCATCGGTACGACATCGAGCGCCTGGCTGACTCGACGCGGACGATGGCCGGCGAGCTCCATCGGCGCATGCAGCGCACCGGCTACTCCGGCCAGCCGTGGCAGGCCCGCCTCTCCGGTGACGAGCGCGACGAGTTTCGGCGCTGGGGACAGCGCACCTTCCAGCTCGTCATCGAGTACGTCGCCGCCAACAAGAAGGCGGAGCGGCAGCTGCTGCTCGAGGAGGCGGAGAAGATGGGCGGGCTCTACGGGGGAGAGGCGTCGCGCGCCGGGCTCAGCCTGGCGGAGACGGTCGAGGCGTTCCTCTTCTTCCGCTCGCCGGTGCTCGACGCGATCGTCGGTCACCTGCGCCGCCGCGCTGCCGACGTCTCCGAGGTCACCTCCGCGTTCCACGAGGCGAACGCGGCGATCGACCAGGTGCTCGTGGCGCTCGTCAGCTCACACCGGGAGTCGCGCTAAGGCGTCAGCCGACCACGTAGAGATCGGTGGAGGTCGTGTTCAGGCGCTCGCTGCCGGTATCGGTGCAGACGACGATGTCCTCGATCCGCGCGCCCCACGTGTCGCGGATGTAGATCCCCGGCTCGACGCTGAACACGTTGCCGGCCACGAGCGGCTCCGCGTTCGAGGCGACGATGTACGGCTCCTCGTGCGTCTCGATCCCGATCCCGTGGCCGGTCCGATGGAGGAACGCCTCCCCGTAGCCGGCGTCGGTGATGAGGTCCCGCGCGACGGCGTCGACGGCCGCCGCCGGAGTTCCCGGGCGCACCGCGTCGCACGCCGCGCGCTGCGCCTCGCGGAGGACGTCGAAGAGGGCCGTGAACTCGGCGGGCGGCTCGCCGACGAAGGCCGTGCGGGACGTGTCGCTCGCATATCCGTCGCGCGTTCCGCCGATATCCAGGACGATCGCATCCCCGGCCCGAATCGTGCGTTCATCGGCCTCGTGATGTGGACTCGCC
>DATKDB010000147.1:0-2071 GCA_035512895.1 Binatia bacterium | reverse complement strand
GCTCAGCGCTCGTATGGCTTGAACATCCCGTAGGCGCGCGTCAGGTCTGCGACGAGGGTGTCCCGATTGAGCGGGGGCGCCTGTTCGATCAGCAGGTACCCCGTGTACCCGTGGTCCAGCATCCTGCGGACGATGCCGTGGACGTCGGTGACGCCGGAGCCGTAGTTGACCACCTTGTGGATGCCGCGCGCCGCCGTGTCCTTCAGATCGATGTGCAGGACGCGGTCGTGGAACCGCTCGATGACGGCGAAGTTGTCCACGTTCGCCCCGTCGAAGTGGCCCATGTCGAGGCACATGCCGACGTGCCGGGACGGTACGGCCTGGAAGATCTCGTCGTAATCCTCGAGTGTCTCGATGTTGTTGTTCGCGTGGTTCTCGACGAGCACGAGGACGTCGAGCGCCTCGGCGGCCGGGGCGAGCTCCTCGAGCGTGGCGATCACGTTCTCGAGGCCGCCCTCCTGCCCGCGCCGGGCGCCCGTGAACTTCACACGCCGCGCGCCGAGCCGCCTGATCTGCTCCATCAGCCAGAGCTTGTGCGTGACGTCCTTCAGCACGTTGCCGCCGAAGGCGGACCCCTGGAGGCAGACCGGCTTCAGGCCGTGCCGGTAGCAGCCTTCCTGGATGCGCTCCATCCCCTCCAGCGTCACCGTCCGCGGGAACCAGACGTTGAACTCGACGTTGCGGATGCCGAGCTCCGGCACGATCCGGAACGCGTGCTCGAACCCCTCGTCGCCGAAGCCGTCGAGGACGATCGTGGCGATCGCGATCTCGACGCCGCTGGTCCTGTCGACCTGATCGCGACGCTGGACCGCCGACGCGACGCCGCCCCCGAGCGCCAGCCCCGCCGCCCCGAGCCCTGTCGTCCCCAGAAAGGCACGACGTGACGTGTCGCCCCCGTCCGCTCTCCTCATCGTGTCACCCACAGCTGCCAGCTTCCAGTCCCCAGTCCCGATCACCGATCACCGATCACCGGCTCTCCAGAAACGCCAGCAGGTCGCGCACGTCCTCCACGGTCAGGTTGGTCTCCAGCCCGTCCGGCATGAGCGACCGCGGCATCGGGCCGTACTCCTCGACGCCCTCGAGCGTGATGAACGCTCCCGGCTGGACGTACAGCTCCGCCTTGCCGCCGCTGCCGACGTCGATCTGGCGGCCGGTATGAATCCGTCCGTCCGCCGTCCGGACGTACCAGCCCTGATATTCGGGCGAGATCTCGGCCGAGGGGCGGAGGATCGAGTCGAGTATGCCGGCGCGCGTCTTCGAGCGTCCGACGTTCGTCAGATCCGGTCCGAGGTCTCCGCCGCGGCGATCGACGATGTGGCACTGCGAGCAGGCCGAGGCCGACGAGAAGAACACGCGTCGGCCGGTTTCCGGGTCGCCTGCTGCGCCCAGCGCCGCCTCCCAGGCGTCGGGCGTCGCCGGATGGTCCGCGGCGCCGCTCCCGACGGCGAACGCGAGCTGCGCGTGCAGCCGGGCGGTCTCTTCGCCGCCGAGGGTCTGCATCGCTGCGACGACAGCCGCTCGCGCTTCCTCCGTCACGGTGACGGAGCGCAGATGGCGCGCCGCCTCGAGCCGGACCCCGGCCGACGGATCGTTCAGCAGGGCGATCGCTGCGGGAACGACGTCGACTGGCTGGCGTGCGAGGCCGAGAAGCGCGTCGGCCCGCAGGTGAGCCGGGTTCGATCTGCCGACGGCCACCTCGAGCAGCGCAACCCCGGCCTCCTCGTCCGGCGTCAGGCCGAGCGACCGCACCGCTTCGACCCGCACCGGCAGCGGCTGCGACGGCTGCGTGAGCCGGGCGAGGAGCCTCGTGTGCGTCCGGTCGCTGTTCAGGTGCCGCACGGCCAGCGCGCGCAGGGCGATGGGCCGCGACCGGTCCTCGATGAACGACTCGAGGAATCGCGGCTGCAGGAGCCGCGTCAACAGCCGTGCATAGGGCTCCGCCTCGGCAGCGTAGGACCCGATGAACTCGGGCGACAGCTGCTCGAGCGTCGCCAGATAGACCTCGAAGAGCTCGGTCGACGGCGGGTCGGTCAGAATCGCGTCGTCCAGGAGGGGGCGCAGCCTCGAGAGG
>DATKDB010000146.1:0-2505 GCA_035512895.1 Binatia bacterium | reverse complement strand
TCGCCGGTCAGCTGGACCATGAGGTCGGTGCCACCGGCCAGTGGCCGCCAGGGGGCGCCGGACGCATCGGCCATGAGCGAGTAGGCCGCCTCGAGGCGGGTGGGGGACTCGGTCGGTGGCTCGACGGCGTTCGGCATCGCTCGCTGCTCAGCCGTGCAGGCCGCGCAGGAACCGGAGCAGCAGGTAGAGGCCGACGAGCAGCAGCAGCGCCTGCCCCGGCGTCAGAGCCACGGTGATGTCGTGGTCGTCGATCGCCTCTTCCAGGCCTTCAGTCATCTCGGGCTCCGTACTGCGGCAAGGGTGATCGCGTCGATGATCTTCGTGTACCCCGTGCAGCGGCACAGGTTGCCGGCGATCGCCTCGCGGATGTTGTCCTCGGTCGGCTCGGTGCCGCTCGCCAGGAAGGCCTCGCCGGCCATGAGCATGCCGGGCGTGCAGATCCCGCACTGGGCGCCGCCCGTCTCGAGGAAGGCCTGCTGCAGGATGCCGAGCTCGCCGGGCTCCGCCATGCCCTCGACCGTGCGGACCCGCGTGCCGGCGACCTGGCTGACCGGCACGAGGCAGGCATCCACGACGGCGCCGTCGACGAGCACGCTGCAGGCCCCGCACTCTCCCTCTCCGCAGCCCTCCTTCGTGCCGGTCAGGCCGAGGTCCTCGCGCAGGACGTCGAGCAGGCGGCGGCTGCCGGTCGCCTCGACCTCGACCGGCGCGCCGTTGACGCTGAACCGGAAGCTCATCGCGGCTCTCCCGGGTCCGTCGGCGCACGGAACGGCATCTCGTCGCCGCCGGCCCGCAGGTCCTCGATCGGCGGGGTCCTCGGCGCCGGCTCCTCGAGCGACACGCCGGGCGGAGGAGGCGGTTCGCCACCAGTCAGCGCCGCGAGCACGCGCTCCGGGGTGGCGGGGAGGTCATGGATCCAGACGCCGGTGGCGTCGTGAATGGCGGCGACGACCGCCGGCGCGCCCACGTCCATCGGCAGCTCGCCGACGCCCTTCGCACCGTGCGGCGCTCCCGAGAATGGCTTCTCCACGAGGATCGTGCGGATGCGGGGCGCGTCGAGCGCGGTCGGGATGAGGTAGGTCGCGAGCCGATCGTTGAGGTAGCGGCCGTCGACGAGCTTCATCTCCTCGATCGTCGCGTAGCCGATCGCCTGGAGCGTGCCGCCCTCGACCTGGCCCTCCGCCAGGACCGGATGGATGACGGTGCCGATGTCGTCGGCGGCGACGCACTCGCGCACGTGCACCTCGCCCGTGTCGAGGTCGACGTCGACCTTCGCGATGGCGGATGCCCAGCCGAAGGCGGGGTAGGCGTCGCCGGTGTACGTCCGATCGTCGAATGGCTCCCCGGGGTACGGTACGAACCGTTCGTCGACGCGCATCGGGCCGGCCTCGCGGTACGACTCGGCGAAGGGGCGCCCGCTCTGCGCCTCGACCGCGGCGCGCAGCTTCTCGGCGGCCTTGATGAGGAGGCCGCCGACGACCATCGCCGTGCGCGAGGCGACGGTCGGCCCGGAGTCGGGGACGATCGACGTGTCCTGTGGCGCGATCTCGACCTCGTCGTACTCGACGCCGAGCGCATCGGCGACGATCTGCGGAAAGATCGTCTTCGTGCCCTGGCCCATCTCGGTCGACGCGGTCAGGATCCGGATCCGGCCGTCATCGGTCAGCTCGAGCGACGCGACCGATGCGAGCTTCACCTCACCCGAGCCGGTGAAGCCGGCGCCATGCCAGGCGAGCGCCAGGCCGATCCCGGTGGCGACTCGAGCGCCTTCGGTCCGCGCCTCGCGCATCGCGCGCGTCTGCGCGTGGACCCGGTCGAAGCCCGCCGTATCGGCCGCCGCCTCGAGTACCTCGATGCCGGCGACCGACTCGCGCAGCACCTGGCCCGTGGGCGTGACGTCGTCGAGCCGGTAGACCCACCGCCTGCGCAGGTCGAGCGGGGACGCATCGAGGGCATCCGCGATGCGATTGATCTGCATCTCGGCGGCGAACTCGGTCTGCGGGGCGCCGAACCCGCGGAACGCGCCGTTGGGCGGAGTGTTCGTGGCCATCGCCCGGCCGGTGATCCGGACGTTCGGGCATCGATACGGGCCGCCGGCGTGCAGGACGCCGCGGCTGAGCACGACCGGCGTGAGCGTGCAGTACGCGCCGCCGTCCATGATCACCTCGATCTCCTGCGCGATCAGCTCACCGCCGTCGGAGACGCCGCTGCGGTACCGGATGACGGCGGGATGCCGTTTCGTCGTGGCGCTGATGTCCTCGTGGCGGTCGTAGATCATGCGGACCGGCCTGTGGCACTTCAGCGCAAGCAGCGCGGCGTGGAGGGCGATGACGCTCGGGTACTCCTCCTTGCCGCCGAACCCGCCGCCGGTCTCGGCCTGCACGACGACGGCCAGCTCGTCGCCCATGTCGAGCGCGCGCTTCATCGCCTTGTGCACGTAGTACGGGCATTGCAGCGAGCCGTGGACCGTCACGCCACCGTCGTCGCGCGGGACGGCGATCATCG
>DATKDB010000145.1:0-3625 GCA_035512895.1 Binatia bacterium | reverse complement strand
CGACCGACCGTCGTGTGCTCGACGCGGGACCGGAACATCCTCGCCATCGAGTCGGAGGTCCGCGGCGCGATCGCGAACGGCGTGAAGTCCTTCCTCGTCGTCCAGGGCGACATGCTCCCCGAGGTCGAGCACTGGAGCAACAGCTACGAGATCGTCGAGTACCTCCGCGATCTCCAGAAATCCGTGCCATCGGTCCAGTTCGAGGTCGGCATGAGCACCCGGTCGCGGCGCTGGATGTTCCGCCGCCGGGTCGACGTCGGCGCCCAGTTCCTGACGACCGGGCCGGTCATGGATCCCGCCTCCGTCCTGGGCGTCGCGGAGCGACTCGAGCTGCGACCGACGGACCCGCCCGTCTACCTCGAGATCACGCCGCCATTCACCGAGGCCTGGGTCAAGCGGCTCGAGTCCGTCGGCGCCGTGCCGATCAGCGACGAGCTCCGCGCCGGGCTGCACGGACTGTCGGAGACCGATGCCCGCGCCCAAGGCTGGCGCGTCGCCAAGGAGGCGGCGCAGCGCGCTCGGGAGACGGGCTTCGCCGGCATCGTCCTCATGGGGCTGCGCTTCGACACCGTCGTCGGCGAGGCCTACGACGTCTGGCACGACACCGGGCGCTAGATTCCCGCGGCGGCGGCGTGGTCATCGGTGCGTGGCTTCTCGTCAACGACCGCGTTCTCGATCACCCCGATCCCGGAAATCTCGCAACGCATGACATCCCCGGCGACGATGTAGCGCGGCGGCACCTGGTAGTTGCCGACCCCCGCGGGTGTGCCCGTGGCGATCACGTCGCCGGGCTCGAGGGTGATCGTGCGCGACGCGAAGGCGACGATCGTCGCGACGTCGAAGATCATCTCCGCGGTCGTCGAGTCCTGCCAGGTCTCGCCATTGACCGATGAGCGGACGCGGAGCGCGCCCGGGTCGCCCAGCTCGTCGGCGGTGACGACGACCGGGCCCATCGGCGCGAAGCCGTCGGAGCCCTTCGCGCGCAGCCACTGGCGGTCCTCGGCCTGGAGGTCGCGCATCGTCACGTCGTTGAGGATCGTGTAGCCGAAGATGGCGTCCGGCGCCTCGTCGGGACCGATGCGGGACGCGCGCCTCCCGATGACGATGGCCAGCTCGCACTCGAGGTCGAGCTTTTCGGTCGCCCGTGGCCGGGTGATCGGCTGCCCGGGATCCGCGACGGCGTTCGCGAACTTGCTGAACATCATCGGGTAGGTCGGCGGCCGGACGTTCTGCTCGCGGCAATGGTCGTGGTAGTTCAGGCCGATGCAAATGATCTTGCCGGGCCGCGCGATCGGCGCGCGGATCGTCACCGTCGCGGGGTCGAACAGCTCGCCGTCGGTGCCAGCATCGACTGAGCGTCCGCTGGCGAGGAGCTCACCGACATCGGTCACGCCGAGCGCGTCGGTCAGGTCGCGGATGCCGTCATCGGTGCGCAGGCCCAGGCGCCGATCGGTCGAGCCACCATTCGTCGTGAAGGCGAGGAGCTGCATCGGTCAATCCTCGCTGAAGTGGGCACGCGCGGACGGGCGCAGGAGCCCGACCACCAGGATGATGCTGATGACGAGGCCGATCGGCACCATGAGCGTCGCCCAGCCGGTGGCGGCGTCCGGCGGCATGTCGAGGAGGACCGGCGGCAGGCCGGCGAGGATCGGGATCGGCAGGAGGGCGATGCCGATCGCGAACCGATGCGCGATCCGCTTACGCTGGAGCGCCACGGTGATGCCGAAGAGGACCGCCGCCAGCTCGATCATCATGAAGATGCCGAGCAGGCTGAACGGCGCGCGCTCGCTGAAGTCGATGAACTCGACGATCCGCCCGAGCAGCAGCCCCGTGACGACGAGCAACCCGAAGGCCCAGGCGAACCACAGCTTCACCGGGAGGGGCGTCGGCGTATCGGGTGCGTCGGGTCCGTCGGGCGCATCGGTCTGGGGGGAGGTCACCCCGCGATCCTAGCGGGACTACGACTCCGGCTCGTAGACGATGCGCAGCGTCTTCGTCGTCGCCTGGTCGTCCCCGATCCGGAACACGAGGTCGTTGTCGCCCTCGTCGAGGTCGACGGTCAGCACCCAGTCGCCCTGGTCGTCGGCGCTCGTCCGCCGATCCGCGAAGAACGGCAGGTCCTGGATGATCTCGGCACCGACCGGAGCGGTCCCCACCACCTGGACCGATGGCTCCCGCACGACGTCGCCGTCGTCGGGCGATGTGATGATGAGGATCGGCGCGGGGGTCGGGGTCGGCGTGGGCATTGGCGTCGGCACGGGGGTGGGCGTCGGGTCGCTGCCGAGGCACCCCGTCAGCGCCCCCGCCACGACGAGGGCCAGCAGCAGCTTCACGCTTGGCGCCATGGACCGATGCATCCTCACCTCCCGCTCCCTCCCCCCAGACACGCAAGCCGAGTGCCGGTTCCGCCGTCCGCAGGGCGCTCCGGCCGCGTTTGAGAGCTCATTCGGCCGCATCCGGACCGGGTTCCTCACGACGGACGGCGGGCGAGGAACACGACCGACTCGTCGTCAGGGGTCGCGGGCCGAGCCTCGTACTGGGCCTCCATGACGACATCGGTGAAGCCTGCGACGTCGAGCAGCAGCAGGATCTCCTGGGCGAAGTAGAGCGGCAGCCGAATGCGATGCTCCTCCTCCGCGATGACCGCGCCGTCGTGCCACAGGCGCGCCCGCATGTCGAGGATCTCGTGCTGCAGGAGCGGGTCGAACTCGGCGCCGCGGGTGATCAGCTCGAGCTCGTCCCCGTCCGCCGTCGCGCGCCGGTCTCCATCGGTTCGCCACGGTCGCGGGAATGCTGGGCGGTGCTTCGGCAGCCAGCGAGCCCAGGCCTCGGGACCAATCCCGGCGTACGGGAGATCGACATCGAACACGAGTCCGCCGCCCGGTTCGAGATGATCGAAGATGCGGCCGATCGCCTGGCGGACCTGCGCCCGCGACATGCCGATGCCGAGCGAGCCGCAGCAGTAGATCGTCCGGTAGCGACGAGGAAGGTCGAGCTCGTGCATGGACTGCTCGTACAGAGCCGGCGTCAGTCCATCGACGGCGGCGAGCTTCCGGGCCCGGCTGAGCATGTCGGCGCTGATGTCGGCGCCGTCGACGTCGAGCCCCTCGCGCAACAGCGGGACGAGCAGGCGCCCCGTGCCGCACGCCAGGTCAAGCGCCGGCTGCCCGAAGCGCTCGATGGCCGCGCGGTAATACGCGAGCTCCTCTGGCTGGGCGACGTTGAACTCCGTCCACCATCGGGCCACGAGGCCGTAGTGCCAGGTTTCAGGTCGCTCAGAATCCGCGAACTGATTCACCAGCGTCACCTTAGTCGGCTCGGGCCTCGTACGCGTCACATGCCGAGAATTACGTGCCGATTCAAGGCGAGATCGGCCCGGGCCCGGGGTGCATGACGTGAGCGCCAATGAGCGCGTGCGATCATCCGGTGCATGGGCTGGCTGGCAGAGCTGTTCGAGACGAACCGGATCATCGTCCTGTCGGTCTACGGGCAGGTCTTCTTCGTCATGGGCCTTGCGGTCGCCCTGCAGAGCCGGCAGCGCTCGAAGCTGCCGCTCGCGCGGCCCCTCGGCTGGCTGGCCGGGTTCGGGCTCCTCCACGGGCTGATGGAGTGGGGCTACCTCTTC
>DATKDB010000144.1:0-2775 GCA_035512895.1 Binatia bacterium | reverse complement strand
GTCGACGAGGCGCAGGCCGAGGCGCAGCACCGCGTGCGCGAGATCGAGCGGCACGCCAGGGAGGAGGGCGACGACCGGGCGCGGCGGATCCTGACGACCGTCATGCAGCGTATCGCCGCCGACCATACGAGCGAGGCCACGGTCACCGTCGTCCACCTGCCGAACGAGGAGATGAAGGGCCGCATCATCGGCCGCGAGGGCCGGAACATCCGCGCCCTCGAGCAGGCCACCGGCGTCGATCTCATCATCGACGACACGCCAGAGGCGGTCGTGCTCTCCGGCTTCGATCCGGTGCGGCGCGAGGTGGCCCGCATGGCCCTCACGAAGCTCATGAGCGATGGCCGCATCCACCCCGGCCGGATCGAGGAGACGGTCGCGAAGTGCCGATCCGAGATCGAGGTCGTCATGCGCCAGGCCGGGGAGCAGGCCGCATACGACACTGGGGTGCCGGGCCTCCATCCGGAGCTGATCAAGCTCCTCGGGCGCCTGAAGTTTCGCACGAGCTACGGGCAGAACGTGCTCGACCACTCGATCGAGACCGGCCGCCTGGCGGGCCTCCTGGCGGCCGAGATCGGCACCAACGTCAGCGAGTCGAAGAAGGGCGGGCTGCTGCACGACATCGGCAAGGCGCTCGACCACGAGGTCGAGGGGCCGCATGCGATGATCGGCGGCGACATCGCCGCGCGATACGGCGTCAACCCGGTCGTGTGCAACGCGATCGCCGCTCATCACCAGGAGGTCGAGCAGGAGTCGGTCGAGGCCACGGTCGTGCAGATCGCCGACGCCATCAGCGCCTCACGGCCCGGGGCGCGCGGGGAGAGTCTCGACAACTACGTCAAGCGCCTGGACGACCTCCAGGAGATCGCGCTCAGCTTCCCGGGCGTTGAGCGCTGCTTCGCCATCCAGGCCGGACGCGAGATCCGCATCCTCGTGCGACCGGAGGACCTCGACGACGTTGCCTCGAGCCGCCTGGCGCATGACGTCGTCAAGAAGATCGAGGACCAGCTGCAGTACCCGGGGCAGATCAAGGTGACCGTCATTCGCGAGACGCGCGCCATCGACTACGCCCGGTGACGACGCCCGCGGGTGAGCTCCGCATCGGCGTCATCGGCGACATCATCGGCAAGCCGGGCCGGCTCGCCGTCATGCAGCTGCTGCCGGACCTGCGCTCGGAGCTCGCGCTCGACATGGTCATCGCGAACGGCGAGAACGTCGCGGCGGGCGCCGGGCTCACGCCCAGCCTGGCCGAGGAGCTCCTCGGCGGCGGCATCGACGTCATCACGTCGGGCAACCACATCTGGGACAAGCGCGAGATCTACGACTACCTCGACACCGATCGCCCCGTCCTGCGGCCGATCAACTACCCCGACGAGGCACCGGGCCGAGGCTGGCTCATCCATCACACCGAGCAGGGCGACGAGGTGGCCGTCATCAACGCGATGGGCCGCGTCTTCATGAACCAGCTCGACTCGCCGTTCAACCGGCTCGACGAGCTGCTCGACGGGGCAGCCGACCCGCTGCCGCCAGTTCGGATCCTCGACTTCCACTGCGAGATCACGTCGGAGAAGAACGCGATGGGCTGGTACCTCGATGGTCGGGTCTCCGCGGTCGTCGGGACGCACACCCACGTGCCGACCGCGGATGCGCGGCTCCTGCCGAAGGGAACCGCCTACATCAGCGACATCGGCATGACCGGCCCGCGCGACTCGATCATCGGGTTCTCGCTCGAGACCGTCCTGCCGCGCTTCACGCGGCACCTGCCCACGCGCTTCCACGTCGGCGAGGGGCCTGTCTCGTTCAATGCCGTCGTGATCACCGCCTCGGTGGCCACGGGCCGTGCCAGCGCCATCGAGCAGGTCCAGCGCCTGATCGAGGTCTGAGCGAAAGGCCGGCAGGCTTGACGAGGGCAGCCGACCGAGCCGCTCGCCCCCCGCCGCTCATCGGCGTCGTCGGAGCGACCGCATCGGGTAAGTCCGAACTCGCGATGGCGCTCGCCGGCCGCATGCCGGTCGAGATCCTCGTCGCCGACTCGCGGCAGGTGTACCGGGGCATGGACGTCGGGGCGGCGAAGCCGAACGCCGCCGCGCGCCGAGCCGTCCCGCATCACCTCCTCGACCTCGTCGCCCCGGACGAGCCATTCACGGTGGCCGACTGGGTCGAGCGCGCCCGCGCGCTCCTGCCGCAGGTCGCGGCCCGCGGGCGCCTGCCGATGGTCGTGGGCGGCACGGGCCTGTACGTCTCCGCGCTCGTCGACGGTCATGACTACGCGGCGCAGGCGTGGTCGCCGGAGCTCCGCGAACGCCTGGACGACGAGCTCCACGCCGGCGGTATCGAGCCGCTGGCCGAGCGCCTCGAAGTGCTCGATCCTGACGCCGCCAGCGTCATCGATCTGCGCAACCCGCGTCGCGTGCTGCGCGCGCTTGAGCGAGCCGGCGCCGGAGGTGGGGGAGCGACGCCGCGCATGGAACCGTACGGCGGCCGGCTGGCGCTCGTCGGTCTCGACCGGCCGCGCGAGGTTCTGTACCGACGCATCGACGAGCGCGCCGCGTGGCTCTTCGGCAAGGCCGGGCTCCTCGACGAGGTGCGCGGACTGCTGGAGGCCGGGTTCGGGCCGGAGCTGCGTCCGATGACCGGGCACGGCTACGGCGAGGCGGCGCGTCACCTGACGGGGGAGTGGAGCCTCGAGCAGGCGATCGAGGTCACAGCTCGTCGCACGCGACAGTACGCGAAGCGCCAGCTGACCTGGTTCAGGCGCGACGGCCGCATCCTCTGGCT
>DATKDB010000143.1:0-4208 GCA_035512895.1 Binatia bacterium | reverse complement strand
GGCGAGCCTCGCGCGCACCCGGTCCGACCGCTGAGTCTGGTAAGCTTCAGGCAGCCCGTAAAGTCGCAATTTGCGGGGATTTTTTATGGCTGAGACGACCTACACCGCCAAGGACATCACCGTTCTCGAAGGGCTCGAGCCCGTTCGCCTGCGGCCCGGCATGTACATCGGCACGACCGGCAGCCGAGGCCTCCACCACCTGGTCTACGAGGTGGTCGACAACGCGGTCGACGAGGCGCTCGCGGGACACAACGACTTCGTCGACGTGACCCTCCATCCGGACAACTCGGTGACCGTCGTCGACGGCGGCCGCGGCATCCCAGTCGACCTGATCGAGGAGCAGGGCCTGTCGGCCCTCACCGTCGTCCTGACGAAGCTCCACGCGGGCGGGAAGTTCGGCGGCGACGGCTACAAGGTCTCCGGCGGCCTCCACGGCGTCGGCGTCTCGGTAGTGAACGCCCTGTCAGAGTGGCTGCGCGCCGAGGTCGGCCGCGACGGGAAGGTCTACCGGCAGGAGTTCGCGCGGGGCGTCCCTCAGGGCGAGATGGAGCAGATCGGCAGCTCCAAGCTGAGCGGCACCACAATCTCCTTCATGCCCGACGCCGAGATCTTCGAGGAGATCGAGTGGTCGACCGAGACGCTCGCCCAGCGCCTGCGCGAGACGGCGTTCCTCACGCGCGGGTTCCGGATTACGCTCACGGACGAGCGGGCCGGCGGCGAGCGGTTCGAGTTCCACTACGAGGGCGGCATCCGCGACTTCGTCACGCACGTGAACGAGACGAAGGACCCCATCCACAAGCACATCGTGTACTTCGAGGGCGCGAACGACGAGGGCCAGGTCGAGGTCGCCATGCAGTGGAACACGAAGTACATCGAGTCGGTCTTCTCGTTCGCGAACAACATCAACACGACCGAGGGGGGGTCTCACCTCTCGGGCTTCAAGGCCGCGCTCACCGGGACGCTCAACAAGTACGCGCGCGACAAGGGGTTCCTCAAGGAGAAGGAGGACAACCTCGAGGGCGAGGACGTCCGCGAGGGTCTCGCCGCCGTCCTCTCGGTCAAGCTGATGAACCCGCAGTTCGAGGGGCAGACGAAGACGAAGCTCGGCAACCCCTGGGTCCGCGGCCTGGTCGAGCAGACGGTCAACACGAAGCTGGCCGAGTTCCTCGAGGAGAACCCCGCCGACGCGAAGCAGATCATCACGAAGGCGATCTCCGCGTCCCGTGCGCGCCAGGCAGCGCGCAAGGCGCGGGAGCTGACGCGCCGCAAGGGCGCCTTCGGCGGCGGGATGGCGAAGAAGTTCGCCGACTGCCAGATCCGGGATCCCGAGCTGGCCGAGCTGTTCATCGTCGAGGGCGACTCCGCCGGCGGCTCCGCGAAGCAGGCGCGCGACAAGTCGAACCAGGCGATCCTCCCGCTGCGCGGCAAGATCATCAACTCGGAGAAGAACCGGATCAACAAGGTTCTCTCGAACACCGAGATCCAGTCGCTCGTCCAGGTGATCGGGACCGGAATCGGCGACGAGTTCGACATCTCGAAGCTGCGCTACCACCGCGTGATCGTCATGACCGACGCCGACGTCGACGGCGCGCACATCCGCACGCTGATCCTCACGTTTCTCTACCGGCACATGCCCGAGCTGTTCGACCGCGGCCACGTATACATCGCCGTGCCCCCGCTCTACCTGGTCAAGCTCGGCAGCCGTCAGACCTACCTCGAGAAGGACTCCCAGCTCGAGGATCTGCTCGTGCGGGAGCGCTTTCCGGCACTCGAGATCCTGGGCCGAGCCGACGCCCAGGTGAAGCTCAGCGAGGCCCGGTACGGGCGTTTCCAGCGCGCGCTGGCCGAGTTCGACGGCTGGGCCGCGCGCCTCCGCTCCGACTTCGGCCGGCAGGCCGCCGACTTCGTCGTCGGTCACCGCCTGGTCGAGACCGAGGCCTCGACTCCCGAAGAGCTCGCGCAGGCGCTCGAGGCCATGCCGGACAACGGCCACAGCTTCTCGGTCGTCCGTACGTCCGCCGACGCGGTGGAGGTCAAGGTCACCGAGGCCGAGACGAGCACCGCGGTCAACCTCCGCATCCCGGCGGAGCTGCTGGCGTCGCCCATCTACGAGAGCGTCCGCCGGACGTATCGCCGGCTGGGCGAGGTGGCCGGCGGCCTGCCGCCCTTCCGGCTGACGCTGGGAAAGAAGCGGGCGCGGGCGGAGACCTTCGACGAGCTCCGCCACGCGGCGCTCGAGCTGGCGAAGGAGGGAGTGCAGATCAGCCGCTTCAAGGGGCTCGGCGAGATGAACCACGGCCAGCTCTGGGACACGACGATGGATCCGAGCCGGCGCATGCTGATCAGGGTGGACGTCGAGGACGCGTCGGCGGCCGACCTGTGGTTCTCGCGGCTGATGGGCGACCAGGTGGAGCCCCGCCGCGAGTTCATCGAGCAGAACGCGACCGACGTGAGGTTCCTCGATGTCTGAGCTGACGCCCGAGCCGCTGAGCGGCGGGCGCGTCGAGCAGCGCGAGCTCGAGCAGGAAATGCGCTCGAGCTTCCTCGACTATGCGATGTCGGTCATCGTCAGCCGGGCGCTGCCGGACGTGCGGGACGGCCTGAAGCCGGTGCACCGCCGCGTCCTGTACGGGATGCACGAGGCGGGCATGCAGCCGAACCGCCCCTACAAGAAGTGCGCTCGCGTCGTGGGGGACGTGATGGGCTCGTACCACCCGCACGGCGACCAGGCGATCTACGACACGCTCGTCCGGATGGCGCAGCCGTTCTCGCTGCGCTACCCCCTCGTCGACGGCCAGGGCAACTTCGGGTCGCTCGACGGCGATCCGGCGGCCGCGATGCGCTACACCGAGTGCCGGCTGACGCGGCTCGCCACCGAGATGCTGCGCGAAATCGACGCCGACACGGTCGACTTCAAGCCGAACTACGACGAGTCACGCCGGGAGCCGACCGTCCTCCCCTCCCGCTTCCCGAACCTCCTCGTGAACGGCTCCGCGGGGATCGCGGTCGGGATGGCCACGAACGTCCCGCCTCACAACCTCGGCGAGGTCGTGGACGCGATCGTGGCGATGATCGACGATCCCTCGATCGACGTCGACCGGCTGTCGCGGCACGTCAAGGGACCCGACTTCCCCACCGGCGGCTACATCGTGGGCCGCTCGGGGATCAGGGACGCCTACCGCTCCGGGCGCGGCCGGATCGTGATGCGCGCGCGGGCCCACGTCGAGGAGCTTCGCGGCGGCAAGACGGCGATCATCGTCACCGAGCTGCCGTACGGTGTGAAGAAGGGTGGCGAGGGTGGCGTGATCGAGAAGATCGCCGAGCTCGTCGAGAGCAAGGTCCTCACCGAGATCCCGATGAGCGACGACGCGCTCCAGGATCACTCCGACAAGTCCGGGATGCGCATCTACATCGAGCTCAAGCGCGAGGCCATTCCGCAGGTCGCGCTGAACAAGCTCTACAAGCACACGCCGCTCCAGACGAGCTTCGGCTACAACGCCGTCGCGCTCGTGGGCGGAGTGCCGCGCACGCTCAGCCTGCTCGAGCTGATCACGCACTACCTCGACTACCAGCGCGAGATCGTCACCCGCCGCTCGAAGTACGAGCTACGCCAGGCCGAGGCCCGGGCGCACGTGCTCGCGGGCTACCTGATCGCGCTCGACAACCTCGACGCCGTGATCCAGGTGATCCGCGAGACCACCGACGGCACCGAGGGCGAGAAGCTCCAGCAGCAGTTCGACCTGACCGAGATCCAGGCCCAGGCGATCCTCGACCTGCGTCTCCGTCGTCTCTCCGGGCTCGCCCGCCGCGAGATCGAGGCCGAGCACGCCGACCTCAAGGAGCGGATCGCCGAGCTGCGCGGGATCCTCGGCGACGAGGCGCGCATCGACACGCTGATCCGGGACGAGCTGCTCGAGATCAAGGAGATCTACTCCAAGGCCGACGAGCGCCGGACCGAGATCGTCGCGGCCGAGGACGAGCTCTCGCTCGAGGACATGATCGCGGAGGAGGACATGGTCATCGCGATCACGCGCTCCGGCTACGTCAAGCGGCTTCCCGTCGACACCTACCGCGAGCAGCGGCGGGGCGGCATCGGCGTGATGGGGATGGAGCTCAAGGACGACGACTACATCGAGCACCTCTTCGTCGCCTCCACGCACGACTACATCCTCTTCTTCACCAACGTCGGCAAGGTCTACCGGCTCAAG
>DATKDB010000142.1:0-3246 GCA_035512895.1 Binatia bacterium | reverse complement strand
GACGCGATCCTCGAGCACCCCGACGTCGCCGCCGTGTCCTTCGTCGGCTCCACCCCGATCGCGCGCTACATCTACGAGACCGGCACGAAGAACGGCAAGCGCGTGCAGGCCCTCGGCGGCGCCAAGAACCACATGGTCGTGCTGCCAGACGCGGATGTCGAGATGGCCGCCGATGCCGCCGTCTCGGCCGCCTACGGCTCGGCCGGAGAGCGCTGCATGGCCGTCTCGGTCGTCGTGGCGGTCGGCGACGTCGCCGACCCGCTCGTGCAGGCCATCGAGCAGCGGCTGCCGAAGATCACGGTCGGCCCCGGCAACGAGGAGGGCTCCGAGATGGGTCCGCTCATCACGAAGGAGCACCGCGACAAGGTCGCGACGTACCTTGACAGCGGCCCTGCCCAGGGGGCGACGCTGCGCGTCGACGGGCGCGAGCACGTGCTCTACCGGGAGGGCAAGGGCTTCTTCCTGGGCGTCAGCCTGCTCGACAACGTGACGCCCGAGATGGAGTGCTACCGGAACGAGATCTTCGGGCCGGTGCTCGAGATCGTGCGCGCGCCGGACTATCCATCGGCCCTCAAGATCGTGAATGACAACGAGTACGGCAACGGGACCGCCATCTTCACCCGCGATGGCGGCGCCGCGCGGCAGTACCAGTTCGACGTCAACGTCGGCATGGTCGGCCTGAACGTGCCGATCCCGGTCCCGGTTGCGTACTACAGCTTCGGCGGATGGAAGCACTCGCTCTTCGGCGATATCCACATGTACGGCCCGGAGGGGATCCAGTTCTACACGCGCGGCAAGGTCGTCACCGCGCGCTGGCCCGATCCAGGTACTTCGAGCGTGGACCTCGGCTTTCCGCGGACGCGCTGAGCGTCTGCCCGCCCTGAAGCGTCCCGGTTCACACCAGGCGTGCCTTATGCGCGCCGAACCGCGCAGCGGGGGCCGCCGAAGGTTCCTGATTCACACCAAGCGTGAATCAGCACCCTTCACGGGCACGAATGCGGGCAGCGGCCCGCGCGTATCCGCGCAATGGTTACTCCATGTGAATTCGACACCGTTCGGCGAGGCGAGCCATCCACCTGCGAGAATGGCAGGCACATGACTGACCGATTCGAGACGCTCGCGGTTCACGCCGGAGCGGAGCCCGATCCGGAGACCGGCGCTGTCGTGCCGGCCATCCAGATGAGCACGACGTTCAAGCAGGACGGCGTCGGCGGCTTGCGCTCTGGATTCGAGTACGGACGGTCCGGCAACCCGACTCGCGTCGCGCTCGAGTCGGCCATCGCGGCGCTCGAGAACGCGACGCACGGCTTCGCCTACGCCTCGGGCCTGGCGGCGACCCAGAACGTCTTCTACCTGCTCGAGCCGGGCGACCGGCTGCTCATGATCGACGACGTGTACGGCGGAACCTGGCGCCTGGCCGACAAGGTCTGGCGGCGCTACGGGATCGAGACCGAGACGATCGACCTGCGCGACCTCGACGCGGTCGCCGGTGTCCTCGGCGGTGATCGGCCGCCGAAGCTCGTCTGGGTCGAGACGCCCTCGAACCCGCTGCTCAAGGTGATCGACATCAGCGCGATCGCGCGGCTGGCGGCTGTGGCCGGCGCGATTACCGTCGTCGACAACACGTTCGCGACGCCGTACCTGCAGCGCCCGCTCGAGCTCGGCGCCGACCTCGTGCTCCACTCCGCCACGAAGTATCTCGGCGGCCACTCCGACGTCATCGGCGGCCTCGTCGCCACCCGCTCGGACGCCCTGGCGGAGAAGCTGCGCTTCCACCAGAACGCCGCGGGCGCCGTGCCGAGCCCGTTCGACTGCTTCCTCGTCATGCGGGGCTTGCGAACGCTCGCGGTACGCATGGAGCGGGCATCGGCGAACGCGCTCGTGCTCGCGCTCTGGCTGTCGGAGCGTCCCGAGGTCGAGCGGATCCACTACCCCGGCATGCCCGATCACCCCGCCGCGCAGCTCGTCGCGCGTCAGATGCGCCTTCCCGGCGCGATGCTGAGCTTCGAGATGCGGGGTGGCGGGGAGGCCGCGCGACGCTTCGCCGCGGCCACACGGCTCTTCACGCTGGCGGAGTCGCTCGGCGCGGTCGAGTCGCTCATCGAGGTTCCGGCGCCGATGACCCACGCCTCGGTCGAGGGCTCCGCGCTGGCCGTGCCCGCGTCGCTCGTGCGCCTGTCGATCGGGATCGAGGCCGTCGATGACCTGCGCGACGACCTCGAGTCGGCGTTCGCCGCATCGGCTTCGTGAGCGAGGCTCCCTCCCGGCGCGACGGGCCGACCGAGCTCGTCGAGACCGAGGACGGCGAGCTTCTCGAGCGGCTGTCGGGCCCGACCGCCACGCTCCTGCTCGTCTGGCTCATCGGCGTTGGCGCGCTCTCGACCCTGCTGGCCGCCTGGACCTTCGTCTGGATCGTGAGCGGTGAGCGGCTGGGGCTCGGCGCGCTGTTCGGCGGCTTCGGCATCTACACCGCGCTGGCCGGCGCCGCCGGCCCCTGCGTCCTCTGGCTCGCGGGCCGTGCGCAGGGCCACTCGCTCGGCTGGTTCATGCTGACCGCGGCGAAGATCGCGACGATGATGGTCGTGCTCGTCGTCGTGCTCGTCGTCGGCGCCACGCTCGTCATGGCCGGCGCGCTCCTGGGCCCCGGCGCCCTGCTCGCCGCCGTGCTCATGGCCGTCATGGCGCTGGCACTCAGCCAGGCCTGGGCGCTCGCGACGTGGGGCGCGGACCGCTGGATCGCGCGCGCCCGGGTCTCCGACTAGCGGGCGGCTTCCTCAGATCTCGTAGCTGCGGTTCGGCTCGGCGATCTCGACCTCGGCACCGAACGACTCGGTCGCGCCCTCACCGGCCCAGGAGCCGTCACCGTTGACCGGCAGGTGGGTCAGCATGAGGCGGCGCGAGCCGCCGTCTCGAGCCGCGGCGCCGGCCTCGGCCGGCAGCAGGTGCCCGCGTGGCTCCGGCGCCCGGGCGTCCTCGTCGAGCGAGCGCAGCGTCGCCTCGCTGAGGAGCAGGTCCGCGTCGCTTGCCAGGTCGCTCAGCCCACCGCATGGAGCCGTGTCGGCGGTGTACGCCAGCCGGCGTCCGTCGGCCTCGATCCGAAAGCCCCAGCACGGGATGTAGTGCTGCGTCTCGATCGGGCGCAGCGAGATCCCACCGAAGGCGACCGACGAGGATCCGTCGTGCTCGGAGAGGCGAAGGCAATCCTCGAAGTGCCTCGCGTTGCCGACGCCTTTAGCCAGGTCGAGC
>DATKDB010000141.1:0-4512 GCA_035512895.1 Binatia bacterium | reverse complement strand
CGATCTCGCGCGCGACGCCGACCCGGCCGCGCTGCTCAGCGTCCGCGACCTCGAGGTCACGTTCGGCTCCGGCGATCGCGTCGTCCACGCCGTGAACGGCATCAGCTACGACCTGGCACCCGGCGAGACGCTCGGGATCGTTGGCGAGTCGGGCTGTGGCAAGAGCGTCAGCTCCCTCGCGATCATGCGCCTCCTGCCGAAGCCCGCCGCGCGCGTCCGGAGCGGCGCGGTCGTCTTCGAGGGCCAGGACCTGCTCGAGCTGAGCGATGAGGAGATGCGTCGCATCCGTGGCGACCGCATGGCGATGATTTTCCAGGACCCGATGACCTCGCTCAACCCCGTCTTGCCCATTGAGCGCCAGCTGACCGAGGTCCTCGAGACGCATCGCCGGCTGAAGCGACGCGGCGCGATCGACCGCGCGGTCGAGCTGCTCGAGCTCGTCGGGATCCCCGCGCCGCGCAAGCGGCTCAACGACTATCCGCACCAGTTCAGCGGGGGGATGCGCCAGCGCGTCATGATCGCCATGGCGATCGCGTGCGACCCGCAGCTTCTCATCGCCGACGAGCCGACGACCGCGCTCGACGTGACGATCCAGGCGCAGATCCTCGACCTCATGCGGACGGCCGTCACCGAGCGCGGGACGGCGCTCATCCTCATCACGCACGACCTCGGCGTCGTCGCCGGGATGGCCCAGCGCATCAACGTCATGTACGCCGGCCACATCGTCGAGCGCGCGGACACCGATGAGCTCTACGGCCGCCCGCGCCACCCGTACACGGTCGGCCTGCTGCGATCGATCCCGCGCCTCGACGAGCAGGGGCGCGGCGAGCTCGTGCCGATCCAGGGCGCGCCGCCCGACCTCTCGCGCGAGATCCGCGGATGCCCGTTCGCCGATCGCTGCTTCAACGTCCTTGACCGATGCCGCGAGGAGATGCCGCCGCTCGAGCAGGCGCCGTCCGCGGCGGACGGGCACCTCGTGGCGTGCTGGAACCCGGCCGACGGCGAGCGGCTTGTGCCGTCCGGCTTCGAGGCGGAGGTGGCGTCGTGAGCGTGGAGGCTCCGAGGGCGACGACCGCGACGGCTATGACCGGCACGCCGCTGCTGCGCACCGACAGCCTGCGGGTCCATTTCCCGATCACCGAGGGGATCATCCTCGAGCGTCGCGTCGGGGCGGTCCGGGCCGTCGACGGCGTTTCGCTCGACGTGCACCGCGGCGAGACGCTCGGACTGGTCGGGGAGTCCGGCTGCGGGAAGTCGACGTTCGCGCGGGCCATCATCCGTCTCGTCGACGCGACCGATGGCTCGATCCATTTCGACGGCACCGACCTGACCCACCTCAAGGGGAACGAGCTCCGTCGGATGCGACGCCGGATGCAGATGATCTTCCAGGACCCGTACGCGTCGCTCAACCCGCGCATGACGATCGGCTCGATGCTCTCCGAGCCGCTGCGCGTCCACGGCCTCGCGCGCGGCGACGAGGCGATGAAGCGGGCGCGCCAGCTCGTCGAGATCGTCGGGCTGCCGCGGAACGCGATCAACCGCTACCCGCACGAGTTCAGCGGCGGCCAGCGCCAGCGCGCCGGGATCGCGCGCGCTCTCGCCGTGCAGCCCGAGTTCATTGCCGCGGACGAGGCGGTCTCGGCCCTCGACGTGTCGATCCAGGCGCAGATCGTCAACCTCCTCGCCGACCTGCAGCGTGAGTTCAACCTGACGTACCTGTTCATCGCCCACGACCTGTCGGTCGTGCGCCACATCAGCGACCGCATCGCGGTCATGTACCTCGGCGAGGTCGTCGAGCTGTCGCCCTCCCGCGAGCTGTACGAGCAGCCGTTGCACCCGTACACGGTCGCCCTCGTCAGCGCGGTGCCGATCCCGGACCCGAAGGTCGAGCGTGAGCGCAAGCGGATGATCCTGCGCGGCGACGTGCCGTCGCCGGCGAACCCGCCCTCCGGCTGCCGGTTCCACACGCGCTGCTGGCTGCGGCGCGAGCTTGGCGACCCGGAGCGGTGCGCGGTCGAGACGCCCGAGCTGCGTCAACTGACGCCGGGCCACGGGGTGGCCTGCCACTTCGCCGAGGAGCTGACCGGGACGGAGCGGCGGAGCGAGCTCATGGCGGCGGCGGCGTCGCATTCGCACGCGCGCGACACCGATGCCGACGAGGCCGTGGCACCGACCGACATCCCGACGCCACCCGAGCCCGAGCACTTCATCTCCGGGGAGTCGAGCCAGCACTGATCCGCTAGGCTGCGCCCCGTGGAGTACCGCATCGCGCTGGCGCAGGTCGCCCCCCGGCTCGGCGATCTCGAGGCGAACCTGGAGGTCGTCTCGACCGCCGTGCGGCGCGCCGGCGTCGAGGGCGCGCAGCTCACCGTCCTGCCCGAGCTGGCGCTGACCGGCTACCTGCTCCAGGATCTCGTTCCCGAGGTCGCGATCACGGCCGCTGACCCACGCCTCCTCGGCATCGGCGCCGATGCTCCCGGCATGCTTGTCGCGGCCGGCTTCGTCGAGGAGACCGATGACCACCGCTACTGCAACAGCGTCGCGCTCGTGCGCGACGGCGAGCTCGTCGGCCTGCACCGCAAGGTGTACCTGCCGACGTACGGGCTCTTCGACGAGGGCCGCTTCACGAGCTCCGGGGACCGGATCCGCACCCACGACGCCGGGCCGCCCGTCGGGCGCATCGGCCTGTCCGTGTGCGAGGACTTCTGGCACCCGGCCGTGCCGATGCTCCAGGCGCTCGACGGCGCCGACCTGCTCGTCAACGTGGCGGCTGGCCCGTCCCGCGCGCCGGGCAGCAGCGCCGGGCTCGCCGCGATCACCGGCTGGCACAAGATGCAGGACACGTACGCGCTGCTCGGGACGGTCGCGCTCGCCTTCTGCAATCGCGTCGGCAACGAGGAGGGGCTCACGTTCTGGGGCGGGTCGCGCCTCGTGGCCGCGGACGGCTCGACCGTCGTGCAGGCACTGCTCTGGGAGGAGGCGCTCGTTGTCGGCTCGCTAGACAGTGACGACCTGCGCATGCAGCGCTACGGGTTGCCCCTGCTCGCCGATGAGCGCCTCGAGCTGACGCGCCGCGAGCTCGACCGCATCATCGGCGAGCGTGCCGGCATCGACGAGGTGCCGCCGAGTGAGTGACGAGCAGGCCCCGCTGCCGGCCATCGAGCCGGCGCAGGCGATCGAGGTCATCATCGGTTTCATCCGCTCGCAGATGGAACAGACGGGCTTCGGCCGTCTCGTCGTCGGCCTCTCGGGCGGGGTGGACTCCGCGACCGTCGCCTTCCTTGCGGCGCGAGCCATCGGCGCCGACAACCTGCTCGCCATCCGCATGCCATATCGGACGTCGTCGGAAGCGTCAGAGACCGATGCGCTGCGCGTCGTCGAGGCGCTCGGCTGCCGGACCGAGCGGATCGAGATCACGCCGATGGTCGCCCCGATGCTCGAGCTCATCTCCGGCGACGACGACGCGGCGCTGAACGTGCGTCGCGGGAACGTCATGGCCCGGCAGCGGATGATCGTGCTCTATGACCGCTCGGCCGCCTTCGACGCCCTCGTCATCGGCACAAGCAACAAGACCGAGGCGCTCCTCGGGTACGGGACGCTGCACGGTGACATGGCCGCGGCGCTCGCGCCGATCGGCGACCTGTACAAGACCCAGCTGCGCTCGGTCGCCCGAGAGCTCGGCGTACCGGGTGAGGTCGTCGCCAAGCCGCCGTCCGCCGACCTGTGGCCCGGCCAGACCGACGAGGGCGAGCTCGGACGCTCGTACGACTCGCTCGATCGGACCCTGTTCGCGCTCGTCGACCGGCGCTGGACCGTGGAGCGCTGCGTCGCCGCCGGGCTCGATCGCGACCTCGTCGAGTGGGTGGCGCGGCGCGTCGCGCGCATGGAGTTCAAGCGCCAGCAGCCGCCGGTCGCGAAGCTCTCGTTGCGAACTCCAGGGTTCGACCACCTCTACCCGAGGCGCCGGCCCGGCTCGTCCGGGTAAGCGGCTCGTAAGCCGGCGGTAAGCGCCGATCGGTAGCCTTCCGCGTCAAGCGGCTGTCCTCGCCCCCGGTGCGCTGCGCTGATGGAAGGAGCCATCGCAATGAACAAGGTGATGCTCGTCGGACGGCTGACACGCGACCCGGAGCTGCGGTCCCTGCCGAGCGGCAAGCACGTCGCGACCTTCACGATCGCGACGAACGAGTACCGCGGCGGCGGCAACGCAGAGCGGACCGAGTGCCACCCGTGCGTGGCCTGGGACCGCTTGGCCGAGATCTGCGGCCAGTTCCTGTCGAAGGGGCAGCTCGTCGACATCGAGGGCCGTCTGCAGACCCGCCAGTGGGACGACGACGCCGGCAAGAGACACTGGAAAACAGAGGTCGTGGTGGCATCCCTCGAGATGCTCTCGGGGCGCTCGAAGAAGGAGTACGCCAAGGAGGCGCAGGCCGTGGCCGATGCCCCGGACGCCGCTCCGACGACGAACGGCGCCGTGGAGAGCGACCTCGAGGCCGTCGTCGCGCTGTGACCGAT
>DATKDB010000140.1:0-4213 GCA_035512895.1 Binatia bacterium | reverse complement strand
CGGCTCGACTTGATCTCGAGGTGGTGGCCGCGCCAGGCCTTCGGCCGGATCCACTTCCCGGAGCCGGTCTTTCGAAAGCGCTTGGCCGTCCCCTTGTGGGTCTTCATCTTCGGCATGGTCTGCTCACGGTCCCTGCTGTGCCGGTGTCTCGGTCGTCGCCTGCGGAGCCACCGCCGTGGCGGCCGGCTCCTTCGCGGCGATCGCGTCACCGATCGTGTCTCCGGCGTCCGCAGCGCTCGCCGCGTCGCCGTTCTCGGTCTTCTTCTCGGCCCGCTTCTCGATCGGGCCCATGACGATGTACATGCTGCGACCCTCGAGCAGCGGCTGCCGCTCGACGACACCGTGCTCCGCGAGGAGCTCGGCGGTCTTCTCCAGCAGGTCGCGCCCCAGGTTCGCGTGGCTGATCTCCCGCCCGCGGAACCGGACGGTGATCTTGACCCGATCACCGTGATCGAGGAACTGGGCCGCTCGTCGCGCCTTCACCTGGAGATCGTGGACGTCCACCTTGACGCCCAGCCGAACCTCCTTGAAGGTCTGCGACTTCTGCTTCTTCTTCTGTTCGCGCTCGCGCTTCTGCAGCTCGTACTTGTACTGACCGTAGTCGAGGATGCGGCAGACGGGCGGGACCGCGGTGGGCGCCACCTCGACGAGGTCGAGCCCCTTCTCCTGGGCCAGGGCGAGCGCCTCCGCCGTCGGCATGACGCCGAGCTGCTCACCTTGATCATCGATGATCCGCACCTCTCGGATTCGGATCATCTCATTGACGCGGAGGTCCCTTGCCAGTTCCTGCTCTCCTTCAACAACAAGGCCACCTGGCCGATCACGGACGGGTGGCCCTGCAAACGTACGCGAATTGCCGCCGGATGATACACCGAATTCGAACGGATGGTCAACGCGCCGAGGCGGGTCGCGGCTGGCTCGGATAGTCGAAGAAGACCGCGACCTGTCGGCCGTCGGGGTCCGCGAGGCGGAAGCTGCGCGTACCCTCCCATCGGTCCCCCGAGGGCGGCGCCGCGAGGGCGAAGCCACGCCTGCCGAGCTCCTGCGCCCACGCGTCGACCTCCGAGGCGGTGTCGACCTTGAAGCCGATCTGCATCCCGTCGCGCGTCGGGCGCTCGCCGGCGCGGAAGCTCAGCTCGAACCCGCCGAGCTCCAGGTCCACGCCCCCACCGTCACCGGCCACGCGACGGAACCCGAACGCCGACTCGTAGAACTCGGCCACGCGCAGCGGATCGCCCGAAACGAGCGCCAGCTGCCCGACCCCCCGCATCTTCCTCACGGCCGATGCGCCCTGCCGCGTGGCCCGATCAAGCGCTCGCCTCGGACTCCGCCTCCGCGGCGGCCGGCCAGAGCTCGCGCGCGGCGCTGCGCGCGGCGAGGTCGGCGACGAACTCGTCGAGCGGCACGCCCTGGGAGGCGTCGCCGGTCCGCAGCCGCGGCGAGACGGCGCCCGCCTCCGCGTCCCGGTCCCCGACGACGACCATGACCGGGATCTTCTGCTCCTGCGCGTCGCGCAGCTTGAGCTGCATCCGCTCGGAGCGGTCGTCGACCTCGGCCCGGAGGCCCGCGGCGGCGAGCGCGACCCGGACCGACTCGGCGTACTCGAGGTGCCGGTCGGCGATCGGCACGACCATGACCTGGACCGGAGCGAGCCAGAGCGGGAAGGCGCCGGTGTAGTGCTCGGTGATGATGCCGATGAACCGCTCGAAGCTGCCGTAGATCGCGTAGTGGATGACGACGGGCCGCTCGAAGCCGCCGTCGGCGGCGCGGTACTCGAGATCGAACCGCTGCGGGAGCTGATAGTCGGCCTGGATCGTCGCCATCTGCCACTCCCGGCCGAGGGCATCCTCGATGAAGATGTCGATCTTCGGGGCGTAGAAGGCGCCGCCGCCGGGGTCGAGCGTGTACGTCATGCCGTCCTCGTCGAGGCGCTCGCGCAACCGGGATTCGGCCCGTTCCCAGAACTCGTCGGAGCCGATCCGCTTCTCGGGCCGCGTGGCGAGCTTCGCCCGCGGCTCGAAGCCGAACGGCTCGTACTGCTTCCGGACGAGGGACAGGGCGAGGCGGATCTCATCGTCGACCTGGTCGTCGCGGCAGAAGACGTGCGAGTCGTCCTGCGTCAGCTGGCGAACGCGGAACATCCCCGCGAGCACGCCGGTGCGCTCCTTGCGGAACAGGACCGAGTAGTCCGCGAACCGCATCGGCAGCTCCCGGTACGAGTGCGAGCGCGTCTTGTAGATGAGGATCTCCTCCGGGCAGTTCATCGGCTTCAGCCCGGAGACGTGGTCGTAGTCGTCGAGGACGAACATGTTGCCCTGGTAGTTCGCCCAGTGGCCGGAGGTCTCCCACAGCTCGCGGCGGACGAGGCTCGGCGTGCGGACCTCGTCGAAGCCGGCCTCGCGGCGGACCTGGCGCGACCAGTCCTCGAGGGCGCGCCAGAGCGCCATGCCCCGTGGGTGGAGGAACGGCGCGGCGGGCGATTCGGGGTGGAAGGTGAACAGGTCGAGCTCGCGGCCGAGCTTGCGGTGGTCGCGCTTCCGCGCCTCCTCGAGGCGCCACAGGTGCTGGTCGAGCTCCTCGGTCGTGTCCCAGGCGGTGCCGTAGATGCGCTGGAGCATCGGTCGCTTCTCGTCGCCACGCCAGTAGGCGCCGGCGGTGTTCAGGAGCTTGAACGCGCCGAGCTCCTTGGTGGAACCGATGTGTCCGCCGCGGCAGAGGTCCTCGAAGTCACCGTGCCGGTAGAAGGAGACCGCCTCGCCCTCCGACTCGGGCAGGTCGTTGACGATCTCGACCTTGAATGGCTGGCCCCTCGCCTCGAGCTCGGCGACGGCCTCGGCGCGCGGGAGGTCCTTCGAATGCTCGAACGCCAGGTCGGCCGACTGCTGCTCGCGCATCTTCGCATCGATCTGCTCGAGGTCGGCCGGCGTCAGCGGGCGCGGCAGGTCGAAGTCGTAGTAGAAGCCATCCCTGATGGCCGGGCCGATGCCGAGCTTCGCGTCGGGAAAGAGCTGCACGACGGCGGCAGCCATCATGTGCGCCGCGCTGTGGCGCATCGCGGCGAGGCGGTCCTCCGTCCCGGAGGCGAGCGCCGCGCCGGCGTCCTGGGCGATCTCGTCAGCGTCGATTGCCATGCGCCGAAGCGTAGCGCCTCGACAGGACGGACGCATCCATCCGCTGGGAGGCGCTCAGCCCGCCCGCGACTCCGAATCGTCGGGCTCCAGCTCCGGCTCTCCGGGCATCCCGGTCTCGGGGATCGGATCGTCCATGTCGGCGGTGGGCGGCATCATCTGTCCGCCCGGATAGGCGTCGTCGCCGATCGGGTCGCCGGCATCGCGCTCCGGCTCATCGAGCGGGCCCTGACCCGGGCCCTGCGGGTTGTCGCGGTCCATCATGCCGCGAGACCGTGCAATCGCCGCGCCAGTCTCAGACCTGCTTGAACTGCTCAAACGGTTGGCGGCAATCGGCGCAGTGGTAGATCGCGCGGCACAGGGTCGGCCCGAAGGCGTTGTCCAGGGTCGTGTTGCGCGAGCCGCAGTACGGGCACTCGGCGATCGGCAGCACCGCCAGCTCCTCGAGCCGGCCGAGCGCGGGCCCCGCCGGCATCGCCTGGGGCGCTGCGAACCCGCTGAGCCGCAGGCGCTCGCGACCGGCCGGCGTGATCCGATCGCTCGTCCACGGCGGGTTGAAGGTGACCTCCACCTCCACCGCCGGCGCCACGCCCAGCCGGGTGAGGCGCTCCGTGATCTGCTCCTGCATGACGCCGATCGCGGGGCAGCCGACGAACGTCGGCAGCAGCTCGACGCGCACGCGTTCATCGTCAACGGTCACCGAGCCGATGACGCCGAGGTCGACGACGCTGATCGCCGGGATCTCCGGGTCGGGGATCCGCGCCAGCTCGGCCCAGATGCGGGCCTCGCGAGCGTCGGCGTGGACACTCGTCACCACGCCGCCGCCGCCTCGGAGCGCGCGACGCTCGTGAACTCGCCGTGGAGCCACGCGAAGCTCTCGGTCCGGCGCTGCCGGCCATCGATCGTCGGTGCCGGGGCGGGCAGCTCGCCGCAGATCGGCTCGAGGATCGGCCGGACGGTGGCATGCCACGTCGCGGCCATCGCGCGCATCGGCTCCGGCAGAAGGCCCGTGCGCACGAGCGTCTCCTCCCCCGCCAGCGGCGCGAAGATCTCCTGCGCGTCCGACCACAGGCACTCGAGCGCCG
>DATKDB010000139.1:0-7025 GCA_035512895.1 Binatia bacterium | reverse complement strand
CGACGGCGAGGAGCGCGCCCTGCGGGAGCTCGGTCCGGGCGACTTCTTCGGCGAGATCGGGCTGCTGCGCGGCATCCCGCGTACGGCGACGGTGACGGCGACGACGCCCGGCGTCCTGTACGCGCTCGACGCCGACGCCTTCGGCGAGCTCGTCGGGTCGGGCCCGGGCCTGGGCAGCCGCCTCCTCGACCTCGACCGCGGGGCAGCCTCACTCTGCCCGGTCGGCAAGGGCGCGCAGCGCGTCACTCGCCCGATCGCGCCAGGGCGGGTAGTGGGCGAGGGCGATCGTCTCGACGTCGAGCTCGGCGAGGCGGCCCAGGGTCGCCCGCGCCCGTCCGATGTCATGGCTGAAGAACGTGCTGGCGTACGTGAGCCGGCCGCGAATGACCTGCAGCACGTCGCCGCTGAACAGGAGACGGTGCCGTTCGGCGTACAGGCAGACGCTCCCCGGCGTGTGTCCAGGCGTATGGATCACGCGCAGGCCGCCGAGCACCGGGATGACGTCGCCATCCTCGATCGGACGGAGGCGCGCCGGCGTCGGTGTCAGGTAGTCGAGCAGGCGGTTGCGGAGCGCCACGCCGTCATCGGTCCGTCCCAAAGCCTGGCGCAGCCCGATCGCCAGTCCGGCGATGTCCGCCGGATGCATGAGCACCTCGACGTCCGACCGGCCGCGCAGCAGGCGTGGGATGCCGCCGACGTGGTCGAGATGCCCGTGCGTGCAGACGATCCGCTCGATCTCCGCCGGGCTGCGGCCGATGCTGCGGATGCGCCGCTCGATCGGCCAGCGCGACCACGGCATGCCGGCGTCGACGAGCGCCAGCGGCCGGTCGGGCTCGGCGATGATGAACGTGTCGACCCCGATCCGGCGGACGTGGTGCACCTCCGGCGGGATCCCAACGCTCATCCGGCGAGGTCGCAGGTCAGCAGCCGCCGGTACGAGTCGTAGCGCGCCTCGGACACGAGGCCGGCCTCGACGGCGGCCCGCAGCCCGCAGCGCGGCTCGTGCAGGTGCGTGCAGTCGTTGAACGCGCATGCGCCGAGGTGCTCGCGGAACTCCTGGAAGCACCACGCCAGCTCTGTCGGCGGGACCTGCCACAGCCCGAGCTCGCGGATGCCGGGAGTGTCGGCGACGTATCCGCCGGCGGGTCCCTCCAGCGGGTGGAGCTCGGCGTGCGTCGTCGTGTGCTTTCCCCTGCCGCTCTCGGCCGCCGACACCTCTCCGGTCATGAGCTGCAGCCCGGGCTGCAGGGCGTTGAGCAGGGTCGACTTCCCGACGCCGGACGGCCCGGTCACGATCGAGAGCCCGCCGGACAGGCGCGAGCGCAGCTCCTCCAGGCCGACGTTGGCCGTCGCGCTGGCGTAGACGACGTCGTAACCGATGCCCTCGTAGGGCCCGAACAGCTCGCGCGCCGCCTCCGCCCCGACGAGGTCAACCTTGTTGCCGACGACGAGCACCGGGACCTCGTTGTACTCGGCCATGACGAGGAAGCGATCGATGAGTCTTGGGTTCGGCGGCGGGCGATCGCAGGCGAAGACGAGCGCGACGAGATCGGGGTTGGCGACGATGATGTCCTCGCGCCACGAGCCGCGAGGGCCGGGCTGACGGCGGCTGAAGCGACGCTCGCGCGGCTCGACCGATGCGATGGCCCCCGTCCCGTCCGGGAGGCGCTCGACGACGACCCGGTCGCCGATGACGGCGAGGTCCGACGCCTGGCGCTCCTTCTTGAGCAGGCCGCGGAGCCGAGCCTCGACGAGGTCTCCCTCGTCGGTGGCGATCGTATAGAAGCCGGAGCGCGCGCGCAGGACGAGCCCTCGCGTCATGCTCATCCGAGCGCGCCGACGAGGTGGCCGTACATCGTCTCCTCGCGTCGCGGAACCTGTGGCCCGCGAGCCATGTGCCCATCCCACGCCTCGAGCCCCTCGATGCCGAGCCGGCGCAGCCAGCGAGTGCCCGCCGCATTTCCGCTCGGCAGGTTGAGCCCGAACCGCTCGGCCTGCGGGGCGCGGCCGAAGGCTTCGGCCACGAGCGAGGCCGCCTCGGCCGGCGTGTCGGCCAGGACCGGCCCGAGCCGCGCGTCGTCGGGGCGCAGCCACGCGAAGCCGGCGATCGTCCCGGCCCGTCGGGCGACGAGGAGCGGTCGCTCGGCATCGTTCGCCATCATGCCGAGCAGCCGGCGCCGGTCCCCTCCGAAGCGGGGCGTGTCGTACGCCACGAGCTCCTCGAGGTCGTCGCCCTCGCCGATCTCGACGGACGGGTCGACCTCCACGGGCGTCGATCGCGGCAGCATGGCCCGGAGCATCGGAGCGGTGAGCGCAAAGCCGTGCCGCGCGTAGAGCGGCCGGCCGGACTCCGTGGCGAAGAGCTCGAGGCGGGTGCAGCCGCGCTCGTCGAGAAAGGCACGGATGCCGTCCAGGATCGCGGCCCCCACGCCCCGACCCCGGTGCTCGGCGGCCACGATCATGTTGCCGACCCAGCCGAGCGCGCCGTACGACATTCCCGACCCGACGCCGCGGATCTCGTCCCGCTCGTCGACCACGACGAGGCAGCGCGCGTCCGGCGGCTCGAGCACGGCTCGAAGGGCCCAGTCGTGCACGGCCCACTCCACCGACTCGCGCAGCGCGACGATCGACGGCAGGTCGGGCTCGCCCGCCACGCGCATGCGAAGGTCGTCCGGGAGCGGCATCTCGTGGGAGTCTAGCCGCGCCGGTAGCATGGGCGCGTGAGTACGATGGAGCGCGCCGACGTGCTGCTTGTCGGCGGGGGCGTCGCCTCCGCGCGATGCGCCCGCGCGCTTCGACGCCACGGCTTCGAGGGCACGATCGTGCTCGTCACCGCGGAGGCCGTTCCGCCCTACAACCGTCCGCCGCTGAGCAAGGAGCTGCTGCGCGCCGACCTGCCCGACGATCTCGTGCTGGCCGAGGCGCCGGGCTGGTACGAGCGGCGCGGCGTCGACCTGCGGACCGGTGCGACCGTCGTCGAGCTCGACGCGGGGGAGCGGACCGTGCGCCTCGACGACGGTACGTCGATCGGCTTCGAGCGCTGCCTCCTCGCGACCGGTGCCGCGCCGCGCGAGCTGCCGGTCCCCGGCGGCGAGGGTGCCATGCTGCTGCGCACGCTGGCGGACGCCCGGCATCTGCGCTCTGCGGCCGTGCAGGCGAGTGCCGGGGCGCCGGTCACGGTCGTCGGCGGCGGCTTCATCGGCGTCGAGGTCGCCTCCGCGCTGGCGACGCTCAGGCTCGCGCCGACGATCGTCGAGATGACGGGCCGGCTCTGGGGCGGCGCGCTCGGCTCGGAGCTCGCCGCCTGGGGCATGGCCCAGCTGACCGGGATCGGGGTCACAGTACGAGCCGGGTCCGTCACGCGGCTCGATGCCGGCTCGGCATGGATCGGCGACGAACGGCTGCCGCACGCCCTCGCGCTCGCCGGCATCGGCGTCATCCCGAGGGTCGAGTTGGCGCAACGGGCGGGCCTGGAGGTCGCCGACGGCATCGTCGTCGACCCCGCGCAACGCACGAGTCACGCCTCGATCTGGTCCGCCGGCGACGTGGCCCGCGCGGGGCCGCGGCGCGTCGAGCACTGGCACGCGGCGCGCGAGGCGGGCGAGCGCGCGGCGCTCTCGATGCTCGGGCTGCCGCCCACGCCTCATCGCGTGCCGTGGGTCTTCTCCGAGGTCGGCGGCGTGGCGCTCGACGTCATGGGCGCTTCCGATGGCTGGGACGACGAGCGCTGGGTGGCCGGGGGCTCGGTCCTCGCCTTCCTGGACGGATCGCGCGTCGTCCAGCTGGCGGTCATCGGCTCCGCCCTCGAACCCGAGCGCGGGCGAGCGATCGTCGGGGCCGAGGCCTCCCTCGCGGTGCTGGAGGCAGAGCTCGCCGGGGGATGACCATTGCCTCCCTCCAGGTGGACGCTCGGGCCACGCGCGCGGGTCGGCCGCTCTGGTAGCCTCGCCCTGTCACACCGCATGGGTCCGGACCAGTGCCGTCTCAGCCGTTCCGAGCGCGGATCCTGCGCCTCGCCGTCAGCCTGATCCTCCTCGCAGGCATTACGCCCCCGGCGCGCGTGGCCGCCGCGGACGACCGCCTGCCCGACCTTCGAATCGCGACGCTGACGAACTTCTACACCGAGCACTCCGGCGGTCAGCGACGCCTGCGCTTCACGACCATCGCGACGAACGAGGGTTCCGGGCCGCTCGAGGCGCGCGGGACGCGCGCCAATCTGAACGAGCCGCACCTGCGCACCCAGCAGGCGATCTACGATACGGCCGGGGGAGTCCGGTTGGTCGAGAGCCGCGCGCTCATGGAGTACGCCGCCGACGGCCACGACCATTGGCACATCCAGGGCCTGATGCTCTACCAGATGTGGTCAGATGACGGCGTCACGCGTCGGGGCACGAAGGTCGGCTTCTGCTTCATGGACAGCATGCGTTTCGGGTCGACGGCGCCGCAGGCGTACCCTCAGCATCTGTGCGGCGATCGCGGCGACCTGCAGAACCGAATGGGGATATCGCCGGGCTGGGGCGACCACTACCCGGCGAACTTCGTGTACCAGTGGATCGACATTACCGCGATCCCGCCGGGCGACTACACGGTGCAGGTCGTGGCCGACGAGGCGAACTGGTACGTCGAGTCGAATGAGGGGAACAACTGCGCCTGGGCGCGCGTGACGATCGCGGCCAGCGACGGCCCGGTCGCCGTCCACGCGGCGGATCGAACGTGCCTGCCGCAGCCGGCCTCGACCGCCAGGGTCGAGCGGCAGTACGGCAACAATCGCCACGAGACGGCGGCCGCGGTCTCGGAGGACGTCTTCGCACCGGGGGTGCCGATCGCATACGTGACGACCGGGGCGAACTTCCCCGATGCCCTGGCCGCGGGCGCCGCGGCAGGCTTCCAGGGCGGACCGGTCATCCTCGTCGAGAGCAACCGGTTGCCGGCCCTCGCCACGACCGAGCTCGAACGGCTCAACCCGCACCGGATCGTCGTCGTGGGTGGCCCGGCAGTCGTGTCCGACTACCTGGCCGGGTTAATCGGGCGCTACCAGACCGGCGGCGGGCTGACCCGCGTCTTCGGGGCCGATCGCTACGCCACCGCGGCCGCCGTCTCGGCACAGGCCTTCCCCGCCCCGGTGTCGACGGCCTACGTCGCGAGCGGCGCGACCTGGCCTGACGCGCTCGCCGCCGTGCCGCACGCCGCGCGGGCCGGAGGCCCCGTCCTGCTCACGCGGCCGACGAGCCTGCCCGACCCGATCAAGGCCGAGCTGACCCGGCTGCAGCCGAACCGGATCGTCGTCGTCGGCGGCAGCGGGGCGGTCTCCGACGGGGTCATGGCCGAGCTGAGCGGTTACCAGACCGGCGGCGGCGTCTCGCGCCTCGCCGGGGCGGACCGATACGGGACCGCCGCGGCCCTCTCGGCCGCGCACCATCCCGTAGGCGCGCCCCTCGCCTACGTGGCGACCGGCCAGAACTTCCCCGATGCCCTCGCCGCCGGTCCGGCGGCCGCGGTGCGTGGAGCGCCGACGATCCTCGTCGGTACGAGCACGATGCCGCCGAGCAGCGGCAACGAGCTGTATCGGCTCAATCCGCCGCGGATCGTCCTCCTCGGCGGCCCGGCGGTCGTCTCGATGGGCGTGCAGAACGCGCTCCTCCCGTACACGACGCCGCACTGAGCGCCCCGCCCGCCTGGTTGACCGAAGGCGGCGCCTGCAGGACAATGAGGGCCAACACCGACCAAATCGGTCGGGATTCGCTCCGCGAGGCTGTCCCGACCCGAGTCCCGAGGAGCACATGGCCCTTCCGAATCCGGCCCTGACGAAGATCCCCGAGTCGTACAAGTACGGCTGGCACGACGCTGAGCAGCCTCGAACGACGTTCGAGAAGGGCATCAGCGCCGACGTCGTGGCGGAGATCAGCCGCATCAAGGACGAGCCGAAGTGGATGACCGACCTGCGCCTCAAGGCGTATCGGCACTTCGACGCCCGCCCGATGCCGAAGTGGGGCGCGGACCTGTCCGGCATCGACTTCGACGACATCTACTACTACGTCACGGGCAGCTCGGACGGGGCGGCCCAGTCGTGGGATGACGTGCCCGACTACATCCGGCGCACGTACGACAAGCTGGGCATCCCGGAGGCGGAGAAGAAGTATCTCGCCGGCGTCGGCGGCCAGTACGACTCCGAGGTCATCTACCACAACATCCGCGAGGACCTCGAGAAGCAGGGCGTCATCTTCATGGGCACCGACCAGGCGCTCAAGGAGCACCCCGACCTTTTCCGCGAGCACTTCGGCACGGTCATCCCGGCGAACGACAACAAGCTCGCCGCGCTCAACACCGCCGTCTGGAGCGGTGGCAGCTTCATCTACGTGCCGAAGGGCGTGCACGTCGAGCTGCCGCTGCAGGCGTACTTCCGCATCAACACCCAGAACATGGGCCAGTTCGAGCGGACGCTCATCATTGCCGACGAGGGTTCGAGCGTTCACTACGTCGAGGGCTGCACCGCGCCGACGTACTCGACCGCCAGCCTGCACAGCGCGGTCGTCGAGATCATCGTCAAGAAGGGCGCGCGCGTCCGCTACACGACGATCCAGAACTGGAGTTCGAACGTCTACAACCTCGTCACGAAGCGCGCCGTGGCGCACGAGGACGCGGTCATGGAGTGGGTCGACGGCAACCTCGGTTCGAAGGTGACGATGAAGTACCCGTCCATCTACCTGCTCGGCGAGCGGGCGCACGGCGAGGTGCTCAGCATCGCCTTCGCGGGCGACGGGCAGCACCAGGACGCGGGCGGCAAGATCATCCACGCCGCGCCGAACACGACGTCGCTCATCACGAGCAAGTCGATCTCGCGCGGGACCGGGCGCACCTCGTACCGCGGCCTGATCAAGGTCTATCCCGGCTGCGAGCGCAGCAAGTCGACGGTCCGCTGCGACGCGCTCATCCTCGACGAGGAGGCGCGCTCCGACACGTATCCCTACATGGAGATCGACGAGGAGAACGTCACGATCGGTCACGAGGCGACCGTCTCCAAAGTG
>DATKDB010000138.1:0-10379 GCA_035512895.1 Binatia bacterium | reverse complement strand
GGCCGCGTCGGCGTTCATCAAGAGCATGCGCGGCAACGACCCCGACGCCGCCCTCTACTGGCTGGCGAGCATGATCGCGGCGGGGGAGGACCCGACCTTCGTCGCGCGGCGAATCGTCATCGCCGCCTCCGAGGACGTCGGCAACGCGGACCCGCGCGCGCTCCAGCTGGCCGTCGCCGCGATGCACGCGACCGAGATGATCGGCCTCCCTGAGGCGCAGTACGCGCTCGCCCAAGCGGCCGCCTACATTGCTGCGGCTCCCAAGAGCAACCGAGCTGGCGCGGCCTACTTCGCCGCCCTCGCCGAGATCCAGGAGCACGGTCGCCTTCCGGTGCCCCTCCACCTCCGTCCATCGAACCACCGTCGCCTGGCGCGGGAGCAGGGGTACGGCAAGGGCTACCTGTACCCGCACGACTACGCCGATGCCGACGTGGATCAGGAATACCTGCCAGACGATCTCGTCGGCCGGGTCTTCTACGAGCCGTCGGAGGAAGGGCTCGAGCTCAAGATCGGGGAGCGACTACAGCGCCTGCGGCGCCTTCGGCTCGAGGAGCGGCGCAAACACGACGGTGACACCAAGCGACGCAAATAGTTCCCAGGCGACTCGACGATGTGCGAGGGCAGGTAGCTGAAGCGTCCCGCCTCCTCGCGGGTCGTGATGGAGAACTGGCCCGACCGCGTCGGGCTGGGCTGCTGATAGCCGCTCCGCTCCAGGAGGCCAGTCAACTGGCCTGCGATCAGACGCATGCCGCTCTCAAGCTCTCGCGGCAGTCGCTCTCGCCCAACATCCATCCAATGGCCGGAGGCACCTAGGTCGTACCACAGTTCCGGCCGGTTTAGGTGCTCTTCCACGAGGGTGGGGGCGCGCTGCTTGAGTACTTCGACATCGGCCTTCAGCGTTGCTAGACGTTCGCCACGCAGCGATTCGGTGACCGCGCCCTGCTCTCGGGCGAACTGTCTCGCGGTGGCATCGAACCACTCGGCGATGTACGCCGTCGCGACCTCCAAGAACTGCTGGCGATGAAGGGCGAGTTGCCCCTGAAGCTCTCGGATATGCGCCTCAGCGGCCGCTATCTCCGAGTCAAAGTCGCGGGACACGGCCAGGCCACCTCACTTCCTGTCCTTGGGCGGATGTGGATCGCGCCCAGGCGGCACGGTGTCCGAGTCGCGGATACGGCCATCGCGGCCGTGAATGGTGAGCTCACCGCCGCCGCCACGCTCGAGGATGGCCGACCTCGTCGACTGGATCGAGCCGCTCTCCGAATGAACTGGCGCCGTGGGCGTCGCAACCCAGCGCTCGGAAAAGCCGGCCGCCATACCTCTCCGGACTTCGTTTAGCGATCGTTTGGCGCGCACGATTAGCCTCCGGCCCCATCAGAGCCGAGTGGGTTTGACCCGTCGTCCTAGGATGGTGGTACCCGACGGCGCTGCCCGAGGAGCGAGACAGGAGGTACGACCGAATGCGAGATGTCAAAAGCGCCACGATCGAGCGGACGGCAGTCAATGAGCTGGCCGAGACGGTCAGTGGGCATGTGATCCGGCCGGGTGACGAGGCGTACGAGTCGGCCCGATCGGTCTGGAACGGCATGATCGACCGGCGCCCGGCCCTGATCGTCGGGTGCGCGAACGCCGCCGATATCGTCGCCTCGCTTGCGTTCGCGCGGGAGCACGGTCTGGCGGTCACCGTTCGCGGTGGCGGTCACAGCGTCGCCGGGCGGTCGATCGCCGATGATGCGCTGCTGATCGACCTTTCGTCGATGAACCAGGTCGAGGTCGACCCCGACGCGCGAATCGCTCGCGTCGGTCCCGGCGCCGTGGGCGCGGACCTCGACTCGGCGACCCAGGAGCACGGCCTGGCCACGACCGGCGGTACGTACTCGGCCACGGGAGTGATCGGTCTCACGCTCGGCGGCGGCATGGGCTTCCTCGCCCGTCGTTTCGGCATGGCGGTCGACAATGTGATGAGCGCGGACGTCGTCCTGGCCGATGGCAGCCAGGTCCACGCCAGCGAAACTGAGCATCCGGATCTGTTCTGGGCACTGCGCGGCGGTGGCGGCAACTTCGGCGTCGTCACCTCGATGGAGCTGCGGCTGCATCCGGTCGGCCCCGAACTCGCGGTCGCCCAGGCCTTCTATCCGTGGACGGAGGCCAGCGACGTCCTGCGCCGGTTCCGCGAGTTCGCCGAGGGCGCACCCGACGAGGTTGGATGCTACGCCCTGGCGGTCAACGTCCCACCGATCCCCGACTTCCCCGAAGAGTCACATGGCACGACGGCCGCCGCGCTGGTGGCCAGCCATGCCGGGCCGGTCGCCGACGGCGAGCGCACCCTCAAGCCTCTGACCGAGATGGGCAGCCCGCTGCTCGCCGCCGTGGTACCGATGCCCTACGCAACCCTCCAGCAGTCCTTCGACGCGGCGATCCCGGCTCACGAGCGCTACTACTGGAAGTCGGCGTACCTGAGCGGGATCCCAGACGAGGCGATCGACACCTTCGTCGCGCATGCGAGCCCGCTGCCCGGGCCCTTCAGCTCGGCATATTTCGAGACCATGGGCGGCGCCGTCAGCCGGGTGGATCCTGCAGCGACCGCCTTTCCGCATCGCGATGCGCCGTTCAACCTCGGGATCAATCCCGGATGGGCCGATGCCGATGCGGACGAGGCCGCGATCGCGTGGGCCAGGGAGTTCGACGATGCGATGAGCCCGTACTCCACGGGCGGGCTGTACGCCAACTATGCCGGGCAAGACGACCTCGACCGGCTGCGTGCCGCCTACGGCGGGAACCTCGAGCGGCTGATCACGGTCAAGGACCGCTACGATCCCGAGCAGGTGTTCGGCCGCTTCGAGATGGCGCAGTGATCGCTAGCTGAGCAGGACGTCGGCGCGACGCGCGACGGCATCGACCTCGTCGCGCAGGATCTCGGCCTCCAGCTCCGACGCCTGCTGCCACGCCAGCCGCAGCTCCCGCGCTCCCTCTTCTCGCTGGTGCGTGGCGAGCAGGCTCTCGCCCAGGCGGCGGCGTACGTCGCGTCGGCACCGAAGTCGAACCGGGCGGGGACCGCGTACTTCGCCGCCCTGGCCGAGGTCGAGGAGCACGGCCGCCTGCCGGTCCCGCTCCACCTCCGGCCCTCGTCGCACCGACGGCTCAGCCGCGAGCAGGGATACGGCCGAGGCTACCTCTATCCGCACAACTACGCCGATGCCGACGTCGAGCAGGAGTACCTGCCCGATACGCTCGTCGGCCGCGTCTTCTACGAGCCGTCCGAGGAGGGCCTGGAGCTCAAGATCGGGGAGCGGCTCCAGCGGCTGCGAAGGCTGCGCCTCGAGGGACGGCGCAAGGGAGGCTGACGGCGGAGGGACCGCGCGATGGGGATGATCAGCCGACGAGGCCGAGCGACGAGAAGGCCAACCAGGCGAGGAACAGGAGCACGGCCATCACGGCGCTGAGGATCCAGATGTTGCGCAGGTCGCGCTCGACGTAATGGTACTGGGCGCGCTCGCGGTCGGAGAGCGTGGAGCCGTGGGCGGTCGCGGTCGGGGAGGGGACGGTGCGTCGCGGCGGGTTGAGGGAGGCTGCCTCGCGCGCGTCGGGCGTGCCGATCGGCGGCACGGCCGTCGACTCGGGGGGCGGGCCTGGTACGACCGGTCGCCGCGGCGGACGCTGGCGGGCCCGGCGACTGGCGGCCTTTCCTGCTCGACGGGGCATCGGTACCTCGGTGTGGCGGCTGGTTCGAGTGGCATGCTGCGCTCGGGTCGGCGCCGCGGGACGGCTATGATACCGCCGATTCGATGGCCGATCTCAACCGCCTTCTGACCGAGAACCTGGCGCTCGCCTTCGCCCTGCTGGCGGCGATCGTGCTGCTCCTGCTCATCGGGTTTGCGATCCAGAGCGCACGTCTCGGGAAGGCCGTGCGCGCCTATCGCGACCTCGTGCGCGACGGCGATGGCGGGTCGCTCCACGATCGATTGGCGGGCAGCGCCGAGCAGGCGGTCCGCTCGACCGAGCGAATGGCGCAGATCGAGGCGACGCACGCGGTCATCGATCGGCGCAGCCAGCGCAGTCTCCAGCACATCGGCCTCGTGCGATTCAACCCGTTCGAGGACACCGGGTCGGACCAGAGCTTCGCGATCGCGCTGCTCGACGACGCCCGCGACGGGATCGTCATCAGCAGCCTGCACGGGCGGGCGAACACGCGGCTCTTCGCCAAGCCGGTCAGCGCCGGCGAGTCCTCGCACCACCTCTCCGACGAGGAGTCGCAGGCGATCCGCATCGCGGTCGAGGGGACGCGCCCGGCGTGACGATCGGGGCGATCGACCCCGAGCAGCGACGGCTCGCCGAGCGGCTCGTGCTCGCCGCGCTGCGCCGGTTTCACCGCGAGCAGCCGCTCTCCGTCGACCTGCGCATGGACTCGCTCGTCTCGCGCGTGCGTGCCGCCGCCCTGCGCCGCCCGCCCTCGCGCCATCGCGGCGCGGCCCCGCTCGAGCTGGAGGACGCCGAGCTGCGCCGCGTGATCGACGATCTCGTGATCGATGGACGGCTGGCGCGCAACGGGCGGCGAATCGGCCTCGCCGATGCGAAGCCCGGCCTCGACCCCGAGATGGACGAGCGGGTGCGAACGCTTCTCGAGGGGCTTCGGGCCGCCCGGGCCGAGCCGCCGCGGGTCGAGGGGATCGCCGCGCGGTTGGGGATCCCGCCGGCGGTCATCAACCAGCTGCGCGTGGCCGGCGTCCTCCGCCACATCGGTCCCGGCATCGACTACCCGGCGGACGTGTGGTCGGCGTTGCGGGCTCGGGTCGAGGAGATGCGCGGACCGATGAGCATCGCCCGCCTCCGCGACGAGCTGCGCACGAGCCGCCGCCACGCGGAGGCGATCCTGGGCGCCGTCGGCGAGCGCCCCGCGCCGCGTCACGCCGTTCGCGGCCGCCGGTAGCGTCGGCGGTCCTATTGCGCCCCCGTCCTGTCTGGGGTTCGATGCGTTCGTGCTGAGCCGGATCACCCTCCCACGGGCCACCGCCGCGATCGTCGCCACTGTCGCGCTCGTCGCGATCGGGTCCTGGATCGTCCTCGGTCGAGACCAGGCGAGCGCGCCCCTCGCGACGCCGACCGCCGCGCCCACCGCCTCCCCGACGCCCAGCCCGACGCCGCGGCCGACGCGCCGGCCGACGCCTCGGCCCACGCCGACGCCGAGCCCGACGCCGACGCCTGTGCCCGACGCCGACGCCGCCAACGTCACGATCCTGCTCGTCGGGCGCGACTTCCTGGCCGAGCGAATCGGCCAGGGCGAGAGCGGCATGAACACCGACATGCTCATTGTGGCGAACGTTCGCGCCGACGGCAGCCGCATCGACCTCGTGAGCCTGCCGCGAGACTCGGTCGACGTCCCGCTCGGCGACGGCTCGATCTGGTCCGGAAAGATCAACGGCCTGCGCGCGGCGCGCGGCCTCGCGGCGCTGAAGGGGGCGATGAGCGCGACGATCGGGCTCCCGATCGACTACTACGCAGAGATCACGCTCGACGACCTCGCGCGGATCGTGAATGCCGTCGGTGGCGTAACCGTCTCGCTGGCGGGGCCGCTGAACGACCCGCACCTGCACCGATCCTGGAGCGCAGGGCCGAACCGCCTGGACGGACGCGGCGCGGTGCTCTTCGCGCGCAGCCGCTTCGCCGACAGCGACTACCGGCGCGCCGAGCGCAACCAGGTACTGCTCGTCGCCCTGCGAGACCGCATCCTCGCCGGCGGCTACGACCCGATCGAGCTGCTGACGACCCTGCCCGGTCTTGCGACCGACATCCCCGCAGCCGACATGCCGATGCTCCTCGAGCTCGCCCTCGACAGCGCGGACGCGCCGGTCACGTACAAGGTCCTCGCGCCGCCCGCGTACACGACGTTCACCGGTGTCGCCGGCGCGCGCGGCTGGGTCTCGGTCCCGGATCTCGACGCCATCCGCGCATACGTGGACGAGATCGCGGCGCCCTAGGTCCAGCGCGACACGCGAGCTGTCCGATCCGCGGCGGATACCCACGGGGTGAATCGGTCACCCGCTACCATCGACGAGATGCCACCGGTCGTCCCGTCGCCCGACCAGCTCTCGATCTTCGAGGAGCTCGCGACGGCGCCGCGACCCCGCCGGCCGCACCTCCGCATCCAGCCGCCGCTCCTCGCCGACCTGACGGCGCGGCAGCGGAAGGCGGTGACGCACGGCGACGGTCCGCTGCTCATCGTGGCGGGGGCCGGGACCGGCAAGACGACGGTCATCACGCGTCGGATTGCGTGGCTCATCGCCGAGAAGCTGGCGAAGCCCTCCGAGATCCTGGCGCTCACCTTCACCGATCGCGCCGCGTACGAGATGACCGAGCGCGTCGACCTGCTGGTGCCGTACGGGCACAACGACGCGCAGATCAGCACGTTCCACGCCTTCGGCGACCGGCTGCTGCGCGAGCACGCCCTCGAGGCCGGCCTGTCGGACCGGTCGACCGTCCTGTCGCGTGCCGAGCAGATCATCTTCCTGCGCGAGCACCTGTTCGAGCTGCCGCTCGACCGATACCGCCCGCTCGGCAACCCGACGCGCTTTCTCGCGGCCCTCGTCACGCTCATCAGCCGGCTGCGCGACGAGGACATCGCGCCGGAGGCGTATCTCGACGTCGCGCGTCGATTGGCGGATGCGGCCGCCGCCGCGCCCGATGACCTCGCGCTCGCGGAGACGGCGGCGAGCCATGCCGAGCTGGCCGCGGCGTATGCCGCGTACGAGCGGCTCATGCGCGTGGGGGATCGGCTCGACTTCGGCGACCAGGTCAGCCTGGCGCTGCGGCTGCTGCGGGAGCACCCCGCGGTCCTCGCCGACGAGCGGCGGCGGTATCGGTACATCCTCGTGGACGAGTTCCAGGACACGAACCACGCCCAGTGGGAGATGGTCCGGCTCCTCGCCGAGGAGCATGGCAACGTCACGGTCGTCGGCGACGACGACCAGAGCATCTACCGCTTCCGTGGCGCGGCGCTCGGCAACATCCTCGGCTTCCGGGAGGCGTATCCGAAGGCGGCGGGCGTCGTCCTCGTCGACAACTACCGCAGCCGGCAGCCGATCCTCGACGCTTCTCACCGGCTGATCCGCCACAACGATCCCGAGCGGCTCGAGGCGCGCGAGGGCCTCGACAAGCGCCTGCGGGCACGGTCGAAGTTCGCGCGTCCGGAGCCGCCCGCGGGCGCCATCGACCTGCTCGGCTTCACGACCGGGTCGGACGAGTCCGACGCGATCGCCGAGCGCATCGGCTCCTCGATCCGGGCGGGCCGCCGGGCCGGCGACCATGCCATCCTCGTCCGGGGCAACCGGGACGCGGACCCGTACCTGCGCGCGCTGAACATGGCGCGCATCCCGTGGCGCTTCAGTGGCACGGCCGGGCTGTATCGCCAGCCCGAGGTAAGGGTCCTCATCAGCTTCCTGCGCGCCGTGAACGACCCCGACGACTCGGTCAGCCTCTACGACCTGGCCACGAGCGAGATCTTCGGCCTCGCGCCGGCCGACGTGACGCTCGCGCTGACGCGCGCCCGCCGTCGCCGGAGCAGCCTGGCCGCCGCGCTGCGCGACGCGGCCGAGCGGCCGGAGGACTCGCCCTTCGGCGTCCGAGCGCTCGAGGTCGTGCAGCGCCTGATGGCGAGCCTCGACGCGCATCGGTCGATGAGCACCGAGCGGACCTGTGGCGAGCTGCTCTACCACTTCATCTCGGGCTCCGGCTGGTTGGCGCGGCTGACTCACGAGGCGCGCGAGACGGGGGAGGAGCGCCTGGCCAACGTCGGCCGCTTCTTCGAGATCGTGCGCCGCCAGGGCGCCCTCCTGCGCGACGACCGGCTGCCGTTCCTCGTGGCGCAGCTCGACACGCTCATCGAGACGGGCGACGATCCCTCGACCGCCGATGCCGATCCCGACGAGGGGGACGCTGTCCACGTCCTCACGTACCACAAGGCGAAGGGCCTCGAGTTCAATGTCGTCTTCCTCGTCGGCCTCGTGGCCGACCGCTTCCCGGGTCGCGACCGGCACGACCTGCTGGAGCTGCCGGATGCGCTGCTGCCCGACGCCCCCGCGGTCGGGCCCGATCAGCACGTCGCGGAGGAGCGCCGCCTCTTCTACGTCGGGATGACGCGCGCTCGCGAGGAGCTCGTTTTGACCTGGGCCCAGGATTACGGGGGCCGGCGCTCGCGGGCCGTGAGCCAGTTCGTGACCGAGGCGCTCGACCTGCCGCCCGCGACGCCGTCGGAGACGGTCCGTCCCGCGCTGCTGGAGCGGCTCGCGCGCCACGAGGGCTCGCCGCGCGACGGTGTGCCGGCGGCGCCACGACCGAGGCTGGGCGACCGGGCGCTTAACCTGAGCTACGGCCAGATCCACGACTACCTCGAGTGCCCGGCGAAGTACCGATACGGCCACGTCGTCCGCATCCCGACGCCGGTCTCGCACGCCATGGTCTACGGCCGGGCGCTGCACGCGGCGGCACAGGCCTATCACCGGCGCCAGCTCGCCGGGCGCCCGATGTCGGTCGAGGAGCTCCACGCCGCGCTCGACGCGGCCTGGGAGTCGGTCGGCTTCCTGACGAGGGAGCACGAGGAGGCGCGCCGGGCGGCGGCCCACGAAGCGATTGAGCGCTTCTGGGCGGATGAGCAGCGCGACCCGGCGCGCCCGATCGCCGTCGAGCAGGACTTCACCGTCGCCTTTGGCGCGGACCGCCTGCGTGGCCGCTATGACCGCGTCGACCGCGACGAGGCCGGTCGTGTCGTCATCACCGACTACAAGTCGAGCGACGTGCGGGACCTGCCGACCGCCAACCGGCGAGCACGCGAGTCGCTCCAGCTGTCCATCTACGCGCTGGCCCACGAGGCGCAGCACGGCGCGCTGCCCGACGAGCTGGCGCTCCACTTCATGGAGTCCGGCATCGTCGGTCGCAGCGAGCCATCCGAGAAGCGCCTGGCGAAGGCGCAGGAGCGCCTGACCGCCGCCGCCGAGGGGATCCGCGGCGGCCGGTTCGAGGCCACGCCCTCGGCCCTGGCCTGCGGCTACTGCCCGTTCCGCGAGATCTGCCCCGACGCCTCGCGATGAGCGGACGGAACCGCACGATCGTCGGTGCGCTCATCCTGCTCGGCATCCTGGCGTGGCTCGCGCTCATCGCGTTCGCGAGCAGCAGCTGCCCGGTCGAGACCGCGGTCCAGCCGTGTCCCGGGGCCGCGCGGAATCTCGTCCTCGGGATCACGCTGGCCGCGACCGCAGTCGGGCTCCTCGTCGCGCCGTTCGCCTTCCTCGGCGAGGTCGTGGCCGGGCGGCGCATCGTCTATCGTGGCGCGTGGGGCAGGGCTGCGCGGCGCGGCGCGCTCGCCGGGCTCGTCGTGGCATCGCTCGCGGGCCTCCGGCTCGGCGACGCGCTCAACGTCCCGATCGCGCTCTTCGTCCTCATTCTCGCCGGCGTCACCGAGTGGTTCTTCGTCCGCAGCAGTTCGTAGGAGGTGGCCGTGACCGATCGAGAGCCGAAGCTGGACGAGGCCGTCGACGGCGTTCTCCCCGATGCCCTCGACCTGTCGCACCGCGTCCATGCGAATCCGGAGATCGCTTTCGAGGAGCGCCTCGCCGCCGGGTGGACCGCGGAGCTGCTCGAACACCATGGGTTCGAGATCACGGCGCCCGCCGGCGGCCTGGACACGGCCTTCGTCGCGCGGTGGAGAGGGGAGCGGAGCGGCCCGGTCATCGCGTTCGCGGGGGAGTACGACGCCCTGCCGGAGGTCGGGCACGGCTGCGGCCACAACCTGATGTGCTCGTCGAGCGCCGGCGCCGCCGTCGCCTCCGCCAACGTTCTCGGCCGCGATTTTGGCGGCGAGATCCGGTTCATCGGGACGCCCGCCGAGGAGGCCGGCAACGGCAAGGTCCATCTCATCGCAGCCGGCATCTTCGACGACGTGGACGCCTGCCTCCAGATCCACCCGGCCGACAGCTCGAGCGCCGAGATCGCATGCCTGGCGGTCATCGAGGTCGGCGTCACGTTCCACGGCACGCTCGCGCACGCCAGCGCGGATCCGTGGCTCGGCAAGAACGCGCTCGACGCGATCGTCCTGCTGCACACGATGGTCGCCCAGTGGCGGCAGCACCTGAAGCCCGGCGAGCGGGTGCACGGCATCATCACCCACGGCGGCGCGGCGCCGAACATCGTCCCCGACCTGACAAGTGGCCGTTGGTACCTGCGCACGCCGGTCGATCCCGACCTCGACGCGATGATCGATCGCTTTCGCACGATGGCGGATGCGGCGGCGGAGGCGACGGGCTGCCGCGTCGAGCTCGCGATCGACCCGATGAACCGGTGCCGGACGATGCTCAACAACCCGACGCTCCTCTCGGCCTGGCGCGGGCACC
>DATKDB010000137.1:0-9358 GCA_035512895.1 Binatia bacterium | reverse complement strand
CGTCGTGCGCCTGCGCTCGACGATCACGACGGGAGCGACCCTGCGCCTCCTGGCGGACGGGGCGACCGTCGCGACGCGCGAGATCGAGCTCGAGCCCGGGATCACGACCCTGCCGTTCGCGGTCACCGCCGACGAGCCCGGGTTCCACGTCTTCCGCGCCGTCATCGAGCCCGACGAAGATCGGTTCACGGAGAACAACGCCGCCGACGCGTACGTGCTCGTGACCGGCGAGCCGCAGGTGCTCCTCGCCACCGACGACGCGGCACGCGCGGCCGACCTCGTGGCCTCGCTCGGCGAAGGCAGTCTCGAGGTGACGGTCGTGCCGTCGAACGGCGTGCCCGCCTCGCTCACGGCGCTCGCCGGCTACGACACGATCGTCCTCGACAACGTCGCCGCCGACGCCCTCGGCGCGACGGCGATGGCCTCCCTGCAAGTGTACGTCCGCGACCTGGGGAAGGGCCTCGTCATGGTCGGCGGCAGGAACAGCTACGGCGCCGGCGGCTACATCGACACGCCGCTCGAGGAGACGCTGCCGGTGTACATGACCGTCCGCGACCGGGAGCGCTCGCCCGACGTGGCGATGGTGGCGGTCGTCGACAAATCGGGCAGCATGGCCGACTGCCACTGCACCGGCGATTCGCGCGACAACGCGAACCCGTCGGGCACGCGCGGCTTCGAGAAGGTCGACATCGCGCGCGAGGCGATCCTGCGGGCAGCGGAGGCGCTCGCGCCGACCGACCAGCTCGGCGTCGTCGCCTTCGACCAGGGCGCGCACTGGGCGGTGCGCACGGCGCCGATCGACTTCGGAGCGCTCGGCAACGGGCTCGGGTTCGCGGCGGACGGCAACACGAACATCTACGCCGGCCTCAAGGCCGCGTATGACGACCTCATCAACAACCCGGCGACGCTGCGCCACATCATCCTCATCACCGACGGCTGGTCGACGTCGGGCCGGTACGACGAGCTGCTGGCCGACATGCAGGCGGCCGGCATCACGCTCTCGACGATCGGCACCGGCGGCGGCTCGGCCGGCCTGCTCGAGCGGCTGGCCGAGGAGTCCGGCGGCCGCTACTACGATGCCGCCGACGCCACGACGATCCCGGACATCTTCCTGCGCGAGACGATCCGGACCGCCGGCGAGCAGATCGTCGAGGAGACGTTCCAGCCGATCCCGTCCGCCGCCTCCGAGATCCTCGACGGGCTGGATGCCGGCCGGCTGCCGCAGCTCATGGGCTACAACGCCACGACGGCGAAGGGCTCGGCGACCGTCGCCCTCCTGACCGGGCGCGAGGACCCGCTCCTGGCGCAGTGGCAGTATGGCCTCGGACGCGCCGTAGCTTGGACCTCCGACGCGCGGCAGCAGTGGGCGACGCCGTGGATCGGCACGCCCGAGTTCGGGACGCTGACCGCTCAGCTCGTCGCATGGACGCTGCCGCCGCAGGACGCGGAGGGGATCGAGGTCCGCTTCTCCCCCGCCGATCACGGCGAGCTGAACGTCGAGGTCACCTCGCTCGACGACGAGGGCGGGCCGCGCAACTTCTACCGCACCGTCCTGCGCCTCGTGTCGCCCGATCTCGAGCCGACGCAGACGGTGCTCGAGCAGATCGGTCCGGGCCGCTACGGCGGAACCATCCGGGCCGAGGATCCCGGCGCCTACCTCGTTCGGGTGGCCCAGACGTTCGAGGGCGAGGGCGGGACCGATGCGGCCAGCCGGACCCTCGGCATCGTCTCGCCCGCGGCCGCGGAGTACCGCCGGCTCGGGGTCGACATCGATGCGCTCGCCGCGTACGCCGCCGCGGGCCGTGGGCGCCAGCTCTCGCTCGAGTCGGAGGAGCCCGGGTCGGACGTCTGGCGCCACGACATCGCCGCCGGCGCCTTCCCGACGCCGGTCTGGCCGTGGTTGCTGCTCCTGGCGATCCTGCTCGTGCCGCTCGACGTCGGCGTGCGACGCGTGGCGCTCTCCGGCTCAGACCTGCGTCGCGCGCGGGACTGGACGGCTCGGCGCCTCCGCCTCGGGCGCGCGGAGCCGGAAGCGGTCGCCGGCTTGGCGGAGCTGCGAGCCGCGAAGGCGCGCAGCCAACGACGAGCGGAGCGGCCGCCGCAGGGCCCGCCGCCAGCGTCGCCCGAACCGACGAGCGAGCCCGTCGCCAGCCGGCCACCGCCGCCGACCGCAACCGCCGAGCCGACGCCCGAGCCCGCCGAGCCGACGCCCGAGCCCGCCGGGGAGACCCTCGCCGAGCGACTCGCACGGCGGCGACGGGGAGGCTGATCAGTCCGGATCCATCTCCTCGAGGGCCGCGTCGTCGCCGGCACGCGGCTCCGCAGGCCGCGAGCGCGGGACGCGGAGGAAGAGGACCGCCGCGGCCGCCGCGACGAGCATGACGCTGATCGGCAGCCAGGGCAGGCCGCGATAGTCGAACAGCCCGACCCCGGTGAGCGTCGAGCTTGCGGTGTTCCCGAGCGGGTCGACGGCGACGACGCTGATCTCCGTCGGCCAGGGCGGCAGCGGGACCCTCGTCGCGAAGTGGCCACCGGCGTCGAGCGTCAGTTCCGAGCCGGCGATCCGGACCGTGGCGTACGGCGCGCTCCGTCCGCGGACCTCGACGGCATCGGATCCGAATGGCGTCGTGACGCTCGTCTCGAGCGGAGGCGGCGCGGCGTAGACCCTGACGAGCCACGAGGCCACGTACCCGTGACCGGCGGGCGTCGTCACGACGAGCGAGACGCGGCGCGGGAGGCGCTCCTCGTCGCCGGCCGGCGGAAGGAGCGACAGCCGGACCTGCCCGGCGGCGGGGACGATGCGCACCGACGCGAGCGTCGTGGGGTCCTCGGCGCCGAGATGGATGCGCGATCCGGGCGGCGCGTCAACGACCGCCACGAACCCCTCCGCACCGACGGCAATCGCGCCGTCCGGCAGCGATGCCGCTCCCTCGAGCGGCGGGTCGAGCGTGCCATGGTCGGCCTCCGGCGTGCTCGCGAGCGCGAGTGGCGCGAGGCTGACGCCCGACCCGGGCTGCAGGATCGGCACGTCGAGGCGTCCACCGGCGGGGTCGAGCGGCGGGAAGGGCAGCGGCGCATGGAGGAGCGCCAGCCATGACCGGCCCGCTCCGACGAGCCCGATCGGCTGGGCTCCGGCGAGCGTCCCGATCCGGACCGCGCTGTCCGGCCCGCGGCCGTCGCCGGGCAGGAGCCAGCCGGAGACGATGAAGGCCGGCTCGCCGTCCGGGCCACCGCCGGGGAGCGGGCCGACGTACGGCCTGGCCGGGCTGACGGCGAAGCGAGCGACGGACGGGATCCGCGCCACGGTACCGTCGCTCGGCGGCGTGAGCTCCGGCAGCTCGAGGACGAGCACCTCGCCCGAGCCGGCCTCCTGGACGAGAAGCCGCGGCGTGCCGTGGATCTCGACCAGCCCGAGGATCCGTCCCTCGTTGATCGGGAGCTGACCCAGCGGCGCAGGACGCTCGCCCGCCGGCCACGACAGCACGGTGAGATCGGCGCTCGGGCTGATGTACGCCAGACCGCGGCCGTCCCCCTGCGGGACGGCCAGCGCATCGGTCACGAACAGGTCGGCATCCTCGATGCGCAGCGCGTCGTCCTCCGCCAGGCTGACGCGGTAGAGCACCGTCAGCCCGGCCGCCCGGCTGATGACCCCGGCCTCCACGCCGGGAACGCCGTCGCTGTCACCCAGGACGAAGGGAGTGTCGCCGAAACTGATGCGGAGCACCGTGACCACCGGGGCACCGAACGCCACGCCGTCCCAGCGATACACGCGCGCCTCGCTCGGAAAGCCGATGTCTGGCAGGGAAGCCATGGACCCCGTAACGAGCAACTCGTCGGTTCCGTCGCCGTCGAGGTCGAGGGCCGTCACGGCCCCGACCGAGTCGGACGGATCGGCCACCGGGCGCAGGCCGAGTGAGGCATCGTGGAGCACGAGGTCGTGGAGCAGCAGGCAGCACTCCCGCTCGAGGTCCGGCTCCTGGAAGCGCGGCTGGCGGACGAGGGTAACCCGATCGACGCCCTCGACGCGGCGCACGATGAGGCGCGCGGGCGTGCCGGCGTAGACGACGTCTCCCTGCCCGACCGCCGGCCGTCGCGGCGTGACCTCGATCGGCCTGAGGGCCATCTCCCACGCGCCCGCCGCCTCGCGCCACGCCTCGACGAGGATCGAGCCGCGATCGCCGGCCACGAGCCGCACGACCTCGCGCGCGCCGTCGCCGTCGAGGTCGACCGCCACCGCCTGGTACGTCGGGACCTCGGGCAGCATCACGACTCCGGGCTCGTCGGGAACCGCGCCGGCGGCGGCTATCGGTGCCGGCACCAAGACCGCAGCGCCGGCCACGACGAGGAGCGCGAGCACCGTGGCGACGAGCATCGGCCCGAGCATATCCCCGGCCTTCTGGCATTATCGAGCCATGCCCGATCCCGCGATCCTGTGGTCGCCGCCGGCCGACGTGCGCGAGCGGACGCGGATCGGCGCCTACCTCGCCTGGCTCGAGCGCGAGCGGGGACTGCGATTCGAGGACTACGACGCGCTCCTGCGCTGGTCGATCGACGATGCCGGCGCCTTCTGGTCATCGGTCTGGGAGCACTTCGCGGTCCGTTCGAGCACCGATCCCGGCCCGGCGCTGGCCGACCGAACGATGCCCGGCACGCGCTGGTTCCCCGGCGCGGCCCTGAGCTGGGCGGAGCACTGCCTCCGACTTGACGGACGCGCCGGCGACGAGACCGTCGTCGTCGGGCGCTCCCAGAGCCGCGACCGCGTGACGCTGACCGCGGACGAGCTGCGCGACCAGGTGGCCCGTGCCCGGGCCGGGCTCGTGCGTCTCGGCGTGGAGCGGGGCGACCGAGTCGTCGCGTACCTGCCGAACGTGCCCGAAGCGGTCATCGGCCTGCTGGCGACCGCCTCGCTCGGCGCGATCTGGTCGAGCTGCGCCCCGGAGTTCGGGACACGCTCCGTCGTCGATCGTTGGGGCCAGATCGAGCCGAAGGTGCTGCTCACGATCGACGGCTACCGCTATGGCGACCGCGAGGTGGATCGGGCCGATGCGGTGGCGGACATCCGAGCCGCCCTGCCGAGCCTGGTTGCCACTGTCGTGCTGCCCTACTTGCGGACCGACGCATCACGCATCCCGGATGCCGTTCCGTGGGCCGAGCTCGTCGCCGAGGCGGGCGAGCTCGCCTTCGAGGCCGTGCCCTTCGACCACCCGCTCTTCGTCCTCTACTCCTCGGGCACGACCGGCCTGCCGAAGCCGATCGTCCACGGCCACGGCGGCATCCTGCTCGAGCACCTGAAGATCCACGCGCTGCACCATGACCTCGGTCCCGCCGACCGCTTCTTCTGGTACAGCACGACCGGCTGGATGATGTGGAACTACCTCGTCTCGGGCCTGGCGGTCGGCGCGACGATCGTGCTCTACGACGGCTCCCCCGCGCACCCGGACCTCGGCGCCCTGTGGCGGCTGGCGGCCGAGGAGGAGGTCACGTACTTCGGCACCTCGGCGCCGTACCTCATGGCCTGCCGCAAGGAGGGACTGCGCCCGGGCAAGCTGGCCAACCTGTCGCGGATCCGCGGCCTGGGCTCCACCGGGGCGCCGTTACCCGCCGAGGGCTTCCGGTACGTGTACGACGCGGTCTCACCATCGGTCCACCTGCAGAGCGTCTCCGGCGGGACGGACGTCTGCACCGCGTTCGTCGGCGCCTCGCCGCTCGTGCCAGTCTGGGAGGGCGAGATCTCCTGCCGCCACCTCGGCTGCGCGGTCGAGGCCTTCTCGCCCTCCGGCGAGCCGATCGTCGGTGAGCAGGGCGAGCTCGTCATCACCGCGCCGATGCCGTCGATGCCGATCGCCTTCTGGGACGATCCCTCCGGAGAGCGCTACCGCGCGGCCTACTTCGACGACTTCCCCGGCACCTGGCGCCACGGCGACTGGATCACGTTCACCGATCGCGGCTCGTGCGTCATCAGCGGCCGCTCCGACGCGACGCTCAACCGCGGCGGGGTCCGAATCGGGACGGCCGAGTTCTACGCCGTCGTCGAGTCCATGCCCGAGGTCGCCGACTCGCTCGTCGTCCACCTCGACGACGGCGACCGGCTACTGCTCTTCGTCGCCCTGCGCGAGGGCGCATCGCTCACCGACGACCTGCGCGCGCGCCTCGCGGCCGAGCTGCGCTCGACGCTGTCGCCACGGCACGTGCCGGACGAGATCCTCGCCGTGCCGGCCATCCCGCGCACGCTCTCGGGCAAGAAGCTCGAGGTGCCGGTGAAGCGCATCCTGACGGGCACGCCGGTCGACGTCGCCGCCTCGCGCGGCTCGCTCGCCGACCCGTCGTCGCTCGATCCATTCGTCCAGCTGAGGAGGAGGGCAAGGTGAGCACGAAGGACCTGCACACGTGGGAGCTCTGGTACCCGGGCGCGGCCGCGACGGGCCTCCAGCTCGCCAGGGCGCGGATCGATCCGGCCGAGGTCGCGTGGGCGCACGCCGTGCCACGCCGCGTGTCGGTCACCGTACGCCAGGGCGACGACCGCGTCGTCGCACGCGGCGAGGCCCTCGACCGCGAGGGACCCTACCTGCCGATGACGCGGTTCACGCTCAGCGGTGATGCGATCGTCCGGGAGGACCGATGGCCGACCGACGCCGACCTCGGCGCGATCGTCATCCTGCCCGGCGGCGAGGCCGGGGTCCTGACCGCATGGTGGAACGAGGCGGACGGCTCCGCCTGGCGCTGGTCGGTCGAGTTCAGCAACCGCCGCGGCTGACGCCCGTCAGTCGGTGTAGTAGACCCCGTCGAGGGCGCCCCAGGCCGCGGCGCTGAAGATGGCGCACGCCGTCTTCGCCCGCGCGAACTCGCCGTCCGAGAGGCCGTCGATGAGGGCGGCGAGCATCGCCGGCTCCTCCGTCTCGACCGCGTGCTCCTCGAAGTAGCGCTGGGCATCGGCGCCGACCGTGCCGGCATAGTGCTCGCGCAGCCCGGCGAGCTTGGACGAGGCGGTCGACGGCTGCTGGACCTCGAAGCTGTAGAGCGCGCCGAGGCTCTCCGGAACCGATGCGAAGGCCTGCTCGCCGACGGCGAGGAGCGTCTTCGACTGCGGTCGGGCCATGTCGCCCGAGGCACCCAGGGCGGCACGGAATCGTGACCAGAGGGCGTCGTGCTCGCGCTCCTCGGCCGCGTACTCGGCATGCCCGAGCCGATCCCAACCGCGGTCGACGACGGAGATGAACGGCGCCCACTCGTCGGCGTACTCGGCGAGGCGTTCGATCGGCAGCGTGCCGGCGCGCCACTCGACGTAGAAGGGATGCTCATTGAGGTCGAACTGGCGGACGATCGCGTCCAGCTCTTCGATGCGGCTGCTCATGGATCGGGCACCTCGGCTGCGAACTGCTCGGCCGCCGAACGAACGGCCGTCGTGCACAGGGTATCCGATCGCGGTCACATCGCGCGCAGTCCGAGGAGGTTGCGCGCGATGACCATGCGCTGGATCTCGCTCGTGCCCTCGCCGATCTCCGTCAGCTTCGCGTCACGCAGGTAGCGCTCGACCTTGTACTCGGTGATGTACCCGTAGCCGCCGTGGACCTGGACGGCGTCGTTCGTCACGTCGCGGGCGACCTCGGAGGCGAAGAGCTTCGCCATGGCGGCCTCGGTGCTGTACGGCCGGCCGCAGTCCTTCAGCCACGCGGCGCGGTAGGTCAGGAGCCGGGCCGCGTCGATCGAGGTGGCCATGTCGGCGATCTTGAAGGCGACCCCCTGGAACTCGCCGATCGCCCGGCCGAACTGGCGGCGCTCCTTCGAGTAGGCCGATGCGGCCTCGTACGCGGCCTGTGCCAGCCCGAGGGCCATCGATGCGATGCCGATGCGACCGCCGTCGAGCGTCTTCAGGAAGAGGCGGTCGCCCTCCCCCTCGGCGCCGAGCAGGTTCCCGGCTGGGACGCGGCAGTCGTCGAAGAGGAGCTCGCCGGTATTGCTCGCGTGGAGGCCCATCTTCTCCTCCATGCGGCCGATCGAGAACCCGGGCGCATCGGCCTCCACGATGAAGGCGCTGATCTTGCCGCTCGACTCCTCGCCGTCGGTGACGGCCGTGACGATGTACGTGCCGGCCACGCCGGCGTTCGTGATGAAGCGCTTGCCGCCGTTGATGACCCACTCGTCGCCGTCGCGGCGCGCGCGGGTGCGCGTGCCGCGCGAGTCGCTCCCCGCCCCGGGCTCGGTCAGGCCGTAGGCGCCGATCACCTCGCCCGACGCCATCGGCCGCAGGAACTTCTCCTTCTGCTCGTCGGTGCCCGACATCCAGATCGGGTTGCAGCCAAGGCTCGTGTGCGCGCTGACGATGATGCCGACCGAGCCGCTGACGCGGCTCAGCTCCTCGACGGTGATCGCGTACGCGAGGCTGTCGAGCCCGGTGCCGCCGATCTCCTCGGGGTACGGGACGCCGAGAAGGCCGAGCGACGCCGCCTCGCGGATGATCTCCATCGGGAACTCGCCCTTGCGCTCGAGCTCGTCGGCGACCGGCGCGATCCGCTTCTCCGCGAAGTCGCGCACGGTGCGGCGAATCTCCTCGTGCTGCGGCGAGAGGGCGAAGTCCATCGGTGGCGTGCTCCAGGCTGCTGAATCGGTGGAGCTCAGGTTGACGCGAGTCTAGCAACGAACGAGCCCGGCCGGGTGATCCGGCCGGGCTCAGGTGCGCGATCCGCGGCCCCCTCGGCGGGGCAGCGCCTAGATCAGGCCGACTTCCGCCAGCGCTCGAGGTCTCGGCGGGTGCGCTGTTCCTGCACCCGCTGCAGGGTCGTGCGGCGACGGCGCGCCGGGGACGGGCGCGGTCGATGCCGCTTCTGGTGGTTGAGCTTCGCCATCGGTCCTCCGATTCCTCCCCGCCCGAGATCTGTCTGCGCCATAGACGCAGGACGGCGCCCTGAAGTTGCGCAATGGCCTGCTTTCTTGACAGGCAAGGAGTCCCGAAACCTATACTCCGAGTCCCTTACTGCAATACGACAAGGTTTGCGAGTGCCAAAGCGTGCCCGAAGCTGACGTCCGACTCGAGCGGGTCACCAAGCGATTCGGTGACGTCACAGCCGTCGATGACCTGTCGCTCGAGGTCGGCAAGGGCGAATTCTTTGGGCTCCTGGGCCCGTCGGGCTGCGGCAAGACGACGACGCTGCGGATGATCGGCGGCTTCGAGGAGGTCACGTCCGGAACGGTGTATTTGGGGGAGGAGGACGTCACCGATCTCCCGCCCTTCAAGCGCGCCACGAACACGGTCTTCCAGAACTACGCGCTCTTCCCCCATCTCACCGTCTTCGAGAACATCGCGTTCGGGCTCCGCCGCCGAAAGACGCCGACCGCGGAGATCCGTCACCAGGTGGCGTTC
>DATKDB010000136.1:0-9774 GCA_035512895.1 Binatia bacterium | reverse complement strand
CAGCTCGAAGTCGGGGACGACGACCGAGCCGAGCGCCTTCCAGGCGGCGATGGGCGAGGTCGCGCCCGCCCTCGACTTCGTGGCGATCACCGATCCCGACACCCCGCTCGCCGACCTCGCTCGGGCCCAGGAGTTCCGCGCGATCGTCGAGGCGCCGCCCGACGTCGGCGGGCGCTACTCCGCGCTGACCGTCTTCGGGCTCGTGCCCGCGGCGTTGTGCGGGGTGGACCTGGGGATGCTCCTCGAGCGCGCTCGCGCGATGGCGGACGCGTGCCGGACCGCGGACGCCGCGGCGAACCCCGGCCTGGCGCTCGGTGCCGTCCTCGGCGAGGCGGCGCTCGCCGGCCGCGACAAGCTGACGATCCTGACCTCGCCGCGCTTGGCCGCCTTCGGTGACTGGGCCGAGCAGCTCATCGCCGAGAGCACCGGGAAGGCCGCGACGGGCATCGTGCCGATCGTCGGTGAGCCGATTGCGGACGCCGAGGCGTACGGGGACGACCGCGCATTCGCCTTCGTCACGCTCGCGGACGCGGCCGATGATCGCCTCGACCGACTCGCCGAGGACCTCGAGCGGCGCGGCCATCCGGTCCAGCGCATCGTGTTGTCCGACCCGCTCGACGTCGGCGCCGAGTTCGTGCGCTGGGAGGTGGCCACGGCTGTCGCCGGCATCGTGTTCGAGATCGACCCGTTCGACCAGCCGAACGTGCAGGAGAGCAAGGACGCGACGAAGGAGCTCCTCGAGGCGTATCGATCCGATGGGCGGCTCCACCAGCCGATGCCGATCGTCAGCGAGCCGGGCATCGCGGTCAGTGCCGATCCCGCCGCGCTCGGGGACACCCCGGTGAGCGTCGACGGTGCCGTCGCACAGCTGCTCGGCCTCGTTCGTGGCGGGCACGACTACGTCGCGATCCTCGCCTACGTTCCGCCGGACCGCGAGGTCACCGAACGACTGCAGGCGATTCGCGCGCGGATCCGCGAACTGACCGGCGCGGCCACGACGCTCGGGTTCGGACCGCGTTTCCTCCACTCCACCGGCCAGCTGCACAAGGGCGGCCCGGCGAGCGGCGTGTTCCTCCAGATCACCGCCGATCCGTCGAAGGACCTGCCGGTCCCCGGCTGGGAGGAGACATTCGGTACCCTGATCGCCGCGCAGGCGCTCGGTGACCTCGCGTCGCTGCAGCGGCGCGGCCGACGAGCGCTCCGCCTCCATCTCGACGACCTGGAGCCCGGCCTGGCGAGGCTCGAGGCGATGGTCGGCTCGGCGGTCTCGGTCTGACACGAACGAAGCGGCAAGGGAGAAGCATGCAGGTCGCGATCTGTGGACTCGGCAGGATGGGGGCGGGGATGGCGCGCCGCGCCGCGCGTGGCGGTCACGACGTCGTCGTCTGGAACCGGACCGAGGCCGTTGCCGCCGAGGTCGCCGCCGAGCCCGAGAACGAGGGCCGCGTCACGGTCGCCGAGCCGCTCGACCGCCTGCTCGAGCTGATGGAGGCGCCGCGCCACGTCGTCATCAGCGTGCCGTCCGGGGCCGCGACCGACGCGATGATCGAGCAGTTGGCTTCGCTCCTCGAGCCGGGAGACGTGATCGTCGATTCCGGCAACAGCCGGTTCCACGACTCGAAGCGGCACGCCGCCGAGCTTGCGACGAAGGGCATCGAGTGGCTCGACATGGGGGTCTCGGGCGGTGTCTGGGGCCTCGAGGTGGGGTTCTGCGCCATGGTCGGCGGCAAGCGCGCGGTGTTCGAGCGCTTCGAGCCGGTCGTCCGAACCCTGGCGCCCGAGGACGGCTACCTGTACTGCGGCGACGCGGGAGCCGGGCACTACACGAAGATGGTCCACAACGGCATCGAGTACGGGATCATGCAGGCGTACGGCGAGGGCTTCGACATCCTCCACGCCTCGGACTACGACTTCGACCTGGCGGCCGTCGCGCGGATGTGGAACCACGGCTCCGTCATCCGATCCTGGCTGCTCGAGCTGGCCGGCAACGCGTTCGAGAAGGAGGGGAACGACCTCGACGACATCCACGGCTGGGTCGCCGACTCGGGCGAGGGACGCTGGACCGTGTTCGAGGCGATCGACCATGACGTCCCCGCGCCGGTCATCACCCTCAGCCTGCTGCAGCGCTTCCGCAGCCGGCGCGAGCCCGACTCCTACGCCGATCGCGTCCTGGCCGCGCTGCGCAACGAGTTCGGCGGCCACGCGATCAAGGAGCGCGAGCCGGACCGATGACACGGACGGCCGACCGCGACGCGGCACGTTCGTCGGACGCGGACGGTCCCGGCCGCACCGCCGTCGCGCGGCCTGCTCGTGCCAACCCGTTGCGGGAGGGCCTGCGCCTCGAGCGCATGGCCGAGCCGTGCACGATGGTCATCTGCGGCGCGACCGGCGATCTCACGGAGCGCAAGCTCGGGCCGGCCCTCTACAACGCCCTCCTCGGCGGCTTCCTCCCCCCGGAGTTCACGGTCGTCGGCTTCGCACGTCGTGACCTGACCGACGAGGCCTTTCGGGAGCACCTCCTCGAGGGGATCAACCGGCACAGCCGCAACCGGCCCGCCAAGCCGGCGATCTGGGAGTCGTTTGTCCGCGGCATCGAGTATCACCGCGGCGATTTCGACGACCCCGCCGCCTTCGCGTCGCTCTCGAAGCGGCTGGACCGGATCGACCGCGACCGCGGCACGGCCGGCAATCGGCTCTTCTACTTCGCGGTGCCGCCGGCCCTCTACCCGGAGATCGTCAACCAGCTGGACCGCGCGGGGCTGGCCGCGCGGGGTGAGCGGCGGGGCTCGGGCGCGAAGCGCGGCTGGACGCGCGTCATCGTCGAGAAGCCGTTCGGCTACGACCTCGGCAGCGCCCGGACCCTGAACCACGAGATCGCCGAGGTCTTCGACGAGGACCAGGTGTATCGGATCGATCACTACCTCGGCAAGGAGACCGTCCAGAACCTCTCGGTCTTCCGCTTCGGAAACGGCCTCTTCGAGCCGATCTGGAACCGGCGCTACATCGACTCGGTGCAGATCACCGTGGCCGAGACGGTCGGTGTCGAGGGGCGCGGCGACTTCTACGACGACACCGGGGCACTGCGCGACATCGTCCAGAACCATGGCCTGCAGCTGCTCGCGATGTTCGCGATGGAGCCGCCGGTCGAGTTCGGTGCCGAGGAGCTGCGCGACGAGAAGCTCAAGGTCCTGCGAGCCGTGAAGCCGATGTCGCGCGAGGAGGTCGCCGCGAACACCGTGCGCGGCCAATACGTCTCCGGCTGGGTGGAGGGCCGGAGCGTCCCGTCGTACCGCGAGGAGCCCGACGTCGCGCCGGACTCCGAGGCCGAGACGTTCGTGGCGCTCAAGCTCTTCATCGACTCGTGGCGCTGGGCCGGCGTGCCGTTCTACCTCCGCACCGGCAAGGCGCTGCCGAGCCGGGTCACAGAGATCGCGGTCCAGTTCCGCCGGGCGCCGCTCGCCCTCTTCGCGCGCGCCGGCGTGCCGCAGGTCGACCCGAACGTGCTCGCCATCCGTGTCCAGCCCGACGAGGGGATTCTCCTGCGCTTCGGCGCCAAGGTGCCGGGGCAGGGACTGCAGATCCGGAACGTCAACATGGACTTCCGCTACGGGTCGAGCTTTGCGGTCGACTCCCCGGACGCGTACGAGACGCTGCTCCTCGACGCGATGGTCGGCGACGCGAGCCTCTTCACGCGCGACGACGAGGTCGAGCGTGCGTGGGCGATCCTCGACCCGATCCTCGAGGCCTGGGCGGCCGGTGAAGGTGGGCCGCTGCACCCGTACGAGGCCGGCACCTGGGGCCCGCCGGCCGCAGACGAGCTGCTCGAGCGCGACGGGCGCGCCTGGCGCCGGCCGTGAACGAGCAGGTGCCGAGCGCGGCCGAGGAGCAGGCGGTCCACCGGCGGCTCATGCGCTTCGGCGATGCCGAGAGCCTGGCGACCCCGATGTGGGAGCAGCGCGACACGAGCGTCCAGGCGATCGCGGGTCACCTCTCCTCGTTGTGGGACGTGCCGGCGGGGACGGACGCCGGCGGCGAGGCGCGCATCACCGAGAAGGGCCTGCCGCACGCGCGGGCATCGGTCCTCAACCTGATCGTGACGGTCGTGGACGGTGAGGCGGCCGATCGCGTCGTCCAGACGCTCATGGGGCTCGGTGTGCGCCACCCATCGCGCGCGATCGTGCTCGTTCCCGAGGCGCGCGCCGCGGCGAGCCCGATGGACGCGCGGATCAGCACCCACTGTCACGATGCCACCGGCGGCGGGGACCGCGTCTGCTACGAGGAGGTCGTGCTCACGGTCCGGGGCGAGGCGGCGGCGCACCTCTCCGGCATCGTGGCCCCGTTGCTCATCCACGACCTCCCGACGCACGTCTGGTGGCCGGGCGACCCACCCTTCGGCGATCCGGTCTTCGAGCAGCTCGTCGAGATGGGGGATCGCGTCCTCCTCGACTCGGCCGACTTCGGCGACCTGTTGGCGGGCCTGCGCCGGCTCGGCACGCTGCGCCGATCGAGCGGCGTGGGTGACCTGAGCTGGGAGCGCCTCTCCTGGTGGCAGGAGCTGACGGCGCAGTTCTTCGATGCGCCACGCTTCCGGCGCTACCTGCCGAACCTGAGCCGCCTCAGCATCCGATATGCGGTCCCGCCGTCGAGATCGAGCCGCCGCGACGAGGACGACGAGGTTGCTCCAGGCGTGGCCGCCCCGATGGCCCAGGCGCTGCTCTACGCGGGCTGGATCGCGACGCGCCTGGGCTGGCGCCGTCACCGCACGCTCGAACCGGGCGGCGACGACGGCGTCCGCCTCGTCCTCGAGGGCAAGCACGAGATGGTCGAGCTGCTCATCGAGGCGGTTCCGACCGACGCCGTGCGGCCGGGTGAGCTGATGTCGGTCCGGTTGCGGTCGCTGGGCGAGACCGGTGCGGCGGAGTTCATCATCGATCGCGACGAGGATGGCGCGATGGTGGCGACGAACGCCGATGGGATGACGGCGCTCTTGCGGCGCGTCCCGATGCAGACCCCGCGCGAGGCGGAGCTGCTCAGCTCGCAGCTCGCCCTCGACCTCGTCGACCCGGTGTACGAGGACGCGCTGCGCGCAGCCGCGATCCTGCTCGCCTCCGCACGCGAGGCCGCCGCGTGACCCGATTCACTGTGCTGCCGAACGCCGATGCCGTCGCGTACGAGACCGCCGACCGATTCGTGGCATCCGCGCGGGACGCGATCGAGCAGCGTGGCATCTTCCGGGTCGCGCTCTCGGGCGGTGGCACGCCGAAGCGGGTCTACCCGCTGCTCCTCGACCCGGCCCGCGTCGGGGATGTCGACTGGAGCCGGGTCGAGTTCTTTTGGGGCGACGAGCGTGCCGTGCCGCCCGACCACCCCGAGTCGAACTTCGGGGTCGCGTACGGGATGCTCATCTCGCAGCTTCCGGGGGTCCGCCCGGACCGGATCCACCGCATGCCGGCCGAGGCCGCCGACATCGAGGCCGCGGCCCTCTCGTACGAGAGCGAGCTTCGCCTCGCGTTCGACGCCCGTGGGGACGATCCCCCGGCGTTCGACCTCGTCTGGCTCGGGATGGGGCCGGATGGCCACACGGCCAGCCTCTTTCCCGGTTCGACGGCGCTCGACGAGCGCGAGCGCTGGGTCGTCGCGAACTGGGCGCCGGCGCAGGAGGCGTGGCGCATGACGCTCACCTTCGGGGTGCTCAGCGCCGGCCGTGGCGTGCTCTTCGTCGTCACCGGGGCCGACAAGGCGGACGCGCTGCGTGACGTGCGCTCGGGCGGCTCCGACCTTCCCGCGGCGCGCGTCGAGGGGCCGCACGTCGAGTGGATCGTCGACGCGGCGGCGACCGGCGGGGAGGACTGAGCCCGTGCCGCCGCTCGGCTGGCTCCTCGTCGCCGTCGCCGCCGGCGTGGTGGCCTATCTCGCCGGGTGGCCCGCCTGGCAGGTGTATCGGTCGCGCGAGGGACGTGAGACGAACCGGGAGCGGTACCTCGCCTGGCGCGGTCGTGCCGTTCGAGGGCAGCCGCCCGCGCGGGCGGGCATGAGCGGCGATGAGCGGCGCCGGATCGCGATCTCGGCCGGCCTCGTCGTCGTCGCGCTCTTCGCGCTCGTCGCGTTCTTCGCCACCAGCTGACGATGCGCGTCGAGCTGCTCTACGCCGATGGCGACCCGGCCGCCATGCCGGCGCGCCAGAACCTCGTCGAGGTGCTGACCGAGGACGCGTTCGAGACGCCGATCCAGATGGTCGCCGTCAGCTCGGAGGAGGATGCGGCGCTGCTCGAGATGCGTGGCTCGCCCACGATCCGCATCGACGGCGTGGACATCATCGCCGGTTGGCCCGGACCGATCGGCCTCGCGGCGCGCGATTACGGTGCGGGGCCGATCCCGGACAAGGACACGATCCGCCGCGCCGTCGAGCGCGCGCGCGGCTGGGGCCACGGCCGCCGCGGCTGATGCTGTCGGCGGCGCTGCGCGCGCTCTTCCTGTGGCTCAGCAACCGGCGGTGGGTGGCCCGGGTGGCGCTCGCGACGCCCCTGCTGCGCCGGATGCCGTTGCGGTTCGTGGCGGGGACGACGCTCGACGAGGCGGTCGCCGCCGTTCGGGCGCTGAACGCCGCCGGCGCGACGGCGACGCTCGACGTGCTCGGCGAGTCGGTCGACGACCGCGCCTCGGCCGACCGCGCCGCCGCGGTCTACGTCGAGGCCATCGAGCGCATCGCGTCCGAGGCCCTCGAGGCGAACGTCAGCATCAAGCTCACCCAGATGGGGCTGGAGCTCGGCGTCGACGAGTGCCTGGCGGTGCTCGTGCCGGTCGTCGAGGCGGGGACGCGGCACGGGATCTTCATCCGCATCGACATGGAGTCGTCGGACACGACGGACCGCACGCTCGACGTCGTCGCCCGGCTGCGCGCCGACGGCCACGACGTCGGCCCGGCCATCCAGTCGTACCTGCACCGCTCTGTCGCGGACGTCGAGACCCTGGCCGCCGATCGGGTGCGGACGCGCGTCTGCAAGGGCGCGTACGCGGAGCCGCCCGAGATCGCGCACCAGGAGCGCGACGCGATCGGTGATGCCTTCGTGCGCCTCTGCGAGCGCCTGCTCGAGGCCGATGCCTACCCGGGTGTCGCGACCCACGACGCCGAGATGATCCGGCGCGTCAGCGCCCTCGCGCGCGAGCGCGGCATCGGCCCGGATCGCTTCGAGTTTCAGATGCTGTACGGCGTGCGGCGCGACCTGCAGCGCCGGCTCATCGCCGAGGGCTATCGGCTGCGCGTCTACGTCCCGTACGGCACCGAGTGGTACCCGTACTTCATGCGCCGCCTGGCCGAGCGGCCGGCAAACGTCCTCTTCGTCCTGCGCAGCGTCTTCGGCGAGCGCTCCTGACGCGACGCCGTCGCGGGGGTAGACTGGCTGGCACAACCCATGTCCGCCAACAAACGGCCGAGCACCTCGAGCCTCCGCCGATATCTCACATCACGTCCGTACATCGCGGTCGCCGACATCCGGCGCCGATTCGGGCTCGAGCCCGACGCGATGAGCGTGGTCGTCCGGAACGGGACGACGGCGTACATCGGTCTGCCCGAACGCGAGGCCACGAAACTGCAGGACCTCTGGCAGCGGGACGAGGTCGGCGTCGAGCTCTCGGTCGAGGTCCGCGCGCCGGTCGTCGTCGGCGTTTATCCGATGCGCATCGCGCGCTTCGTCGTCGACCAGGCGGTCGGCCTGAACGGCCACGCTCCCGGCAACGCCAACGGCAACGGCACCGGCCCGCACGTCCGTCCCGAAGCGCCCGCGGAGCCCTCGTCCGCGGAATGAGGGTCGTCGCGGTCGTCAGCGACCTCATGCTCTTCAGCCGCATCGAGTCCGCCGCCACGGCCGCCGGCGCATCGCTCCTGCGGGTCGATGACCCAGCCGAGCTTCCGGTGGACGAGCCGTTCGACCTCGTACTCGTGGATTGGTCGGCGCGCGAGGACTCCTGGTCCGATGCGCTTCATGCTCGGGCAGGTGCCGCGAGCCGAGTCGTACTCTTTGGACGGCACACCGATCTGGAGGCGCACGCGGCTTCACGCGCCGCCGGCCTCGGTCCGATGTGGGCCCGATCGAAGCTCGTGGCCGAGCTTCCCGATCTGCTCGGATCCTGAGTTCGTCAGTCGCCCCTCGCGGAACTCGATGAGCTGGATGCCCTTGCTGCCCCCGGTGACCGTCTCCTCCATCAGGAGTCCGATCCCCGGGGCGTAGTGCTTCAGCTCCACGGCGCTGGCTCGAGGGTGTGCGTCCTCGGCAACTCCGCTCACGTGCGGCCGGGCAGCCGGGGAGACGAGCGCGCTCGCCGAGTTGCCCGACGACACCGCCCCGCGCTGGAGATGCAGGTGTACCATGATCTCCGATGCTGGCCGAGCACTCTGATCACCCGCGGTGGCGCCGGCCGAGGAGGGGCAAAGGCGGGCGCCGTTGGGGCTCTCGGTGGGTTTGGCCGGTCCTCGGCATTCTGATGACCGCGCCGATGGCTGCGTCCTCGGCGAACGTCCAGAACACGGTCGTCGCGCACAATCCCGCAGGTGGTGCGGCGACGGTGGCTCCGGAAAGTGTGCGCGAGGATCGGCTCTCGGAGCCGCTCCACCACGTCGAGCGGACCGGCCCTGAGCGACTGGAGCAGCTGGTCACGGATCTGCCAAGGAGTGCGGTCCAGCAGCATGCGACCCTCCGCGACCTTCCATCACCCACTGAATCGCCCACGGCCGGAGTCCCCGTGTCGGCCGGGCCTGACACGGCAGGCCACCAAGCTGCCCATCCGCCGGCAGCGGGTGCCTTGGAGGGCCTGGAGTGCATCGGTTATCCCGAGCCCAGGATTTTCATCGAGACGCAGGATTGGTGGGTCTCGGCCTCGGGAAGCCAGGGCGACTCCGGGCATGTGCATGTTGGTACCTGCTTCCCGTACCTGCAGCAGATCCGCGGCGTGGTGCGATTCGATCTGCGGGTCGTCATGCACGAGAACCCCGGACACCTGCGCCGCGTCGATGTTGCCATCTACGCGGCCGACGACAGCGGACTCGTTGTCCCTGTCGAGTTCGACAGAGACTGCGCCGCTACCTGCGTGTTCACGGCACCGGTTCAGATCGACACCAGCACGGTATCCGACGGGTGGCAGGAGTTCCGCTTCAAGGCCCGAGTCGATCAACCGGATGGAACTGAGATGCTGACCTCATCCGGATGGAAGACGTACTTGGACAACGGCAACGCTGTGAACGGGTCTGAGGGCGGTTTCGGTGTGACGGCGCGGGGTTGGTACACCGATGTCGGCTATCAGAACGCGTACATCGACGCTCTGCCCGCGAGTCCCGTCTCAGGGGTCTGGACGTTCACCCTCAAGCTCGTTGCGGGTGCGGACGGCACGCCCACAACCTCGCACCTCGTAGCGATCGACCCCGACTTCCACCACCACCACCACGCCGGGCTCGTGATCAAACAAGATTCCGGCGAGTGCCGGTGCACCGTCAGCATCGATACGACGCAACTCGTGAACGGGTTCCATCGCATGTTCTTGCGGTCGGACTCCGCGCTCGCAAACGGGATCACGCACTCCGGTGCGCTGGCGTTCGTGTTCGAGGTCAGAAACCCCTAGGGCGGACCGGGAGTGCCGCTATGGGTCGCCGGCTCCCACCTCGGTGACCTTGAACTCGGTGACCCGCCAGTCGGCATGCATGTGACCCTCGATGCCGGCCGATAGACCGATGGCGTTCTTCTGGATGGTGGTGTGGTAGACGTCGTTCGTGAACAGGATCTG
>DATKDB010000135.1:0-30867 GCA_035512895.1 Binatia bacterium | reverse complement strand
GGCCGAGGAGTACGAGGCGAAGAAGCGCGACCTGCTGGAGCGGATGTAGGTGGGCGAACCGGTCCTCGGCGCGGAGCTGGATCGGCGGATCTCGGCGGCGACGGACGCCGTCCGCGCGCGCCTGGAGGCGGAGCCGGCACTTGCCGTTCCGCGGCTCGCGGCCGTGCTCGGTTCCGCGTTGGGCGGCGTCGTCGCGCTGCTCGACGACGAGCCGCGGCTCAGCATCGGGTACGGCGACGTGCCGAACGTCCCGGCCGCCGGTGTGGCGGGGCACGCCAGCGAGCTCGTGGCGGGCACCGTGCAGGGGACGCCGATGCTGCTCCTCTCGGGGCGCGCGCATCCATACGAGGGGCACTCCCACCAGGAGGCGACGCTGCTCCTGCGCGCCGTGATCGCGCTCGGGATCGAGACGCTCGTCGTCACGAATGCCGCCGGGGGGCTGGACCCGGCATTCGAGCCGGGCGACGTCATGCTCATCAGCGACCACATCAACCTGTCCGGCGACAATCCGCTGCTCGGCCCGAACCTCGATCGCTTCGGCCCTCGCTTTCCGCCGATGACCGATGCCTACGACCCGTCGCTGCAGGCAGCCGCGCGCGAGTCGGCCGGGCGGGCCGGCGTCCGCCTGCGCGAGGGGGTGTACGTCATGCTCTCCGGCCCGTCGTACGAGACGCGAGCGGAGATGCGCATGCTCCGCGGGATCGGCGCCGACGCGGTCGGCATGAGCACCGCGCACGAGGTGATCGTCGCGCGCCACGCCGGCGTGCGGGTCCTCGGCTTCAGCCTGATCACGAACAAGGCGACCGATGACGTCGAGACGGGCGCGACGCATGACGAGGTGCTCGAGATGGGCAAGGTCGGCGCCGAGCGCCTCGTCACGCTGCTGAGCGACCTCATGCCCCGGCTGGCCTGACGGCGGCGCCGAATGATCTTCCTCGACTTCACCCCCGCCCAGATCGCCGGCATCGCGGTCGCGCTTGTCGTCGGCATCACGTTCCACGAGTTCAGCCACGCGTTCATCGCCGACCAGCTCGGGGACCATCGCCCGCGCGCCCTCGGACGCGTGACGCTGAACCCGGTCGCGCACATCGATCCGGTCGGCGCGCTCGTCTTCGTGCTGGCCGGGTTCGGGTGGGGGCGGCCGGTGCCGGTGAACGTGTACGCGCTGCGGCCGGGGCGGATCGGCATGGCGATCGTCGCCGCCGCCGGCCCCGTGGCGAACGTGATCGTCGCGGTCGTGGCGGCCGTCGTGTACCGCATCCTCGACATGGCCGGCGTCGAGGGGCTCGTGCTCGAGGTCGGTCGCTGGATCGTCTTCTTCAACCTGCTCCTGGCGCTCTTCAACCTCATCCCGATCCCGCCGCTCGACGGGTACAACGTCGTGCTCGCCTTTCTGCCCCCGAAGGCCGCGTTCACCGTCCAGCGCTACGCGCCGTACGGCATCCTCGTCCTGCTCCTGCTCATCCTGCTGCCCGGCGGCCCGCTGTCCGTGCTCTTCGCCCCGCTCGGGCCGCTGACGGAGGCACTGATCGGTGCATAGGGTCGCGCAGCTCGTGTCGCACGTTCGCGCCCGCGTTGAGCCCGGCGAGGAGGAGGCTGCCCGACGCATCCTGCCGCCGCCCGCGTTCGAGGTCTTCGCCTCGATGCCGGTCGCCGATCGCCGCCACGCGCTCGACGTGGCGGAGCGGCTCGCGTCGGCAGGCCACGACGACCTCGACCTGCTCGCGGCCGCCCTGCTGCACGACGCCGCGAAGGGTCATCGCATGCGGCTCTGGCAGCGCGTCGCCGGCGTCCTCCTCGAGTCCCTGGCCCCGGCCGGCCTGCGAGCGCTGGCAAGCCCGGACCCGCGGTCGTGGCGTCACGGCTTCCACCTCTACCTCCAGCACGGGCCGATGTCGGCGCGGCTGGCGGTCGAGGCCGGCTGCTCGCCGAGGGCCGGGGGCTTCATCCGCGGGGAGGCCGCGAAGCGGGACCTGCCCCTGCTCCGGGCACTGAAGGTGGCCGACGATGCCGGCTGAGGGCATGGAGCCGATCGCGGTCGAGCCCTCGATCGGCGTGGCGCTCCCGGTCGGTGACCCGGCGTTCACCGTCGACCTCCCCGTCTTCGAGGGGCCGCTCCAGCTTCTGCTCCACCTGATCGAGTCCCGCCAGCTCGACGTGCTGACCGTCCCGCTGGCCGAGGTGGCCGACGGCTACGTCGCGCACCTTGCCCATCACCCGGTCGATGCCGAGAACCTGTCCGAGTTCGTGGCGATCGCGGCCCAGCTCATCTACCTCAAGTCGCGCCGGATCCTGCCGGCCGAGCCATTGCCACCGATGCCCGACGCGGCCGACGAGCCGGACGAGGAGGAGCTCCGTCGCCGGCTGCTCGAGTACCGCGCGCTGCGCGACGCCTCGATCGAACTCGGCGCGCGCGACGGCGTCGCCCCGGCGATGCGCCGCGAGCCGCGCGAGGCCGACCTGCCCGAGGCGCGGTCCGAGCTCCTGCCGGTCGCCGTCCTCGTCGGCGCGCTCGAGGCCCTGGCGAGCATTCCGGAGCCGGTCGCCGCACCGCCGCAGATCGTCGCCCGCGAGATCACGATCGGCCAGCAGATCGAGGTCCTGCGCGCGGCGATGTCGCGCGGCGGTCGGGTCCTGCTGCAGACGATCCTCGCGCGCTGCCAGAGCCGAACCGAGGCCGCCGTCACGTTACTCGCCACGCTCGAGCTCATCCGTCGCCGCCAGGTGCGGGCCGAGCAGGGCGACATCTTCGGGCCGATCCTCATCGAGGGCGTCGAGGGCGTCGAGGGGGGAGCCGCCGAGTGAGCGACGATCTCGAGGTGTACTTCGAGGCGCTCCTCTTCATCGCCGAGCGTCCGTTGAGCACGGCCGAGCTGGCCACGCTGGCCGACCGCCCGCGACCGGAGGCCGAGGCGGCGCTCGCCTCGCTCGCCGCGAGCCTCGACGGGGACGAGCGCGGCCTCCGCGTCCAGCGGCACGACGATGCGTGGCAGCTCGTGACGGCGCCCGAGGTCGGCGCCCGGCTCGCCACGTACGCGGCGCGCGAGGAGGCGCGCCTTTCGCCCGCCGCGCTCGAGGCGCTCGCCGTCATCGCCTACCGGCAGCCATGCACCCGCGGCGACGTCGAGCGCGTGCGCGGGGTCGACTCGGATTACGTCATCCGCTCGCTCCTCCATCGGCGCCTGATCGTCGAGACCGGCCGGCGCGACACGCCGGGGCGGCCGGTGCTGTTCGGGACGTCGTTCACGTTCCTCGAGCGCTTTGGGCTGACCTCGATCGAGGACCTGCCGCCGCTCTCGACCGATGCGGCCCAGCTGGCCGCCCTGGCCGATCGCGCCGATGGCGACTGAGCGGCTCCAGAAGCTCATCGCTCGCGCCGGCGTCGTGTCCCGTCGCCGCGCGGAGGAGCTCATCGCCGACGGCCGCGTCCGCGTCAACGGCACGACCGCCCGCATCGGCGAGTCGGCAGACCCCGATCGCGACACGATCGAGCTGGATGGGCGCCCGCTGGCCGACGCCGCGCCGCCGGTGCACCTCGCCGTGCACAAGCCACGCGGGTTCCTCTCGTCGGCGCGCGACGAGCGGGGCCGGCGCTCGGTCGTCTCCCTCGTCGACGCGGCGGGGGAGCGGCTCTGGCCGGCCGGCCGGCTCGACGTCGAGTCCGAGGGCCTGATGCTGCTCACGAACGACGGGGAGTGGGCGAATCGCGTGCTCCATCCTCGCTACGAGAACGAGCGCGAGTACGCCGCGCTCGTCACGCCCTCGCCCAGTCGCGCGACGCTCCAGCGGCTGCTCAACGGGGTGCCGCTCGAGGACGGGCCGGCGCGGCTTCTGAGCGCCCGCCACGCGCCGCCGCCGCGCGAGGTCGCGCGGGAGCGGATGGAGGAGGGGGCGTGGCTTCGCATCCGAATCGGCGAGGGCCGCAAGCGCGAGGTGCGCCGGCTCTTCGCGAGCGTCGGCTGCGAGGTGACGCGGCTCGTGCGCACGCGCTTCGGGTCGCTCACCCTGGCCGGGCTGCACGAGGGCCAGTGGCGCCACCTGCGGCCGTCCGAGGTCACCGCCCTGTCCGGGAGCCGGCGCCGGTGAGCCGCACGATCGCGATCGACGGGCCCTCGGGCGCCGGCAAGAGCACGCTCGGGCACGCGCTCGCCGTGCGAATCGGCGCGACGTTCGTCGACACCGGGCTCATGTACCGCGCCCTGACGCTCGCCGCGGTCGAGCGCGGCGTTGATACCGAGGACGGCGCGCTCCTCGGGACGCTCGCGGCCGAGTGCCGGATCGAGGTCGAGCGAGCGCGGCCGGACCAGACGGATCGGCTCGAGACGGTGCGCCTCGACGGGCGCGACGTGACGGCGGAGGTGCGCGAGCCGGGCATCGATCGAGCGGTGAGCGCGGTGAGCCGCCATCCGGAGGTGCGCTCGGCGATGCTCGAGGTGCAGCGCGACACGGCGACACGGGGCGACACCGTCATGGTCGGGCGCGACATCGGCAGCGTCGTGCTGCCGGATGCGACGCTCAAGGTCTACATCACTGCCGATGCCCAGGTGCGGGCCGCGCGTCGTGCTGCCGAGATGGGCGCCCCGGAGCGCCTCGCCGACTATCTCGCCGAGATCGAGCGCCGCGACGCGGCCGACTCGGGGCGGGCCGTGGCGCCCCTGCGGCAGGCGGCCGGCGCGCTCGTGCTCGATACCGGCCGGCTCAGCGTGGGCGAGTGCGTCGAGGCGATCGTGGCGCGCCTGGCGGAGATCGGCGCATGAAGGGCACGTGGGTCTACCGGCCCGGGGCGTTCGTCGCGTCGCTGATCATCTGGTTTCTGGGCGGAGCGCGGATCGACGGCATCGAGCGCGTCCCTCGTTCCGGCGCCTTCCTCCTCGTCGCGAACCACTGCTCGCAGCTCGACCCGCCACTCCTCGGCTGGGCGACCGGCTACCAGGTCGACCGGATCGTCCACTTCATGGCGAAGGACGAGATGCGTCGCTGGCCGGTCATCGGCTGGCTCGCCGATCGGGCCGGGGTCTTCTTCGTGCGGCGCGGGGAGCGCGACCGCGCGGCGCAGCGCCTGGCGCTCGACCTGCTTGCCGAGGGCCGGCCGGTCGGAGTCTTCCCCGAGGGCACGCGGTCACGCGACGGCCGGATGCGCGCCGCCCGACCGGGTGCCGCCCTGCTCGCGATGCGCTCGGGGGTGCCGATCGTCCCGGTCGGCATCGCGGGGACGCATCGGCTCTTCAGCGGGAGGCTTCCGCGCCGCTCGAAGGTGACGTTCCGCATCGGGGAGCCGTTCACGCTCCCGCACCAGCCGACGGGCCGGCTCGACCGCGAGGCGCTCACGCGTGGGACCGAGCGGATCGTGGCCGAGATCGCGGCACTCCTGCCGCCGGGCCAGCGACCGCGCTGATCGGCGGCGCCGTCCCGCCGGCTGCTTGCGCACATACCCGTGGGGCGGGGCTACCGACCATGGAGCGGGCGGAACACCGCAGCTCCTTCGCGAAGTGACCCGCCGGGCGGGAACTCGGGCATGGAGCCCACGTTCGTTGGTCGTTAGCCCCGTGGTACGGGAACGTGCCGCCCGGACACCCCCGACGCGCCCCATACGGCCGAGACCGCGCCGGATCGGACCGGGAGCTCGAACGCACCTAGAATGAAGTCGATGACCACCGCCGCCCGACCCGACGTTCGTATCGCCGAGCGCGCCGGCTTCTGCTACGGCGTGCGTCTCGCGATCGACAAGGCGCGTCACGCACGAACCGAGGGCAGGGAGGTCACGACGCTCGGCCAGCTCGTGCACAACCCGGGCATCAAGGCCGACCTCTCCGATCGTGGCATCCGCACCGCCGACCTTGCCGACCAGGTCGAGGGGGGAACGCTCGTCATCCGGGCGCACGGCGTTCCGAAGTCCGAGTTCGAGCAGGTGCAGGGCAAGGAGAATCTCGAGGTCATCGACGCCACGTGCACCTGGGTGCTCCAGAGCCAGAAGGTTGCCCGCGAGCTGGCGGAGGACGGTTACACCGTCTGCATCATCGGACACGAGGACCATCCCGAGGTCAAGGGCGTCCGCTCGTACGCCGGCGAGAAGCACGTCGTCGTCGACGACATGGACCGATCCACCTGGGAGCGCGTTCCGCGCACGAAGAAGATCGGGGTGCTCAGCCAGAGCACGATCCTGCCGAGCAAGCTCGAGGAGTTCGCCGCCTTCTGCCTGCGTCGCGCCCACGACCTGCGGGTCGTGAACACGGTCTGCCCGGTCACGCTGACCCGGCAGGACGACTCGGTCGTGCTTGCGCGCGAGGTGGACGCGATGATCGTCGTCGGCGGCAAGAACAGCTCGAACACGAAGGAGCTGGCCGTGAAGTGCCGCGAGTTCCAGGCGGAGACGGTCCACGTCGCCGATGCCGACGAGCTCGCCGCCGAGCACGCCGCCTGGCTCCAGGGCAAGGCCCGCATCGGCATCACCGGGGGGACCTCGACGCCGGAGGTCGATCTCGAGGAGGTCCGCCAGCGCGTCTACGCGCTCACGGCATGATGTTCAACGTCGCCGCATCGGCCTATGACAGCTTCATGGGCCGTTACTCGCGCCTGCTGTCACCGCAGCTGGCGGACCTCGCCGCCGTGCGGGATGGCCAGCGCGTGGTCGACGTCGGATGCGGCCCGGGCGCGCTGACCACCGAGCTGGTCGCTCGGCTCGGGGTCGACGCCGTGACGGCCGTGGACCCGTCCGAGCCGTTCGTCGCCGCCGCCCGGCAGCGGAACCCCGGCGTCGACGTGCACCGCGCGTCGGCCGAGGAGCTTCCATTCCCCGACGACACGTTCAACGCCGCGCTCGCCCAGCTGGTCGTTCACTTCATGACCGATCCCGTCGCCGGGCTGGCCGAGATGGCCCGCGTTACCCGGCCGGGCGGCGCGGTCGCCGCGTGTGTCTGGGATCACGGAGGCGGCCAGGGGCCGCTCAGCACGTTCTGGGAGGTGGCGCGCGATCTCGACCCCGAGGTGGAGGGCGAGTCGCAGCGCCCGGGCACGCACGAGGGCCACCTGGAGGAGCTGTTCGCGGCCGCCGGCCTGCGCGAGATCAGCGGGACGGTCCTGACCGCCGACCTCGAGCACGCGACGTTCGACGAGTGGTGGGAGCCGTTCACCCTCGGAGTCGGGCCGGCCGGCTCCTTCATTGCCGATCTCGATGCGGAACGCGCGTCGGCGCTGCGCGACGCCTGCCGTCGCCGGCTGCCGGCCGAACCGTTCGTGATCACCGCGCGCGCCTGGGCAGTGAGAGGCGCCGTCTAGGGCGAGCTGGTCGCCGCGAGCTTGCGAATCCAGCGGGCGAGTCGCCGCTGGAGGAGGTCGTACGACAGGTGGCGGCGGCCGAGCTCGAAGTTGCGGCGTGCGATCGCCGCCTGCCGCGCGGGGTTCCGAAGCGCCGCTCGCACCTGGCGGACCGTGTCGGGCGTGATGGCTCCGGAGATCTCGATGAAGCGGAAGCCGAGGGGACGGATGTCGGCGTCGTAGACGCTGTATCGGTTCACGACGACCGGCTTGCCGTAGTAGATCGCCTCGACGAGCGCGTTGCCGTACCCCTCGTACAGCGACGGGTAGGTGATGAGGTCCGCGGCGAGATAAGCGTCGTGCAGAGAGTGCGCCGGCCGGATCGGCTTGCCCTCGAAGTCCGGCGCGAACCGGTCTGCGGAGTAGGACAGGCGGACGTCGTGCCGCTCGGCCAGCCGCTCCAGCTCGACGAGGTAGTCGAGCCCCTCGTCGCCCGCCGGGCTCGTGACGAGCAGCACGGCGTGTCGGTCGCGGAGCCGCCCGACGAGGTCGATCGCGAGCTCGATGCCCTTGCGTGGCACGACGCGCGTCGGCTGGACGACGAGCAGCCCGCGCTCGCCCATGCCGAGCTCGGCGCGCAGCTGGCGCCGGACCGCCGGATGCGGACGCGGCCGGTGCGTGGAGAAGTCGAAGACGTTCGGCATGACCGACGATGCGATGCCTCGCCGGCGGCGCAGCTCCCGCGCCGCGAGGCTGTTGATGCTGACGTGGCGGACGTTCGGCAGGTCGGGCGGGAAGGCGGCCTCGAGGATCTCGGGCACGATGCAGCTCGCGAAGCGCTCCCGCTCCCACCAGTAGTCGTGATGGTGGCCGATCGTCGGCAGCTCGCTCTCCTCGACGATCCGGCGTAGGGCGACGGCGAGTGGCAGGTGCATCGGGATCGCCCATGCGTTCTCGACGACGAGGACCTCGATCCGCTGCGACTCGATCCAGTTCTCGATGACCGGCGTCAGCTGCCCGGCGAGCCGCTCGATCTCGGCGCGCACGGCGTCCGCGTCGCTCTCCGCGTCGAACGCCGCGGCCGTGACGCGGGCCGCCTGCGGATGCGTGAAGTGCATCGCTGGCACGAGACGCGCGTTCGGCCGGAGCGCGTCGACGTCGCCGGCGAGGAGGCGCGCCTCGTGGCCCATCCGCTCGACGGCGATCTCCCACTTCGCCGTCTCGAACGTCACGCCGTCGACCCCGGCGAGGCGGGTCGCGACGAATCCGATGCGCATCGCCAGATCCTATCGGCTTGGGGGCCTCGGCCGGGCCGAGAGCCGCGCTTCGAGGCCACCGTCCCGGTCGAGCAGTCGGAGCGCGGCGAGGGCGGCGCCCGGCCACGCGAACCAGTGTCGGATGCGCCAGTCGTCGTGCCGATCGGGCGCGTACGCCTCGGGCAGCATGCCGTCCCCGAAGGCGACCTCCTCCAGGCGACCGATGACCTCGGCCTGGCCGGCGGCATCGCCGACGCTGCGGGCGACGAGCCACGCCTGGACGTCGCCGAGGGTCCACGGTCCCGGCGTGTGCGCCGAACCGAGGCCCGGTCGCGCGCCGTCGACCCACCCGGGATTCGCGGCGCCGAAGGCGAAGCGCATCGTGGCACGCCAGCCGGGATCTGCTGGATCGCAGAAGCCCCATGCCGGAGCGAGCGCCACCGGGAGATCGTTCGCGTCGTGGTAGACGACCCGTGCACCGCGCGCGTCGACCGCATAGGCCCACGGCTCGCCGGGCGCCGCCACGTGCCGGTCGAACGCGGCACGCACGGCGGCCGCAGCGGCCCGCAGCTCCGAGGCGTCCATGGACAGGAGGCCGGCGATTTCGGCCAGTCGCAGGGCGGCATACCAGAGCAGGACCTGGGATGCCCCGATGAACGGTGCGACGGCCGGGTCGTCGGCTGCGTTCTCAGCGCAGCTGATCAGGCCGCTCGCCGCGTCGATCTCCTCGAGGGCGGCGCTCCAGGCACGAGCCACCTCGACCTCCCAGGCGACGCCGCCGGGTAGCGACCCGCAGCGTCGCCAGTAGTCGGCCAGCTCGATCATCGGATAGAGCTGCTGATCGGCCTGGAAGGCGAGGTCCTTGCGGAGGCCGTTCGCGTGGTGGCTGCGCACCCAGCGTCCATCCGGCCGCTCGCAGCGCCGCCAGAGCCACCGGAGGTGATCGGCGACGCGATCGCGGTCGCCAGGCCCATCGGCGGCGAGCAGCGCGAGCGCCTGCCAGTAGGCGTCGCGGGTCCACGACAGGGGCAGGATGCGGTGGTCGGTGAGGAAGGCCCGCTCGCCGGCCGCCACGGACAGCGCGGTGCAGCCGCGGATGTACGCGAGCGCGCGGCCCGTGAGGCGCTCACGCGGCTCGGCGTCCGCCGCCGCCGTCACCGCGCGGGCGTCGGCGGTGCCGTCCAGGCGCACGACGATGTCGAGCTCGAGCCGATCGTTGCCATCCGGCCACGCGACGCGGCCGACGAGCATGCTGTCACGCTCCTCCCAGGCCACGGCCGGCGAGATCGCGACCTCGACGGTGGCGGGCAGGTCTGGCGCCTCCAAACGCACGCCCCCGGAGACCTGCCGCCGGTTCGTCCGTCCGGCCCCGGTCGGGGTCGGGGGCACGAGCTCGGTGATCTCCGCGAGCGCGGGACGGTCGAGTGCCCCGCGCAGCACGATCTCGACCCGCGCGCGGCGGCCGATCGACCAGGTCTGCCGCAGCTGGCTCGCGCCGGCGGTCGCACCGGCCGAGATCGCGACGTCGGGCGCCGACCACGTGATCCACACAGGGTCGGACAGGTCGGCCGTCAGTGTCGGGTGGTGGCCGTCCAGCTCGACGCAGAGGAATGCGTGCTCGGCTCGCGTGAGCTCGGTCCGGTGCCGCCGCGTCGCCGCCGGGTCGCCGCGCTGGCGTTCGTCGAACGGCGGCACCGCGGAGAGCTCGATGAAGCCGTGGCGCTCGTCGGGACGCCCGATCGACAGCCACGCGGCCGTCGTCGCGTCGAAGGACGCGCAGACCCGGCCGGTCCCGAGGTCGAGCGGCTTCTCGGCCGGGCCCACCAGCGGTCAGCCCGGTTCGCCGTCGCCCGGCTCGTGTTCCTGCGGCGTCGGCGGCCCGTGGCCAGCCGACGGGTCGCCGGCCGCCTCGGCCCCCAGGGCTACTTCGCGTTCGGCGTCGAGCCAGCGAATCCGGGCGGCATCGATGACGACGCCAACGGCCTGGTCCCGCTCGAGTCGCTCGTCCGGCCGCGTCGTGGCCTTGAGCCGTTCAGTCCCGAGCTGCAGGGTCACGAGGTTGTGGGACCCGAGGGGCTCGACGACGAGGACGCGGGCGCGCAGCGAGGCGTCCGCGTCGGCCGGCACGATCTCGACGTTCTCGGCGCGAATCCCGAGCAGCACCGGGCCCAAGTGGCCGTCCAGCTCCACGGTCCGCTCGAGGGGTAGTTCGCCGTCCTCGAGGACGGCGACCGAGCCGCCGTTCCGGCGCTCGACCGTGGCCGACAGGAAGTTCATCGGCGGGTTGCCGATGAAGCCGCCGACGAACCGGTCGACCGGCCCGTCGTAGATGGTCAAGGGATCGGCCACCTGGATGAGTTTGCCGGTCCGCATGACCGCCACGCGGTCGCCCATGCTCATCGCCTCGACCTGGTCGTGGGTGACGTAGATCGTCGTGGCGCCGATCTCGCCGAGCAGGCGCTTCAGCTCGGCGCGCGCCTCGAGGCGCAGCAGCGCGTCGAGGTTGCTGAGTGGCTCGTCCATGAGGAGCACCTGTGGCTTCATCGCCAGGGCCCTGGCCACGGCGATGCGCTGCCGCTGCCCGCCGGAGGTCTGTGCCGGGAATCGGTCGAGGAGGTTCTCGATGTGCAGCAGCTCGGCCGCCTCGCGCACCTGGCGGTCGATGTCCGCCTTCGGGGCGCGCCGCATCCGCAGCCCGAATGCGACGTTCTCGAAGACCGTCATGTGCGGGAAGACGGCGTAGCTCTGGAAGACCATGGCGATGTTGCGCCTGCGCGGCGGCAGCTCGGTCACGTCGCGGTCGCCGATCACGATCCGGCCGCCGTTGATCTGCTCGAGCCCGGCGATCGAACGGAGCAGCGTCGTCTTGCCGCAGCCGGAGGGGCCGAGGAGCACCATGAACTCGCCGTCCGCGACGGTCAGCGACACGTCGTCGACGGCGCGCGCCCCCTTGAAGAGCTTCGTGACGCGCTCGACGCGAATCTCAGCCATCGGTCCGGCGCCCCCTCACTTCACGACCCGGCCCCACAGGCCGAGCAGGTACTTGCGGATGAAGAAGATGACGACGAGGCTCGGGACGAGCATCACGAACCCGGCCGCGAACTGGAAGTAGATCGGCGACTGGGTCAGCGCGGTGAGGATCTTCGCGGGGAGCGTCGGGTTGCGAAGCGTCAGGATGACCGCGGCGAAGACGTCGTTCCAGCTCAGCACCCACGTGAAGATTGCGGCCGCCGCGAGCCCGGGCAGCGCGAGCGGAAGCGAGACCCGCAGGAAGGCCTGGATCGGGTTGCAGCCGAGGGTCTGGGCGGCTTCCTCGAGCTCGCGTGGCACCGACACGAAGACGCTCGAGGTGATGAGCACGGTGAACGGCAGCGCCAGGGCGGTGTGCATGAGCGCCACGCCGATGATCGTGTCGTCGATGCCCCAGACGCGGTACGTGACCGCGAGCGGGATGGCGAGGATGACGATCGGGAAGGCGCGGGTCGCGAGCACGACGAGCCGGTAGCCGCTCCGTCCGCGGAACGCATAGCGGGCGATCGCATAGCCGGCGGGGGCACCGATGAGCAGCGACAGGCCGAGCGTGATGATCGCCACGATGACGCTTCGCCAGAAGGCGTCGATGACCCCCGACGCGTTGATGAAGAACAGGATCGTGTCGGTGCTCACCGCGGTCGGGATGACGCTGCGCGGGAAGTCGAACGCATTCTCCCGCGGCGTGAAGGCGGAGACCGCGATGAGGTAGATCGGGACGAGGATGAAGAGCGCGAGAAGGATCGCGGCGACGTAGATGAGCCCGCGTGAGACGAGCCGCTCGCGGCCGGCGCGCGGCCGGGGCAGCGGGACGTCCTGCCGAGCTGCCGTCATGCCTGGTGCTCCTCTCGGGTGGGGAGCAGGATGAGGAACAGGGCGGTGCTGACGAGCGAGAGGATGAGGATGAGCCCGGCATACGCCGCGGCGACATGGTCATTGTCGATGTCGGTGGCCCAGCGCTGTGCCTCGCCGGCGAGGACGTCCAGGCCGCTGCCCGCGAGCGCGATGACCGTGGCGAAGACCTGGAAGGCGAGGATCGTGCGCAGGATGAGCGCCACCTGCAGGCTCGGTCGGAGCATCGGCAGCACCACGCGTCGGATCTTCTGCCAGGTGCTCGCGCCGTAGACATCGGCGGCCTCCAGGAACTCCCGCGGGATCGACTGCAGGCCGGCGACGAGGATGATCATGATGATCGAGGTCGCGCGCCACGCCTCGGCGATGACGACGATCCCGATGAGGAGCCACGGCGTCTCGGCGCTCTGCCAGGTGATCGGCCGTTCGAGGATGCCGATCCCCATGAGCACCGTGTTGAGCCACCCGCTCTGGGTGAAGATGCTGACCCACACGATGCCGGCCGCGAGCTCGCTGATGCCGAGCGGCAGGGCATAGACATACAGCCACAGGCCCTGGCCCTTCAGCTGCGCGTTGATGACGAGCGCCATCGACATGGCCAGGGCGAATTGGATCGGGATGACGAGGATGACGAGGGCGACCGTGGTCAGCAGGGCGCTTCGGAAGCTCGTGTCGCCGAGCATCCGCTCCACGCTCGAGAGGCCGAAGGCTCCGTCCGTGCCCTGGAAGGCGAGCGTGAACGCCTGCACCATCGGCGTGGCGAAGAAGAGCGCCAGAAAGAGGGCCGATGGAAGGAGCAGGGCGTACGGCGCCCACCCCAGTCGCGCGGTCATGGCAGGGGGTCCGGGGCGGCGAGCGCCACCCCGGACCTATCGCTTCGCACCTACTCGGCCTGGCAGGGACCGTCGCTCTCGGGATCCGGCGGCCAGCACGGGGCGCCGGACGCCTCGAACACCGCCTGCAGGTTCGGCAGCTGCTCCTCCAGGACGGTGGCCGGGTCGTTGCCGTCCATGACGACCTGCTGGAAGACGTCACGGAAGACCTGGCTGTACGCGCCGCCCTGGTCGCCGAGGCCGATCGGCAGGTACGCCGGCAACGCGTCGTCCGCGTTCAGCTGTGCCTCGACGGCATCGATCTCGGCCTGGAGGCCCGGGCCGACGTCCGGAAGATCTGCCTCGATGACCGGGAAGAACGAGACCGCGCCGAGCGTCGTCGCCTGGGTCTCGGGCGAGAGCAGGTAGCGGATCAGGTCCTTCGCTCCCTCCGGGTTCGCGGCGGTGGTCGGGATGCCCAGGCCGGCGACGACCGGCATGTAGGCCTTGCCCTCCGGACCGGACGGGACCGGGAAGGCGACGATCTCGTCGGGCTGGTTTTCGAGCGCCTGGATCAGCCGCGCGGTGTGGTCCCACGCGACCCAGACCTCGCCGGACTGGAGCGGCTCCTGCATGAACCCGTACGTCGTCGACGCCGGGTTCACGTACTGCCACGTGTCGGCCAGCCAGGTCCACATCTCGACGGCGGCCGAGCTCGTGAACGTCGTGTTGACCCCGCCGGTGAAGGCCGGATACGCATACCCCTGGAAGAACCGATGCAGGAGCCCGTCCTCGCCGGCCGGGAAGCCCAGGCGACGCTCGCCGGTCTCCGTCTCGATGTTCGCGCCCCACTCGGTCAGCTGCTCCCACGTCAGATCGTTGATGTCGGCCCCGTCGGGCAGGTATTCGAGCGCCTCGTTGCGAGCCGCCATGACGTATGTCGCCTGCATCCACGGGATGTAGAGCTGCTGGTCGGTCCCAAGCCTCCCGAACTCCAGGTAGGTCTCGTTGATGCCGAGGTCGGCGAGGTCCTCCGCAACGTCCGAGAGGTCCATGAGGAGCCCGTCGGCCCCGAAGGAGCTGAACTCGCCGTCGAGTCCGCCGATGAGGCTGATCTCACCCTCGCCCGCCTGCTCCTGGGCGCGAATCTGGTCGTTGAACGGACCGCCGTCGAGGCCGACGAACTCCACCTCGCCCTCGAAGTTCGCGAGGATCTCGTTGTTCATGAGCTCCTGCTCGGCGGTCGGGACGAGCTGGCTCGAGACCATGACGACCTCGCCGGAGGCCTCGCCGCCGTCGGTCGGCGCGGCACCGTTCGTGCCGGCCGCCGGCTCGCTCTCGGCGTCCCCGCCGGTCGTGCACGCTCCGATGACGAGGGCCATCGCAGCGAGCAACGCCGGAAGGCGCCATCGCATCGTTCGCCTGGTTCGCATCGTGTTCACTCCTCCTCGAGCTATCGGCTGCAGCCGCATGAGCGGCGTAGTCGGACGGTGGCCGGGACGCGGATCTCGCGAGCCGGCAGGGACGGTGGATCAGGTCGCTGGATGCGGGCCAGCAGGAGCTCGGAGGCTCCGTCCCCGATGGCGGTCGCGTCGACGGCGACCGTCGTCAGCGGTGGGTCGGTCAGCTGCGCCCAGGCGATGTCGTCGAACCCGGTCACGGCTGGTCGCCGCCGCGCCGGCAGGGCCCGGAGCCGGTGCATGGCGCCGATCGCCATCGCATCGTTCACGGCCACGACGGCCTGCGGGGGGTCCTCGAGCAGCTCCGCCGCGGCCGCGGCGCCGTCACGCATCGTCGTCTCGCGGGCGTGCATGACGGAGAGGCTCGCCCCCGCGGCCCGGGCCTCGGCGCGCACGCCGGCCACGCGCTCGGCCGTGCTCGGCCACCGGCGGGGTCCCCCGATGCACGCGAGCCGCTGATATCCGTGGTCGGCGACGAGGTGCCGGGTCAGGCTCCTCATCGCGGCTCGGTTGTCCGCGAGCACGGCATCGGCTCCGTCGACGCGATTGTCGATCGTCACCACCGGCCGGCCGGCGGCGGCCATCCCGGTCACGGCGGCATGCGGGAAGGCCGGTCCGAGCAGCATCACGCCGTCGCTTCGACCGGGCCGGACGGAAGCCAGGCCGGCAAGGCGCGCCACGCCGGCATCGTCGATCGGCACGTAGAGCAGGTCGTATCCGGCGCGCCGGAGCGCATGGGAGACGGCGTCCACGACGCGCGACGTGAACGTCCCCTCCCCGTGGGCGGGGTACTGGGCGTGGTGCACGAGGAGCGCGACGGTCGAGGTGCGGGCCGTCGACAGGTCGCGCGCGGCACGGTTGGGGACATAGTCGAGGTCGCGCGCCGCCGCCTCGACGCGAAGGCGGGTGCCTGTCGCCACGTAGCGTCGACCGTTGAGGACGCGCGATGCGGTCGCCTCCGAGACACCTGCTCGGTGGGCGACGTCTGAGAGCGTGACGGCCATGCGACGATCCTGCGTCCCTCCGATCTGGAACCGGTTCCATGCCTGGGCGCCAGCAGAGCGTAGCACCCGCCGCAAGGGCCTCACGCGTCGCCGCGGCTACACTCGTTCGATGCCATCCCTCCCCGTGGTCGCGATCGTCGGCCGCCCGAACGTCGGCAAGAGCACGCTCTTCAACCGGCTCGTCGGCGAGCGCGTCGCGATCATCTCGGACGTCTCGGGCACGACCCGCGACCGCGTCTACGGCACGGCCGAGTGGAATGGGCGCACGTTCACCCTCGTCGACACCGGCGGGCTCGAGCTGTACCCGGGCACGCACATCGAGGAGCGGGTCCAGGACCAGGCGCGCGTCGCGGTCGAGGAGTCGGACCTCATTCTCTTCGTGGTCGACGCCCACGCTGGCCTGGCGCCGCTCGACCACGAGGTGGCGGATCGGCTGCGTCGCGCCGATGCTCCGGTCATCCTCGTGATCAACAAGGGCGACAACCCGGCGCGCGAGGCCGATGCCGTCGAGTTCTATGCGCTCGGCTTCGACCCGGCAATCACGATCAGCGCGCAGCACGGCCGCAACACCGGCGACCTCGCCGACATGATCGTCGACCGCCTCCCGCCGCCGACCGAGGCCGAGGCGGCGGCATCGGTCCCGCTCGGCGATCTGACCGAGGAGGAGATGGCCGAGCTTGCCGAGACGGAGCTCGGCGCGCCCCGCATCGCCATCGTGGGCCGGCCGAACACGGGCAAGTCGACGTTCATCAACCGCGTGCTCGGGTCGGAGCGGATGATCGTCTCGGACGTCCCCGGGACGACGCGGGACCCGATCGACACGGCCATCGAGCTCGATGGCCAGCCCCTCGTTCTCGTGGATACCGCCGGGATCCGCCGGCGGGGGGCGATCGAGCGGGGGATCGAGCGCTACAGCGTGCTGCGCAGCATGAAGGCGATCGACTCGGCCGACGTGGCGGTCGTCATGAGCGATGCGTCCGAGGGGTACACGGCGCAGGATGCGCACGTCGTGGGCTACGTCCTCGAGGCCCATAAGGGCGTTGTCCTCGTGCTGAACAAGTGGGACGCCGTCGAGAAGGACGAGCACACTGCCGACCAATGGCTGAAGCGCCTGCGGCGCGATGCGCCGTACCTCGCCTGGGCCGACATCGTGTTCGCCTCCGCGCTCACCGGCCAGCGCGTCGAGCGCATTCTCCACGAGGCGCTGCGCGTCGCCGAGGAGCGGTACCGCCGCGTGCCGACTGGCGAGCTGAACCGCCTGATCATGGACGCGGTCCGGGCGCATCCGCCGTCCCACGTGCGGAACCGGCTGCCGAAGATCTTCTACGCCACCCAGGTCGGCGTCGCGCCGCCGACGTTCGTCGTCTTCTGCAACGACCCGGCGATCGTGCACTTCAGCTACAAGCGCTACCTCGAGAACCAGATCCGGGCGAAGTACGGCTTCCTCGGAACGCCGATCCGGCTCATCCTCCGGCAGCGTGAGTCGGAGGAGGCGGCACGCAGCGCCGCGCGCCCCCGTCGCCGCAGCGCCGTGCGCCGGAAGCGTTGAGAGGCGCCGGACCTATACTGCCCCGGCCATGAACGACGAGCTGGCGACCGAGGACGCTGCCCCGCGCGCCGCGCAGCGCCTGGCCGAGGTCGAGGCGGTCTCCGGCATCGGCTCGTGGGAGTGGGCGATCGCGTCCGACGCGCTGTACTGGTCCGAGCAGCTGTGCCGCATCTACGGCGTCGACCGGGCGATGTCGCGGACGCTCGGGTACGACGACTTCATCGGCCGTGTCCATCCGGACGACCGCGAGGCGGTGACCGCCATCGTGCAGGGCGCGTTCGAGTCGCGCGGCGCGTTCGAGCTCGACCACCGCATCGTGCTCGATGACGGCGCCGTCCTGGGCATCCACAGCCGTGGCCACGTGCTCGTCGGTGAGGATGGATCGCCCGAGCGCATGCTTGGCACGGCCCAGGACGTGACTGACGCGCGCGCCGCCGAGGAGGCCCGGGCCGAGGCGGGCCGGCGCCTCGCGGCCGGCCAGGCGCGCGACGAGGTGCTGGCCCTGCTGGCGCACGACCTGCGGTCCCCGCTGGCGGTCGTCGTCGGGTACGTCCAGCTACTGGCTCGCCACGCGCGCGACGGGCAGCTGGAGGTGGATCGGACGATCTCGTACGTCGCGCGCATCGAGGAGTCGGCTCGGCAGATGACCTCGCTCCTCGACGACCTGCTCGCCGATGCCGATCCCGAGGGCGCCCGTGAGCCGATCGAGAAGGCGCTCGCCGACGTCGGGGACAGCATTCGACGCGTCGCGGACCATCACCGATCGCTCAACGGGGGATGCGAGATCGTCGTGGAGGCTCCGGAGGACCCGGTGACGATCGCGATGAACGCCGGCAAGCTCGAGCGCGCACTGCACAACCTCGTCGCCAACGCGGTCAAGTACAGCCCGGACGGGGGTCGGGTCACCCTCGGCCTGGCAGCCGATGCCGATGGGGCGCGCATCACCGTCTCGGACGAGGGCATCGGCATCCCGCCCGAGGACATCCCGCTCATCTTCGAGCGCTTCCATCGCGGCGCGAACGTCGTCAAACGGGCGAGCGGGCTCGGGCTCGGCCTCACGTCGGTCATGCGGGCGGTCGAGGCGCACGTTGGCCGCATCGACGTCGAGAGCGTCGAGGGCCGGGGCAGCACGTTCACGATCCACCTCCCCGCTGGCGTATGACGGACCAGGTCGGAGTCATCGGCGCCGGGGCGTGGGGCACGACGCTCGCCGTCCTCCTGGCCGATGCGCAGCGTCCGGTGAGCCTCTGGACGCGCTCGCCCGATGCCGCGGAGCGCCTGGCCCACGCTCGCACGAACGAGCGTTACCTGCCGGGCGTCGTCTTCCCGCCGAACCTACGCGTCGTGACCGACGACGCGTACCTCGCTGAGCCGCACCGGTTCTTCGTCGTCGCGGTGCCCTCGTCGCACGTGCGTGAGACGTTGCGCCACGTCGCCGGCCGGTTGAGCGCAGGGGCGCCCGTGCTGACCGTCGTCAAGGGCATCGAGGAGGGCACGCATCTGCGGATGAGCGAGGTCATCGCGCAGGAGCTGCCGGGTCGTGCCGTCGCGGCGCTCTCCGGCCCGAACCTCGCGCGCGAGATCGCGGCCGGCAAGCCGGGCGGGTCGGTCGTGGCGTCGGAGGATGCCGACCTGGCGTCCGAGCTGGCATCGGTCCTGAGCTCCGATCGCTTCCGCGTGTACACGAATCCAGACATCGTCGGCGTCGAGCTTGCCGGGGCGCTGAAGAACGTCGTCGCGCTGGCCGCGGGCATGGTCGACGGCCTCGGCTTCGGGGACTCGGCCAAGGCTGGCATCATCACGCGCGGGCTGGCCGAGATGACCCGCCTCGGCGTCGCGGCGGGCGCGCATCCGCTGACCTTCGCCGGCCTGGCGGGCGTCGGCGACCTCATCGCGACCTGCATGTCGCCGCTTTCGCGCAACCGGCGCGCCGGCGAGCTCATCGCGTCCGGCGTCCCCTGGCCGGAGGCGGGGGAGCGGCTGACGGGTGTCGCGGAGGGCGTGGCGACGGTCACCGGCGCGCTCGAGCTGGCGACCGCCCACGGCGTCGAGATGCCGATCGCGGAGCAGGTCCGCGCCGTCGTCTTCGACCAGCGCCCGCCGATGGTCGCGGTGGCGGAGCTCATGCACCGCACCCCGAAGGACGAGCTCGGCGACGTGTCGGACGCCTGAGGGGCGGCCGCTATACTGACGCCGTCGGTCGGGGCGTGGCGCAGTCTGGCAGCGCACTTGGCTGGGGGCCAAGGGGTCGGAGGTTCGAATCCTCTCGCCCCGACCAATACTCGATGCTTGGCCAATCGGGTGTGTTGGAACGCTCGCATACACTACGGTGATGCGACTCGGCCGAGCGCGCGGATGCGGCGACCTCCTCATGTTCGACCACGTCCGACGCAGCCTGGGTCTGGGGCAGCCCCGCCTCGAGGAGGAGGCGACGATTGCCGTCTCCGACATCGTCGGGACCGTCGGCCGCAGCGCGGATTTCGACGGGTGCTTCCGCCCACGCGAGCGCGCGCTGGCGCACCGCATCGACCAGGTCGCCTCGAACGAGAGGGCGCTGGACGAGACGATCGACGTCTATCGCGTGGACCGCGCGTACTTCGTGCTCGACGGCCACAAGCGCGTGAGCATCGCGAAGGCCCAGGGGCGAGAGTTCATCGACGCCCGGATCAGCCACGCTCCCACGCCGTATCGCTTCGATCCCGACGTGGATCCGGTGGCCATTGAACGCACCGCCGCCGAGCAACGATTCCGCACGGAGACCGGCCTGCTGGAAGCCGCGCCGGCGGTCCGCTTCGTCGCATCGCGACTGGAGGGCTACGCTGAGCTGCGCCAGTCCCTCACCGCCTACGCCTATGACCTGAGCCAGCGGCTGGGGCGCCTCCTGCCGCGCGAGGAGGCATCGGCGCTCTGGTACGAGTGTGTGTACCGGCCGACCATCGCCGCGGCCGAGGAGAACCGGCTCGACTCGCTCATCGGATGCTTGACGGAGGCCGACCTCTTCCTCTCGATCCATCGGCAGAGCCGCGAGCTGTGGGGGAGGGAGTCGCAGCCCGCCGTCGACGAGGTCGAGCGCCTGGTCGGCAAGATCATCGAGCGCGGACCCGCCGACCAGTCGGTCATCGAGCGCGTGGTCGCGCGGGCGCGGCACCGACCGCCGCCATCGGTCCTCGCGGACTGGCCTGGCTCGAACGCTTAGGCCTATCGATCAGTCGCGCGCTTCGGTGGTGGTTGCGCCGCCGTCGAGCGGACCGAGGACGAAGAGGGGAATGACGCGCTTCGTGCGCCGCTGGTAGTACGCGTACGTCGGGAACTCGGCCTGGACGAGGGCCCACAGCCGCTCGCGATCATCCGTGCCGACCTCGGTCGCGCGCAGCTCATGCTCCTCGCCGCCGATCGTCACGGTGGCGCGCGGGTCGGCGCGCAGGTTCTCCGCCCAGTACGGATCTCGGACGTCGCCCCCGCGCGATCCGACGACGACGAGGCGGTCGCCATCGGCGAAGGCGTACAGACGGACCGTTCGCGGCGTGCCGGTCCTGCGTCCGGTGGTCGTGAGGAGGACGTCCATGCGGCCCAGCGTACCGCGAGCCGGATGGGCCGGTGCAGGGCGAGTCACGAGAACGTGCCGAGGCGGCTGGCGGACGTCCAGGTGGACGCCGGCAGCCGCCTCAGTCGTGCAAGGGAGCCGAGTGCGTTACTCGGCGGCCTTGATGTTCGATGCGCGCGGACCGCGCGGGTTGGACTCGACGTCGAATGTCACGCTCTCGCCGCCGACGAGTCGATCGAAGTCGATCGACTCACTGAGCCCGTCGCGGTGGAAGAAATAGTCCTTGCCATCCTCGCCGGTGATGAAGCCGAAGCCGCGATCGGCCACGATCTTCTTGATGCTGCCATTGGCCATGAGTGGCCTCCTAACTGTAGAAGCGCAAGAGTACTCGGTCTTGCCATGTAGCATCGGCGCCGATGACGCTGCCCGGGACGCCACCGTTCTCGCTGCGCGCGCGGCTCCTCTCGCCGCTCGGCGGCGGCGGCGTGCTCGACGAGCCCGACGGCATCGTTGAGGTCGACGCGCGTGGACGGATCAGCCGGGCCGGCGCATGGCCCGGCGCTGAGGCGCCGGCATCGGCCGTCGACCTGCGTCCGCTCGTGCTCATGCCGGGCATGGTCGACCTGCACGCGCACCTCCCGCAGCTGCCGAACGCCGGACTCGGGAGTGGCCTCGACCTGCTGACCTGGCTGGACCGGTACATCTTCCCGCTCGAGCGCGCCTACGACCGATCCGTCGCGGAGCGGCAGGCGCCGGCCGCGTGGCGTGCCTTCGCCGCCGCCGGCACGACGACGGTCGTCGCCTACGCAGCCCTCTGGCCCGACTCGACCGATGCCGCCTTCGAGGCGGCGGCCGCGCACGGGATCCGGGCCGTCATCGGCAAGGTGATGATGGACCGCGGCACGTACGACACCGCGATCGACCCGCGCGAGATCCTCGAGACGAGCCTGCGCCAGTCGGACGAGCTCGCGTCGCGCTGGCACGGGCACGACGACGGGCGCCTCCGGTACGCCTTCACGCCGCGGTTCGCGGTGAGCTGCACCGCCGAGATGCTGCGCGACTCCGCCGCGCTCGCGCGGCGGCACGGGGCGTACTGGCAGACGCACCTCTCGGAGGACCCCGGCGAGATCAGCGAGGTCGGGCGCCTCTTCCCGGGCGCGCGGGATTACCTCGACGTTTACGAGCGCGCCGACGCGCTCGGTCCGCGCGCGCTCCTCGCGCACGCCATCCACCTCTCCGATGACGAGGTCGCGCGGCTCGTGCAAAGCGGCTCGAGCGTCGCGCACTGCCCCGCTTCGAACCTGTTCCTGTCGAGCGGCCTGATGCCGCTCGGGGCGTACCGCGCCGCGGGGATGCGGGTCGGCCTCGGGAGCGACGTCGCCGCCGGACCCGAGATCTCGATGTTCAGCGTCATGCGCGCCGGTGCCGTGACCCAGCGCTTCCTCGAGCTCGCCGGCCGGGCCGACCCGTCGGCCGCCCTGCGCCCGCTCGACTGGCTGCGGATCGGGACGCTCGACGGTGCGGAAGCGCTCGGCCTCGAGGCCGAGATCGGCTCGCTCGAGGCGGGGAAGCAGGCCGACCTCATCGCCGCCGATCCGCGCTTCACGACGCCGTTGCCCGACGACGACCCACCGGCTGCAACCGACGACCTGGTGGGTCGCCTCATCTTCCGGCCGCACCCGAACATGGTCCGCTCGGCATGGGTGCGCGGCCGCCTGCTCGGCGGCCCGCCGGGGTTGGACGGCATCGGCTAGGCTACGGCCATGGATCGCATCGTCCAGCTGCTGATCAACGCGGCGGCGCTCTACGTCGCCGTGCTCATCGTGCCGAACCTCGACTTCTCGTTCGAGCCCGAGGGGACATGGCTGAAGTTCCTGCTCGTGGCTTTCATCTTCGGCCTCGTCAACACGTTCCTCCGCCCGATCCTGCGCCTCCTCACCCTGCCGATCACGATCATGACGCTCGGCCTCTTCATGCTCGTCATCAACGCGCTCATGCTGCTCCTGACGGGCGCCATCTCGAACGAGCTCGACCTCGGGCTGACGGTCGCCGACTTCCTCGCCGCGCTCCTCGGCTCGATCGTCATCAGCCTCGTCGGATTCGTGCTCTCGATGGTCATCGGCACCGGACGGATGGCCGGGCGCGTCCTCTGACCGGCGCCTCGACGCCGATGCCGCGCTCCGGGTGGCCGGTCGGCCTGATCTTCGGACTCTCGCTCGTGGCCCTCGTCAGCCTCGTCGGGCCGCTGCTGCTTTTCAACCCGCTCTTCACCTCCGCGCTGCAGGCCCGGCACGACGTCGCGTCGGCCTTCGGCACGACCCGGGCCGAGGTCGATCGCGTGACGGCCGAGATCCTCGTCGACCTCTACGCCGACGGATCGTTCGACGCCGCCTTCGAGGGTGAGGAGCCGCTCCTCGACGAGCGCGAACGCTCGCACCTGCACGACGTGGCCGTCCTCGTCCGCGTCCTCGCCGCCGTCGCGGTCGTGGCCGTCGTCCTCGCCGCGCTCTCGGGCGCGTGGCTGCGCGAGGAGCGCTGGCGCCTCGGCCGGCTCATGCTCCTCGCCGCGGGCGGCATCGGGGTCGTGGCGGTCGTGCTGGCGCTCCTCTTCGCGGTCGCTTTCGAGCCGGCGTTCCTCGCCTTCCACCAGCTCTTCTTTCCGCCCGGGACGTACCTGTTCGAGCCGGGCTCGGAGCTCATCACGCTCTTCCCGCAGGGGTTCTGGTTCGACGCGGCGCTCGTCGCGGGCGGAGCGATCGTCCTCTCCGCGCTCCTCGTCGGCCTCGTCGGGCTGCGGCTCCGCCGTTCCTCGCCGGCGACGCCGGCTCGGGCCTGATCTAGACTCGCCGCATGGGTCCCGGTTGGCGGGTCGGCCGGTTGGTCGGCATCGACCTCGCGATTCACCCCAGCTGGCTGGTCATCGCCTTTCTCGTCACGTACTCGCTGGCCGTGGCGCAGTTCCCGCGCCAGTTCCCGGACTGGACCGCCGGGCAGTACTGGATCGTGGCGGGCGCGACGGCGGCGCTCTTCTTCGCCTCGGTCCTGGCACACGAGCTGTCGCACGCGCTCGTGGCCCAGCGCTTCGGCCTGAAGGTCGAGGGGATCACGCTCTTCATCTTCGGCGGGGCGACGAGCATCGACTCGGACTCGCGCACGCCGCGAGAGGAGGCGCTCATCGCCCTCGCCGGCCCGGCGACGAGCTTGGTGATCGGCCTCGCCTTCCTGGCCGCCGGCCTCGTCATCACCCAGCCGCAGGTCGGCGCGCTCGTCGGCTGGCTCGGGGTCATCAACATCGCGCTCGGGGCGTTCAACCTCATCCCCGGATTCCCGATGGACGGTGGCCGGGTCCTTCGCGCCCTCCTCTGGCGCCTGCGGGGGGACCGGCTCGTCGCGACCCGCAACGCTGCCCTCGTCGGGCGGATCATGGCCTACCTGCTCATCGCCCTCGGCGTCTTCATCGCGCTGCGTCCGGGCGGGCTCTTCAGCGGGCTGTGGCTCGCGCTCATCGGCTGGTTTCTCTCGAACGCGGCCGAGGCGACGATGGCCCAGGCCGGGGTCGAGCGCAGCCTGCGCGGGGTCCGCGTCCGCGATGCGATGGACGTCAGCCCGCCCGCGGTCTCGCCCAATGAGTCGGTCGCCGACCTCGTGAACGAGCGCATGCTGCGTGGCGAGGATCGCTCCTTCCTCGTGCGGCACGACGACGGCGGCCTCGCCGGGATCGTCACCCTGAGCGACGTGCGGGGGCTGCCGCGCGATGACTGGCCGGGAGCGCGCGTGACCGACATCATGACCCGCTACGCCGACGTGGCGACGATCGGCCCCGACGAGCCACTGGCCGATGCGCTACGCCTCATCCAGGCGCGCGAGGTGGGACAGTTGCCGGTCCTGGCCGGGACGGATCGCATGCCGGTCGGCATGGTCACCCGTCGCGGCATCCTGCGCCTCATCGAGGCCCGCATGAAGCTCGGGCTGTGATCGAGCGATGCTGAGCCTGGACGAGGCCCTCGAGCGCCTGCTCGCCGGCGTCGGCAGCACGGCGGCCGAGGTCGTCTCCCTCGCCGATGCCGTCGGGCGCGCCCCGCTGGAACGTCGCCTCGTGGCCGCGTCGGACGTGCCGCCGTTCACGAACTCGGCGATGGACGGCTTCGCCGTCCTCGCCGCCGACGGCGGGAGCACGCGGCGCCTTGCCGGCGAGTCGCGTGCCGGGGGGCCGGCGGCGCCGCGCGTCGAGCCTGGCGTCGCCGTGCGGATCATGACCGGCGCCCCGATCCCGGAGGGGGCCGACGCGGTCGTGCCGCTCGAGGAGGCGCGCGAGGAGGGGCCGATGCTGCACGTCGATCGCGCGCCGCAGCCCGGCGCCCACGTCCGAGCCGCCGGGCACGACGTCGCTGCCGGCGCGCCGGTCGTCCTCGCCGACGCGCCGCTCGGCTCGGCGAGCATCGGCCTGCTCGCGGCCATGGGACATGGCTCGATCGCCGTTCACCGACGCCCCAGGGTGGCGATCCTGTCGACGGGCGACGAGCTGCGGCCCGCGGGCCAGCCCCTGGCCGCCGGCCAGGTGCATGACGCGAACGGGCCCGCCCTGGCGGCGGCAGTCGTCGAGGCCGGCGGTGAGCCGCTCCTCCTCAAGCCGGCGCCCGACGACGCGGCCCTCGTCGAGGATCGGCTGCGCGAGGGCATCGGCCGCGCCGACCTGCTCATCGCGTCGGGCGGGGTGAGCGTCGGCAGCCACGACCACGTCCGTTCCGCGATCGAGCGGATCGGCTCGCTCGAGTTCTGGCGCGTCGCGGTCCAGCCCGGCAAGCCGCTCGCCTTCGGGCGAATCGGGGAGCGGCCCGTCGTCGGCCTGCCGGGGAACCCGGTGAGCGCTCTCGTCACGTTCGAGCTCTTCGTGCGGCCGATGCTGCGACGCATGCTCGAGCTGCCCGGTGATGGGCGGCCGCGGCTCCTCGTGCGCGCGGCGGCGGAGCTCGCCAAGGACCCGGAGCGGCGCGCGTTCCTGCGCGTTCGCGTCGAGCGCGACGGGGACGGGTACCGCGCCGTGTCGGCGGGTGGGCAGGCCTCCTCGCAGCTCCTGCCGCTCGCCTCGGCGAACGCGCTCCTCGTCGTGCCCGAGGGCCTGGCCCGTGCCGAGGCGGGCTCGACGTACGAGGCGATCCTGCTGGGACCGGTCACATGACCCATCTCGACGCCGAGGGCGCGCCGCGCATGGTCGACGTCGGTGACAAGCCGGTGACCGCGCGACGCGCCCTTGCCGTTGCGACCGTTCGGATGCGTCCCGAGGTCCTCGGCCAGCTGCTCGATGCGGGTGGCCCGAAGGGCGATGCCCTCGTCACCGCGCGGCTTGCCGGCATCGGCGCGGCGAAGCGGACCGCCGAGCTCATCCCGCTCTGCCACCCGCTGCCGCTCGACACGGTCGCCGTCGAGCTGACCCCCGACCGCGACGCCGGGACGGTGGCGATCAGGGCGGAGGTGCGCGCCACGGCTCGCACCGGGGTCGAGATGGAGGCGCTGACCGCGGCGAGCGTGGCTGCGCTCACCCTGTACGACATGGCGAAGGCGCTGCAGCGCGACATCGTGATCGAGCGGGTCGAGCTGCTCGAGAAGTCCGGCGGGCGCTCGGAGGACTACCGGCGCGACGAGGCCAGAACGGCCGCCGAGCACGAGGCCGTCGTCGTGACCTGCTCGAACCGGTCCGCGGCGGGGGAGCGGGAGGACGCCTCGGGCCCCCTGCTCGTCGCCGCCCTGCGGGGCGCCGGGTTCGATGTTGCCCCCGACGCCGTCGTCGTCGCCGACGACGAGGCGGCGATCGCCACGAGCCTGGCGCGGCTGGCCGATGCCGGCCACCGGCTCATCCTCACGACCGGTGGCACCGGGCTCACCCCGACCGACGTGACGCCGGCCGCGACCCGACGTGTCGTTGAGCGTGAGGCGCCAGGCCTCGCCGAGCTCATGCGCGCGGCCGGCCTCGCCTCGACGCCGATGGCCGCGCTCTCGCGCGGGGTGGTCGGGACCCGCGGCCGGACGCTCATCGCGAACCTTCCCGGTTCGCCGACGGGCGCCTCGGAGTCGCTCGACGCGCTCCTGCCGGTGCTCCGTCACGCGCTCGACCAGCTGGCCGGGGGCGATCACTAGGCCACGAGCCGGCGAGCCGCGCGGCTACCATGGCGCCGACCCATGGACGCGAGCATCCCCTTCTATCCGCTCATCGTCGTGCCGATCGCCGCGGCGATCGTGCTCTTCTGGCGTCGCGCACGGTGGCACCTGGCCGTCCTCCGCGAGGGGCGCCCGCTCGACCGTTCCGACCGTCCGCTCCAGCGCATCGCGGCGCTCGGGGTCTTCGTCTTCGGCCAGAAGCGCCTGCTCCAGGACATCGGTCCCGGACTGGCCCACGCCTTCGTCTTCTGGGGCTTCATCGTCCTGCTCGCCACGACGGGCAATTACATGACGAACGGCCTCGTCGAGACGATCCTCGCCTGGCCCTTCGGCGGTTTCCTCTGGAGCGTCACGATCGCGTTCGCGAACGTGTTCGTCGGGCTCGTGCTCGGGGCGGTCGTCTACTACGTCGTCCGCCGAACCCTCGTTCGGCCGCCGCGCCTGGCGCTGACCCGCGACGCCTTCATCATCCTCGGCCTGATCTTCAGCATCGTCCTGACGGAGTGGATCGGCGACGCGTTCGTCTACGTCTTCGATCCGGACAACCATGCGCGCCCGTGGGCCATCCTGGCCGGACCCCTGAGCCTCGCCCTCGAGCCGATGGGCGCCGAGGCGGCCGAGATCGGCTACGGCGTCATGGCCTGGGCGCACATCCTCCTCGTCCTCGGCTTCGGCGCGTACCTGCCGTACAGCAAGCACCTGCACATCATCAGCAGCGAGCCGAACGTGTACTTCCGCAACCTCGAGCCGCGCGGCGCCCTGCGCGCGATGGATCTCGAGGCGGAGCCGGCCGAGGGCGAGGAGCTGCCGGTCTTCGGCGCGAAGGGCCTGAAGGACCTCACCTGGCGTCACCTGGCCGATGGGCTGGCGTGCACCGAGTGCGGACGCTGCATGGAGTTCTGCCCGGCATCGATGACCGGCAAGACGCTGAGCCCGAAGCACCTCATGGAGGGCCTGCGCGACCAGATCGTGGCGGCGGAGACGGCCCTCGCCGCGGCCGCGAGCGCGCAGCGCGCGTGGAAGGGCGGCGCGAACGGCGGCGCGGCCGCCTCCGAGGATGCGCTCGGGCTGGCGAGGGGGCGCGCGGAGGAGGCGCTGAGCCTGCCATTGATGGACAACGCCATCCCGGAGGAGGCGGTCTGGCAGTGCACGACCTGCGGCTGGTGCGTCGAGGGCTGCCCGGTGCTCATCGAGCACGTCGATACGATCGTCGAGATCCGTCGCAACGCCGTGCTCGAGGAGAGCCGCTTCCCGAAGGAGCTGAACGCGGCGTTCCGGAGCATGGAGAATGCCGGGAACCCGTGGGGCCAGCCGAAGTCCGCGCGGCTGGATTGGGCGAAGGGTCTCGACGTCCCGGTCCTCGGCGAGGCCGATGCCCCCGCTCGAGCGCCCGCGGGCGACCGTCCTTGGCGCACGATCCACGCGACGGCACCGATGGATGACGTGCTCGACGGCCGGATCCTCTTCTGGGTCGGCTGCGCCGGCGCCTTCGACGATCGCAACCGGAAGGTCGTGCGCGCCATGGCCGAGCTGCTGCGCCAGGCCGAGGTGCCGTTCGCGGTGCTCGGCGCGCAGGAGACCTGCAGCGGCGACCCGGCTCGCCGCGCCGGCAATGAGTACCTCTACCAGATGCTTGCCGAGGAGAACGTGGCGACGCTGTCCGCGGCGCACGCCGAGCACGGCATCTCGACGATCGTCGCCACCTGCCCGCACTGCTTCAACACGATCCGCAACGAGTACCCGCAGTTCGGGCTGACCGGCGTGCGGGTCATCCATCACACCCAGCTGCTCGACCGCCTCGTGGCCGACGGGCGTCTCGTGCCGGCCGAGCACCACGAGGCCGTCGTCGCGTACCACGACGCCTGTTACCTGGGCCGCTACAACGAGGTCTATGACGAGGGCAGGCGTGTCGTCGAGGCCGTCCCCGGCCAGTCGGTCGTCGAGATGGACCTCCATCACCGCAAGGGCATGTGCTGTGGGGCCGGCGGCGCGCGCATGTGGATGGAGGAGCGCGAGGGAACGCGCATCAACCACCGGCGCGTGGAGCAGGCCCTCGAGACGTCCCCGGACGAGATCGCGACCGCCTGCCCGTTCTGCCTGATCATGCTGCGTGATGGCACGACCGACCTCGAGCGGACCGACGTCGCCGTGCGCGACGTCGCCGAGCTCCTGGCCGATGCCACCGGCGCCTGGAAGCGCGACGTGGCCGCGTCGCCCGACCCGGCCATGGACGCGTGACCGACCCGATCCTGCGCGACTTCCCCGACCGGTTCTTGTCCGAGCGCCTCCTCATCCGGGCGCCGCTTCCCGGCGATGGCGCCGAGGTGCACGCGGCCATCGAGGAGTCCCTCGACGAGCTACGGCCGTGGATGCCGTGGGCGCACCTCGAGCAGACGCCCGATGACGTGGAGGCGAACGTCCGCCATGCGATCGCGGAGTTCGCGGCTCGCCGCGACCTGCGGCTGCACCTCTACCTGCGCGACGGCGGCGGGTTCGTCGGATCGAGCGGGTTGCATCGGATCGAATGGTCGGTGCCGTGCTTCGAGATCGGCTACTGGGTGCGCACGAGCCTGACGGGCCGCGGATTCGCCACGGAGGCGACGCGCCGGATCGCCGAGTTCGCGTTCGACGACCTCCGCGCCGAGCGGGTCGAGATCTGGTGCGATGCCGCCAACGAGCGAAGCGCCGCGGTCGCGCGGGGCGCCGGGTTCACGTTCGAGGCGCGACTCGCCCGCAACCGCCGCGATGCGGCGGGCGCCATTACCGACTCCCTCTGTTTCGCCAGGCTCCGCTAGTCGGCCTGGTCCCGAGTCCCCATGGCGGACCGCGCGGGGCCCCCGGTGTGCGCGCGGTTGGAATCAGGAATCCGCCATACGGAGCCTGTATCGTTGCGGAATCTTGACCGATCACAGCGCCGTGGCTACCCTTCGAGCGTGGCAATGCGCAGCATCAAGCCGGCCGGCAAGCGCCCGGCGCTCGACGATCTCGACAAGGCGATCATCGGCTGCCTGCAGCTCGATGGCCGGCGCCCGTACGCGCAGATCGGCCGCCAGCTCGAGGTCCCGGAGGCGACGGTCCGCCAGCGAGCCGAGCGCCTGATCAGCCGCGGCATCGTCCAGGTCGTGGGCGTCACCGATCCGCTCGCGATGGGCTTCCAGCAACCTGCCCTCATCGGGCTCAAGGTCGACCCCGGCAGGCTGACCGAGATTGCCGACCAGATCGCCTCGTTCGACGAGGTCACGTACGTCGTCATCACCGCCGGCCGCTACGACCTGTTCTGCGAGGTCGTCTGCGAGGACAACGAGCACCTCCTGCGCGTGCTGACCGAGAACTTCGCCGGCATCGAGGGCATCCGCTCGACCGAGACGCTCGTCGAGCTGCGCTTCGTGAAGGAGAGCTACCAATGGGGCGCTCGCTAGGAGGTCGACCGTGACGATCACCGGGCAGGGGGTCAACCGAGCGCGCGTCGTCGAGATCGGCGAGCGGGAGGAGGCCGCCTATCGGAGGCGAACGCCGAAGAGCGCGGCGCTCTTCGAGCGCGCGCGGGCCTCGATGCCGCTCGGCGTGGCGAGCTCGTTCCAGGCGTACGACCCGTATCCGCTGTTCATGACCGATGCGCGCGGATCGCGCATCACCGATGCGGACGGCACTGAGTACATCGACTTCGACATGGCGTTCGGTGTCCTCGCCGCCGGCCACTCGCACCCGCTGCTCGCCGAGGCGCTTCAACGCCGGGTGGCGAATGGCACCTGCTACACGTTCCCGGTCGAGGACGGGGTGGCGCTGGCGGAGGAGATCCGGGAGCGCTTCGGGGCCGATCTCGTCCGCTTCAGCAACTCGGGGACCGAGGCGACGATGGACGCGATTCGCGTCGCCCGCGGCTACACCGGTCGCGAGAAGATCGTCAAGTTCGAGGGGGGCTACCACGGTCATCACGACGACGTCCTCGT
>DATKDB010000134.1:0-24812 GCA_035512895.1 Binatia bacterium | reverse complement strand
GTCGGCAGGCGATCCTCCTCGAAGAACATGTGCTCGGTGCGGCAGAGGCCGATGCCCTGCGCGCCGAACGCGCGGGCGCGCTCGGCGTCTCGCGGGTAGTCGGCATTCGCCCAGACCTGCATCCTGCGCGCCTCGTCGGCCCACGATAGGAGCGTGGCGAGATCGTGCTCGTCCTCGAAGCGGGCCTCGATCGTCGGCAGCTCGCCGGCGAAGATCTCGCCGGTCGTGCCGTCGATGCTGATCATGTCGCCCTCGGCCACGGTCGTCGATCCGGCGCGCATCTGGCGCTTCGCGTAGTCGATCTTCAGCGTCTCGGCCCCCGCGACGCAGGGAAGGCCCATCGAGCGGGCCACGACCGCGGCATGCGAGGTCGCGCCGCCGCGAGCGGTGAGGACGCCCTTCGCGGCGAGCATGCCGTGCACGTCGTCGGGGCTCGTCTCGATCCGCACGAGGATCACCGGGTTGCCGGCGTCGCGCGCCGCCACCGCGCGGTCCGGATCGAAGATCGCCTGGCCGACCGCGGCGCCCGGCGACGCGTTCAGTCCCTTCCCGAGCAGGCGGTCGGTAACCTTCTCCTTCGCCGCCTCGTCGAAGCGCGGCAGGAGGAGCTGGACGATCTGAGCCGGGTCGACGCGCTGGAGCGCCTCCTCCTTCGACAGGACGCCCTCGCCGACCATGTCGACCGCGATCTTCACCGCGGCCGGGGCGGTCCGCTTCCCTGAGCGCGTCTGGAGCATGTAGAGCGTACCGCGCTCGATCGTGAACTCGAGGTCTTGCATGTCGCGGTAGTGGCGCTCGAGGCGCTGCGCGATCTCCTCGAACTGGGCGTACACCTCCGGCATCGCGTCGCTCATCTGGCTGATCTTCTGCGGCGTGCGGACGCCGGCGACGACGTCCTCGCCCTGGGCGTTCGTCAGGTACTCGCCGTAGAGCGCCTTCTCGCCGGTGTTCGGGTCGCGCGTGAAGGCGACCCCCGTGCCGGAGTCCTCGCCCATGTTGCCGAAGACCATTGTCACGATGCTCACGGCGGTGCCGAGGTCGTGCGGGATGCGGTTGAACTCGCGGTAGTCGTGCGCTCGCTTGCCGAACCACGAGTCGAAGACGGCTCGAACGGCAAGCTCGAGCTGCCGGTACGGATCGGTCGGGAACTCCTCCCCCGTCTTGCGCTTCACGATCTCGGCGAACTCGTCACCGATCTCGCGCAGCTGATCCGCGCTCAGATCGGTGTCGAGCTTCGCCTTGACCTTGTGCTTGAGCTCCTCGAAGGGCTCGTCGAAGTCCTCCGCCTTCAGGCCGAGGACGATGCGCCCGAACATCGCCACGAACCGACGCCACGCATCCCAGGCGAAGCGCTCGTTGCCGGTGAGGCCGATGAACCCCTGCACTGTGTCGGGGTTCAGGCCGAGGTTGAGGACCGTGTCCATCATGCCCGGCATGCTGAATGCCGCTCCCGATCGGACGCTGACGAGCAGCGGGTTACCGACGTCCCCGAAGCCCTTGCCGGTCTGCTGCTCGAGCTCGTGCATGTGCGCCACGACGTCGTCCCACAGCCCGTCGGGCAGCTCCTTGCCGGCGGCGTAGTACGCGTTGCACGCCTCGGTCGTGATCGTGAAGCCCGGCGGAACCGGCAGGCCCGCGTTCGTCATCTCGGCAAGGCCGGCTCCCTTGCCGCCGAGCGTCGAGCGCATCGTCGCGTTGCCCTCGGCGAACGTGTAGATCAGCTTGTCGTTCGCGGCGGCGGTCGCCTTCGTGCGGCTGCTGCGGCGGGGCTTGCGAGCGGTCGTGGCCATGCGGCGAATCGGCTCCTCGTGATCGTGCTGGGGAGTCTCGATTGTAACCGGCTCGGGCCTCCGCCGACGGACCGGCTACCAGGGCTCCTCGGGGCGCCAATCGATCGAGATCGGCGCGTCGAGCGAGAGGTCCGCGGGGCTGCGCGGCGTGCGCAGGATCATGACGTGCCCGTCCTCGGCCGCGCTGCGCACCCGCTCGCCGTCGGGCATGCGCACCGAGGTCGGGCCGGCCCAGGTCTCCCAGCCGAGCCGCTCGTAGAACAGGTTGCTGCCGGTGCCGAGCGCCCCGAGCGCGTACTCCTCGCCGATGATCTGGCCGATCCGCCGCATCGCGGCCGTCCCGTGGCCCTGCCCCTGCACCTCGGGGAGGGTGGCGACGTGCTCGACGTACCCGACGTCGAGGGCGATGTCGGCCTCGTGGCCGAAGTAGATGCGCCGATCGACGATCATCGCGTGCGACACGATCCGCCGGCCGGCCTCGGCGATGACGTGGAGGCCCGGCCCCACCCGCTCCCAGGCCGATGCGAACGACTCGTCGAAGGCGGCCTCGCACAAGCGGGTGAGCTCGTCGAGCTCCTCCGGCTCGAGCTCATCGCTCTGCGCAATGCGGAGGCGACGGTCGATCATCGCCGCGACCGCAGCCGGCGGCGGCCGGGCTCCCGGTGGCGGGCCTCCAGGAGCGGCCACAGGTCGTCCACGAGGACGCGGTAGTCGCCCCCGCCAACCCGGGCGGCGCGCAGGCGGCCGGTGCGAATGAGCCGCCGGACGTGCTCTGGGTGGAACCCGAGGACCATGCCCGCCGAGCGTGTCGAAACGGCGAGCGCGTCGACCTCGACCTCCGCGTCGTCCGGCAGGCCGGCGAGCGCGACCGCCATCGCCTTCGTCCGATCGGCGGTCAGGGCGACCGCATCGGCCTCGCGGTTGCGCATGGCGGTGGCGAGCGCCGCGCTGAGCCGCTCGCGCAGCAGGCCGACCTTCATCGGCCGATCCGGAGCCAGCCGCGCGGGAAGGCGATCGCGAAGAGCGGAGCGAAACCGGCGACGAGCCGCCCGAGCCACCCGGCGTGCTGCCGGTGGAGCGCTCGTGCCTTCGCGAGGATGCGGTCGCGGTCGGCGCCGCGCAGCTCGACCGCGAGGGCGCGGAACTCGGCGAAGGCCGCCGCGTCCTCGTCCGCGAGCCAGTGCGCGTCCGCGAGCGCCTCGCGCGCGGCCGGATCGTCCGGCAGGAGCTGCGTCGCAAGGGTCGCGGCCTGGAACGCGCCGCGCGCATCGCCGGTGCGGACCATCGCCTCCGCCAGGGCGAGCTGCGCGTGCCCGTTGCGCGGCTCGAGCTTCACGGCGCGGCGAGCGGCGTCGACGCCCATCGCCGGCTGCGAGGCGCCGATCCGCTCGCGCGCCTCGGCGACGGTCCAGGTCGTCTGCCGCGGGTCGTTCCGCGCCAGGCGGCCAAACTCGGCAGCCGCCTCGCGATGCGCCCCGGCGGTGGAGAGCACCTGGGCGAGCAGCTCGCGATAGCGGATCTCGTCGGGGTCCAGCCGCACGGCATCGGCGGCATGGCGCTCGGCCTCGTCAAGGCGGCCGAGCGCCAGGAAGGCGCGTGCCCGGTACTCGTGCGCCGCGTCGTCGCCCGGGCGCTCGGCCAGGATGGCATCGGTCAGGCGCAGGACCGTCTCGGGGTCACCGTGCTCGTGCGCAGCCTGGACGTCTTCGAGCGTGCTGTTCATGCGCGGTCCATCACTCCTCCGCGCGCGCCTCGCGCGCCACGCCCTCCCACGCGGAGCGCCCGGCGAGCAGGTCGTTGATGCGATGCGGGATGAGCTCGAGCGACACTCGCTCCTGGGTCATCGTGTCGCGCTCGCGGATCGTGGCGGCGCCGTCGTCGAGCGACTCCGGATCGACGGTGATGCAGTACGGCGTCCCCACCTCGTCCTGGCGGCGATAGAGCTTGCCGATCGAGGCCGTGTCGTCGTACATCGCCACGACAAGCTGCTTCACGTCGGCGGTGAGGCGACGCGCGCGCTCGACGAGCTCCGGCCGGTTGCGCAGGAGCGGCATGACGGCGGCCTTGATCGGCGCGAGCTCGGGCCGGATGCGCAGCACAACCCTCGTGTCCTTCGCCAGCTGCTCTTCCGTGTAGCCGTCGACGAGGATCGTGAGCACGGCCCGATCGACACCCATCGCTGGCTCGATGACGTACGGCACGACGTGCTCGCCACTGCCCTCGTCGAACATCTCGAGCTTCTTTCCACTGCCGGCGGCGTGCGCCTTCAGGTCGAAGTCGGTCCGATCGGCGATTCCCTCGAGCTCGGACCAGCCGATCGGGTACTCGTACTCGATGTCGGTCGTCTGCTTCGAGTAGTGGCTCAGCTCATCGGCTTCGTGCGGGCGCAGCCGCAGGCGGCCGCCGTCGATGCCGAGGACGTCGGTCCACCAGCGATGGCGCGCGTCGACCCAGTAGGCGAACCACTCGTCCTCGTCGCGCGGGTGGACGAAGAACTCCATCTCCATCTGCTCGAGCTCGCGGTCGCGGAAGATGAAGTTGCCCGGCGTGATCTCGTTTCGGAAGCTGCGACCGATCTGCGCGATCCCGAACGGGAGCTTGCGACGCATCGAGGTGGCGACGTTCTCGAACTGAACGAACATCGCCTGCGCCGTCTCCGGCCGCAGGTACGCGACCGATGCCGACTCCGCGACCGGCCCGACGTGGGTCGAGAACATGAGGTTGAACTGGCGCGCATCGGTCAGCGTGCCCTTGCCGCCGCAGTTCGGGCAGGCGATCTCCGAGGGCTTGCCCTTGAGATCATCCTCTCGGAAGCGGAACTTGCAGTTCCGGCAATCGACCATCGGATCGTTGAAGCCGGTCAGGTGCCCGGACGCCTCCCACACCCGCGGGTTCATGATGATCGCCGCGTCGAGGCCGAGGACGTCGTCGCGCAGGTGGACGATGTGCCGCCACCACGCCGCCTTCACGTTGTTCTTCAGCTCGACGCCGAGCGGACCGTAGTCCCAGAACCCGGCCATGCCGCCGTAGATCTCGCTCGAGGGGAAGACGAAGCCGCGCCGCTTGGCGAGGCTGACGATGACGTCGAAGTTCGGCGCTGGCACGGCTGGCTCAGGTCTCCCCGGGGATGCGACGGATGTTGACCGATGGGGTCGTCGAGTCTAGCGGACGCGACCGCCGTGCCAGGCCACGGACCGACGGCCTACGGGCTGACCGCCGCCGCGTCGCGAGCCGCAACCTCGTCGAGAAAATCGCGCGAGCGCAGCTCGCGCTCGAGGACGGCCGACACGGTGAGGTGCAGGAGGTGCTCGACCTCACGATGCAGCCCCGTGGCGAGCCGCAGGCGCAGCACGCCGACGAGCGGTGAGCGCTGGAGGTGACGCAGGATCTTCAGCGCGTCCGCCGAGATCGGCCTGGCGCCCTGCGCGACCGCGGCGCACTGCGGACAGAGGACGCCGCCGCCGACCGGCGAGTACGCGTTGCCCTCGGGCTCGATCGTCGCGCCGCACTCGAGGCAGCGCCCGAGCTCGGGACGAAAGCCCATCGCATCGAGGAGGTGCAGCTCGAACCAGCGGGCGACGACGTCGCGCGGTACCGCGTCGCCCGCGTCGAGGGCCGAGAGCGCCTGGGCCAGGAGCCGGAACGCCTCGTGCGAGTCGGCCGCGCCCTCGCAGAAGCGGTCCGCCAGCTCGACGACGTACCAGGCGGCGGCCGTCGAGTGGAGGTCGTTGCGCAGCCCGAGGTGCGGATCCTCGAGCGACGAGGAGGTCACGACGTCCCACGTTCGCCCGACCGAGAGGACGAGCTGCACGTCGCTGAACGGCTGCAGGGCGCCACCGATGCGCGAGCGCTGGCGACGAACGCCCTTCGCGATGACGCGCAGCTTGCCGAGCCGCGGCGTCAGCACCGTCAGCACGCGGTCGGCCTCGCCGAGCTCCATCGTCCGCAGCACGATCGCCTCGGTCTTGTACACGCGCGGACGCGGGCTCATCGGCCCGGCATCCATAACGTGCTACATTCGAGTATCATGAAGTCGATGCCCACGAGTACGACCGATCCGACACGCGACGTGACACGCCCCGGAGAGGAGGTCGGGTACCCTTCGGGCATGAACGTCAGGGTCGAGTTTACGCGCCAGATCGCGCAGATCGATGGCGAGATGTCGCGGATCCTCGGTGCGCGCGGCGGGCACGCTCGCCCGCTGTACGAGATGCTCGCGTACCACCTCGGGCTCGACGGCGTCGATCACGCCGCGGGCAAGCGGCTGCGGCCCCTCCTCGGCCTGCTCGCCTACCACTCGCTCACCGGCGACTACGACGCCGCCCTGCCCGGCGCCGCGGCCGTCGAGCTCGGCCACAACTTCAGCCTCGTCCACGACGACATCGAGGACGCCGACCTCGAGCGCCGGCATCGTCCGACGCTCTGGGCGATCTGGGGCATTCCGCTCGCGATCAACGCCGGCGACGCGCTCTTCGCGCTCAGCCGTCTGGCGCTCTACCAGCTGCTCGACGACGGCTTCAGCGAGCATCGCGTCCTCGAGCTCATGCGCGTCTACGACGAGACCTGCCTGGCCCTGTGCGAGGGGCAGTATCTCGACATCAGCTTCGAGCGCCTCGACGAGATCAGCGTCGAGGCCTACCTCGAGATGATCGGCAAGAAGACGGCGGCGCTGCTCGGTGCATCGGTCCAGGCCGGCGCCATCCTCGCCACCGATGATCGTGACGTCGTCGAGGCCTACCGACAGTTCGGCTACGACCTCGGCATGGCGTTCCAGATGGCCGACGACGTCAAGGGCAGCTTCTGGACCTCCGCCGACTCCGGGAAGCCGGAGGCGGGCGACATCCGCAAGCGAAAGAAGACGCTACCCATGGTGTGGGCGCTCGAGCACGCCGCGGACGCCGATCGTGCACGGCTGCGAGCGCTCTATGCCCATCGCGATCCGACCGACGAGCCGCTCTCCGACGATGACGTCGCCGAGATCCTAGCCATCCTCGAGCGCTGCGGAGCGCGCGAGCATGCCCTCGCCGAGGCCCGGCGCTATCGCGACGTTGCGCTCGAGCAGCTTGATCGTCTCCCCTGCCCGCCCGATCGGAAGGGAGACCTCGTCGCCTTCGTCCGGTCGGTGATCGCCGCCTAGGCTCGCCTCTCCGCGGTCACTCCGCCTCGACGCCGGCCTCGACGGCCTCTCGCTCGTCGGCGCGCCGCGGTCGTGCCGCGACGACCCGGGCGACGCGTCGCGGCTCGGCGGCCTCGACGCGGATGAGGACCTCGTCACGGAAGGGGATCTCCGCTCCGGGCAGCGGGATGCGGCCGACGCGGTGCACGACGAAGCCGCCAACGGTGTCGTAGGCCTCCTCGTCCGGCTCGTCGTCGTCGGACAGGTCGAAGAGGTCGCGCAGGTCGTCCATGCTGACACGGCCGTCGAGCCGGAAGGCGAGCTGCTCATCGGTCGAGAGGTCCTCGACCATGGAGTCCTCCTTGTCGTACTCGTCCTGGATCTCGCCAACGATCTCCTCGACGACGTCCTCCATCGTCACGAGCCCGGCGGTCCCGCCGTACTCGTCCACAACGATCGCGATGTGGCGCTTCGCGCTCTGCATCTCCTGCAGAAGCTCGTCGACGGCCTTCGACTCCGGCACGTAGACCGGCGGCCGCACGAGGTCGCGGAGCGAGATGCCGCCGTTCCCGCGTCCGTTGCCCTTGAGGTACGGAAGCAGGTCCTTCGCGTACAGGATGCCGACGATGTTGTCGAGGCTCTCCTCGAAGACCGGCAGCCGCGAGTGTCCGGCGCGGATGATCATGTCGAGCACTTCGTCGATCGGGTCGTCGACGTTCACGGCTCGGATCCCGATGCGCGGGACCATGACCTCGTGCACGGCCTTGTCCCCGAGCTCGATGACCCCGTGGATCATCTCCTTCTCGTCCTCCTCGATGCCACCCTCCTCGGAGCCGGTCTCGATGAGCATCTTCAGTTCCTCGGTCGAGAGGTAGCCGCCCTGCGGCTTCTCCGTGCCACCGAGCAGGCGCACGAGGATGAGGCTGAGGCGCGAGACGAACCACACGATCGGCGAGAGGATCCCCTGGATGATGCCGATCGGCCGCGCGACGAGGAGCGCGAGGCGCTCGGGGAAGTTGAGGGCCAGCGTCTTCGGCACGAGCTCGCCGACGACGATCGACGCGAGCGCGATGACGAGCGTCATGAACACGAAGGCGATCGTGTCGGCCGTCTCGCGGAGCCACGCCACCGGGACGAGCTTGATGATGTCAGCCAAGCCTGACGAGAACGCGACCGCGCCGACGGCGCCAGCGAGGAATCCGAGGAACGTGATCGCGATCTGGATCGTGGCCAGGAAGCGGCTGGGGTCCTCGGTCAGCCGCTGAGCGGCGCGGGCCGCGCCACTGCCCTCCTCGGCGAGCTGCGCGAGGCGGTGGCGCTTGACGGTGATGAGGGCGATCTCGCTGGCGGCGAAGAAGCCGCCGACGAGGATGAGTACGACGACAACCGCAAGGTCGAAGACCGGGTTGCTCTGGGGACTACCGTCCATTGGGCGGTGTTGATCCTGCCTCCACTACGGGTTCCGATCCGCCCCCGTGGGGACGGGCGCCTCCTCGGCGCCGGGTGTGCCGGCATCCGCCGGCCTGGAGCGTCGCTTCATCTCGATCGGCCGCGCCGGCACGCCGACGACGGTCTTACCGGGGGCCACGTCGCGGGTGACGACCGAGCCGGCGCCGGTCGTCGCTCCGGCGCCGATCGTGACCGGGGCGACGAGCATCGTGTCGACCCCGAGGCTGACGCCGTCGCCGACGACGGTGACGTGCTTCTCCCTCCCATCGAAGTTGGCGGTGACCGATCCGGCGCCGACGTTCACGTTCTCGCCGATCTCGGCGTCGCCAAGATAACTGAAGTGGTGCTGCTGCGTGCCCGCGCCGAGACGGCTCTTCTTGATCTCTGCGAAGTTGCCGATCCGGCAGCGGGCGCCGATCTCCGATCCGGGACGCAGGTGCGCGAACGGACCAATCTCGACGTCCTCCGCGACGCTCGAGGCCTCGATGACGCTCGCCCAGACGCGCGTGCGCGGACCGATCCGGCTGTCGCGGACGTGCGCGTTCGGGCCGATGACCGCATCCTGCGCGATGACCGTGTCGCCCTCGAGCATCGTCCACGGCTCGATGCGCGCGTCCTGGCCGATCTCGACGCCCGCGTCGATGCGGGTCGTGGGGGGATCGACGATCGTCACGCCGTTCCGCATGTGGCGCTCGGCGATGCGCCGCCGCATGCGCTCCTCGGCCGCCGCGAGGGCGACGCGGTCGTTGATGCCGATCGCGTCGGCCGCGTCGCCGGCGCGGACGACGCCGACGGCCTCGCCGTCGTCGATCGCGAGCGCCACGAGGTCGGTGAGGTAGTACTCGCCCGACGCGGAGGCTCCGACCCTGGGGAGGGCGGCCCGCAGCCAGGCCGCGTCGAACGCATACGTGCCGACGTTGATCTCGTCGAGGGCGCGGGCCGCCTCGTCGGCGTCGCGCTCCTCCACGATCGCGGCCGGCCCGCCGCCGGCACCGCGCACGATCCGGCCGTACCCGGCCGGATCGTCCATGCGGGCCGAGACGAGGACGACGACGGCGCCACCGGCACGCTGCTCCTCGAGCAGGGCGGCGTAGAGGTCCGGTGGCTGGAGTGGCGCGTCACCCATCGTCACGAGGATGAGCGGCGCGTCGGCCGGAACCGCGTCGAGCGCGACCCGCACGGCGTCCGCGGTTCCGCGCTGCGGCTCCTGGCGCACGGTCGTCGCGCGACCCGCGAGGTGCCGCTCGACGGCATCGGCCCCGTGGCCGGTGACGACGACCGAGTCGGGAACCCCGGCTTCCCGGAGCGCGTCGAGCACGTGGTCGAGCAGGGTCCGACCGGCAAGGGTGTGGAGCACCTTCGGGATGCGTGAGCGCATGCGGGTGCCCTGGCCGGCGGCCAGGACGATGGCCGCGGGGGCGGTCAACTGTGGAGACACGTGTGCGCGATGGTAGAGGCGGCTGATTCGCAGCGTCAACCGGCACCGATGACGGCCACTCCCTCGATCTCGACGCGGCCCCCGAGCGGCAGCGCCTTGACGGCGAATGCGCTGCGCGCTGGGAACGGCTCCGGGATGTGCCGGACGTAGACCTCGTTCACGGCCGGCCAGTCGCCGATGTCCGCAAGGAAGACGGTGACCTTGACGAGCCGGTCGAGCCCGCTCCCGGCAGCGCGCAGGATCGCCTCGAGGTTCGTCAGTGCCCGATCCGCCTGCGCCGCAACGTCATCGCCGACGAGCGCCCCGGTGGCCGGGTCGATGCCGAGCTGGCCGGCGGTGAAGACGAGGTCGCCGGCGCGGATCGCCTGGCTGTACGGGCCGCCCGCTGCGGGGGCGGCATCGGTGCTGATCGCCTCGCGTGTGCTCATGGTCGCTCCTCCTGCAGGACGTCGATGGCTGTGGGCGCGGTGCGCGTCCGGGTGATCGTGACACGCACGCCCTCGTCGGTCAGCCGGCGCGCGACCGAGGCGGCGCGCTCCGGATCATCGGTGACGCTGAAGACGGTCGAGCCGGACCCGGTGAGGCGCGGCTCGCCGCCGCCGGATCGGACGCGGGCGAACAGCTCGTCGAGCTCGGGGCGCAGCCGGCGCGCGGGGGCAAGCAGGTCGTTCTCCGCGCTGCCCCACTCGTCGCTGCGCAGCTCGGCGAAGACTGCGGCTGTCGAGAGGCCGAACGACGGGTGCGCGAGGACGACGTGCCGCTCGGCGGCCGGGCGCGGCTCGACGTGCTCGCCGATGCCGGTGATCCGGGCCGCCGCGTGCCGCGAGGCGAAGAACGGCACGTCGGCGCCGATCCGGCCGAGGCCCTCGAGGTCCGCGTCGCTCGCGTCCTCGGGCGCCCCGCGCCACGCGCGACCGAGGCGCCAGGCGGCGGCGGCATCCGACGACCCGCCGCCCAGTCCCGCCGCGATCGGGATCCGCTTCTCGAGCGCCAGGCAGGCGAGGTCCGGCTCGCCCTCGAGCCCGGCGACGAGGCCGCGCCAGGCGAGGTTGCGCTCGTCGACCGGCAGCTCGGGCGTGAGGTCACCGTCGACGCGCAGGCCGCTGCAGCCCGGCAGCAGGAGGAGCCGGTCCGCCAGTTCGAGCAGCACGAGATGGCTATCGAGCACGTGGAAGCCGTCGGCGCGCCTTCCGACGACGGACAGCGTGAGGTTCAGCTTCGCGGGCGCATCGAGGTGCAGCGGGACGCTCACAGCTGTGGCGCGAGGGCGGAGGCGACGCACGCCCACTCGTCGACCGAGAGCGTCTGCGGCCGTCGCTCCGGGTCGACGCCGCAGCCCGCGAGCGCCGCCTCGACCGCCTCCCGCTCGACCGGCAGCTCGCGCGACAGGCCGTTGTGGACCTGCTTGCGTCGCTGGCGGAACCCGCCCTGCACAACGCGGTAGAACGGCTCGCGCGCATCGCCGACCGGCACGACCGGCACCTCGCGGCGACGAAGCCGCAGGACGGCCGAATCCACGGCCGGCGCGGGCTCGAACGCGGCGGCCGGCACGCGCGCGACGATCTCGGCGCTCGCCACGTTCTGGACGAAGACGCTGAAGTAGCTCATCTGGCCGGGCGGCGCGGCGACGCGTTCGGCGACCTCGAGCTGGACGAGCAGGACGGTCAGGTCCGGCGGTCGCTCCCCTTCCAGGAAGGCGTGCAGGAGCGGGCTCGTGATGTGGTACGGGATGTTGGCGACGACCTTCATCGGCTCGCCCGGAAACATCTCGCGCGGGTGGAGCGAGAGCGCGTCGGCCTGGATGAGCTCGAAGCGCTCGACCCCGTACAGCTCGCGTCGCAGGTACTCCGCCAGGCGCGCGTCGAGCTCGACCGCGAGGACCGATGCGCCGGCCGCCAGCAGGCGCCGCGTCAGCACGCCGAGGCCCGGGCCGATCTCGACGACCCGATCGCCGGGCACGAGCTCGGCCGCCGCCACGATGGCGTCGAGGGCCTCCGGATCGGTCAGGAAGTTCTGGCTCAGGCTCTTTCGCGGCCGGAGCCGCTCGATGCCCATGATGCGGCGCAGCTGGCCGGGCGTCGGGGGCAGGAGGCGCTCCGGCGCCAGCGGGTCGTTCACGCCGGCTCCAGCCAGGGCAGCGCGAGGTTCGGAATCGCCTCGAGCGCGGCCCCGGACCGCTCCCCCGCCGCGAACCGGAAGCCGGCGGCGGCGCCGATCATCGCGCCGTTGTCCGTGCACCAGGCCGGCGGGGGCACGAGGAGCGCCAGCCCGTCGGCCCGCAGCCGCTCGCCGAGCGCGGCGCGCAGCGCCCGGTTGGCCGCGACACCACCGCCGAGCGCGACGCCCGCCACGCCGAAGTCGCGCGCCGCGCGGACCGTCTTCGTGGCGAGGGCGTCGACGACCGCCTCCTCGAACGCAGCCGCGATCCCGTCGACCGGGATCGGCACGCCGCGGTCCCGGTAGCCGCTCACCTCGCGCAGGACCGCGGTCTTCAGTCCGGAGAAGCTGAAGTCATACGCGCCCTCCGTGCGCGCCCGCGGGAAGCGCGTCGCCGGCGTCGCACCCTCGGCCGCCTCCGAGATCGCCGGACCGCCCGGATACGGCAGGCCGAGGAGCCGGCCGACCTTGTCGAACGCCTCGCCGGCCGCGTCGTCGATCGTCTGGCCGAGCAGGGTGTACCGGCCGTGGTCGTGCATGAGCACGAGCTGCGTATGGCCGCCGCTCACGACGAGGCAGAGGAGCGGGAAGTCGGGCTCCGGCGCCAGCGGGCCATCGGTGCCGGCTGCGACCAGCCAGTTGGCGTAGATGTGCCCCTCGATGTGGTTGACGCCGACGAGCGGCAGATCGTGGGCGGTCGCGACCGCCTTGGCCAGGTTGACGCCGACGAGGAGCGAGCCGATGAGCCCGGGCCCGTACGTCACCGCCACCGCGTCGAGGTCGCCCCACGTGACGCCGGCCTCGTCCATCGCCGCCTCGAGGGTCGGCACGATCCAGCGCAGCTGCTGGCGCGCCGCGACCTCCGGCACGATGCCACCGGTCGCGGCGTGGACGGCGACCTGCGACGCGACCTGGTTCGCCTCGATCCGGCGCCCGCCGCTGACGACGGCGACGCCGGTCTCGTCGCACGAGCTCTCGATGGCGAGGATGCGCGGCGCGCTCATCGGTCCAGCCGCTCGCGCTCGGCGGCCATGATCTCGAGCATGCGCGGATCCGCGAGGCCGGGCGTCGTCATCACGAGCGCATCCTCGCCGTTGTCGGTGTAGTACCCCGGCCGCCGGCCCGCCACCTCGAACCCGAACCCGCTGTACAGGGCCTTGGCGACCTCGTTCGACGCGCGCACCTCAAGCGTCATGCACGCGGCGCCGACGGCGACCGACAGCTCGGCGAGGCCGAGCAGCAGCTGGCGTCCGATCCCCTGCCGGCGCCAGTCGGGCAGGACGCCGAACGTCGTCACGTGCGCCTCGTCGACCATGAGCCACATCCCGGCGAAGCCGACGATCCGGTCGCCGGCGCGCGCCACGAGGTAGTGCGCCAGCCGGTTGCCCTTCAGCTCCTGCTCGAAGGCGTACGCGGGCCAGGGCGTGCTGAAGCTGAGCCGCTCGATCTCGTGGACGTCGGGGACGTCGTCGATGCGCATCGGGGCGATCGCGACCCGCGCGGTCAGAGCCACTTCACGCGCCCCTCGGCCTCGACCGTCACGCCTCGCGGCGCACGAAGGTAGATCGGCTCCAGGCGCCGCACGTCGTCGCCGCCGGGATCGGCTGCCAGCCGCTCGGCGGTGCTGCGGACGATCGCCGCCGCCCCGCGGGCTCGACGCGCCTCGGTCAGCCCGAACGTGACGGCCAGGTCCGCGGGAGCCACGACGATCGCGGTCCCGAGCGCCCCGGGCACGTCGTCGCGGTCGACGAGGACCGGCCCCTCGGCTCCCCGGGTGAGCAGGTACGCCTCGCGCGCTCCGGCGCGCGCGAGGGCGGCGGCGGCATCGGGCTGCGCCTCGAGCCAGGCGGGCAGGCTCGGAACCCCCACGATCGGGCGCCCGAGCGCCACCGCCAGCCCCTTGGCGAGCGCGAGCGCCACGCGCAGCCCGGTGAACGAGCCCGGTCCGGTGCCGGCCGCGAGCGCCGTCACGCCGTCCCAACCCGTCCGGTGGCGCTCCATGAGCTCGAGGAGCCGCGGCAGGAGCTCGGCGGACTGCCGCTGCGGCGTCGTCCAGGCCGCTTCGTCCACGATCTCCCCATCCGGGTGCGCGAGGGCCAGGGACAGGTCGGTCGACGCGCCGTCAATGCCGATGATCACGACGTGCGCAGCGCCGCGTCCGCCAGGCGCCGGTGGGCGTCGCCGTGCGCCTCCCAGCGCAGGTCGCGCGTCGACGGCTCGCCGGTCGGCGTCACGAGCCGGATCTCGAGGCGCTCGGCCGGCAGGAGGCCGGCCAGGCGCTCGGCCCACTCGATGACGACGACGCCGTCGGCCTGCCGGTCGTCGAGGAGACCCGCGGCGAGCGCCTCTTCCGGGTCGCCAAGGCGATAGGCGTCGACGTGGTAGAGCCGCAGCCGGCCGGCATGCTCGTTCATGAGGACGAACGTCGGGCTGTTCACGACGCCGCGCACACCGAGCCCGTCGGCGACGCCCTTCGCCAGCTGCGTCTTCCCGGCACCGAGCTCGCCGATGAGCGCGAGCACCGTCCCCGGCGCCGCCGCCCGTCCGAGCGCATGGCCGAGCGCGCGCGTGACCTCAGGCCCGTCGCTGCGCAACGTGGCGGGCGCGATGGCTGGCGCGATCGATCGGTCCATGGCGGAAAGTATAGGAAGGCTGGGCTCAGGCGCCGTCGTGGCCCTCGGTGGCCTCGAGGTTCGCGAGCGGCACGATCGCGCTGCGACCGTCCTCGAAGCGGACGAGGCCCGAGCGCGCGGTGACCCCGGACGCGCTCACGTGCGGGAGGTCGAGCACGCGGACGAGCTCGCCGCCCGCGCCGGCGAAGGGCCGGCGGTGCGCGATCACCCGGTCGCCGACGCGCGCCAGGGCTCGGCGGGCGGGTGGCGGATCGGCGTCGTAGACGTACAGGAGCGCCCGCTCGCCGAAGAGGCTCGCCATCCGGCCCTCGTGCGAACGAAGCCAAGCGTAGAGCCCCGCGTCGAGGCCGATCTTCCCGAAGCCCTCGAGCATCACGATCGCGAAGTCCCCCCGCACGCCGACCTCGCGACGTCGCTGCTGCGTGGCCTCGAAGTCGCGCAGCTCCTTGTCGCGCACGCCGCCGAGGACGATGCCGGCCACGCCCATCGCCCGCGCGCGGGTGAGCGTCTCGGCCGAGGCCCGCGATCCGCCGATCACGATCTTTCCGGTCGCGCCGACGTCGATGGCGCCGGCTCGCAGCTCCTCCCCGGGCTCGCCGACCGCCATGCGCAGCTCCCCGTGGACCGCGGCGCCGCTACCCCCGACGCCCGTCACGAGCGCGCCCGCGACCCGAATCTCGATCGCCTCGGCGTCGACGGCCGTGACCTCGCCACGCACATGGCCGAGGATCGGCTGGGTTGCCCCGAGCGGAGCGACGAGCGCCGTTCCGTCGTCGGCGTCGTAGCCGAGGAAGAGGCAGGCCTCCGGAACCCGGACCTCGTGCCCGCTCTCATCCGATGCGAGCAGGTCCCCCGCGTCGAGGAGGGACCCCGGTGCCGCGCGCACGAGCTCGGCGGTGGCGGCCGCGGGACGACGCAGGCGCGTCGCGACGGGCAGGCTCGTGCCTCCGCCGGGCGGCCGGCGGGTGGCCAGGACGTCGGACGGCTCGACGCGCCGCCCGACCTCCACGGTCGTGATCGCCCCGAGCGGCAGACGGACCCGATGGAGGACGCTCACGGCAGCCGCTCCAGCTCGCGGCCGAGCGCATCGCGCCATCCGGCAAGCACGGCGCGTCGATCGTCACCGCGCTTCGGAAGGCCGATCGGGACGCCCCGGGCATCGAGGATGAGCCCGACGGCCCCGCCGGTCGCGCGGGCCTGGACGCGCGGGGAGCGGCGCGCCGCACCCAGGCTCACGCCCGGGGCGGGCTCGATGAGGAGCTCCGCCTCCTGCCCGCGGGCGAGGGGGACGACCTGGAGCTGGCCGACGCGTACCTCCACCGGCGCCGGCGTGGGCCACCCCGGCCGGTGGACGGTGACGCGCATCGCGACCTCGCCCGGCTCGCCGCCGCGAGAGACGACGGAGGTGCCGAGCGGGACGAGAAGGTCGTCGGACAGGAGGGTCATCCCCTCGCGGATCTCGTCGTCGGAGAGCGAGCCGATCGGGCCGAGGATCGATGCCGCATCGATCGCCAGCTGCGTCACGCCGATCGGGCGAACGCCGTCGAGGAGCATCCGCGCCGCCTGGGCCGGGTGCGGGGCGCAGGCGATCGTCCGACCGGCGCCGACGACGAGGTCGACCGGGCCCGGGCCGCCGTCGTCGACGATCGCCGCGATCTGCAGGCGGGCCGCCGCCTGCGTGGCCGCGAGCTCCTCCGGCGTCTGCGGCAGGCTCGCCGGCCGGGCGCGCAGGGTCTGAAGCACGTCCGCGACCGTTGCCTCGTCGCCGGCATCGCCCGCCATGCGCGCGACACGACCCGCCGCGCCCCCCACGGCCGCCGCGCCGGCCAGCCCGCCGCTCGAGTGGACCGAGACCGCCCGGCTCCCATCCGGCTCCGCCAGCACCCGCACCGCGCCCCGGGCCCCGAGGTCGATCCCGAGGACGCGCAGCCCGCCGTCGGCCGCCAGCGCGCCGATCGCGCGCGCGAACGCCACCGGGGAGAGGTGTGACTCGTCCTCCTGCGCCACGGAGCGTCGCAGGATGGCCTGCAGCCGGTCGCGTAGCGCGCCGGGCTCCTCGCGACGCGCGTCGGGCCGCGGGTTCGCGACGGCCGAGGCCGCTCCATCCTCGAAGCGGGCGACGACCTCGTCGGCGAGGAGCGCCGAGCCGGCCCAGACGACCGGACCGCCGTCGAGCAGGCGCGCCGAAGCAACGAGCGCGGCCGCCTCGAGGGCGCGGGGACTGCGGGAGTCGTCGAAGCCACCGGCCACGAGCCATGCCTCGACCTCGGCGCCCTGGAGCGTCGCCAGGCGCTCCGCCAGGGTGCGGCCGTCGTCGAGCGTCACGAACTCGGCCACCTGCCAGCCCGCCGCCTCCGCCGCGCGACGGGCCGTGGCGCCCGAGAGCTCGCGAGAGACGGCCACGACCGCGAGCCGGCCGGGCCGCTGGGCCGTGTGGCACTCGATCCGGTTCGCGCCGGCGAGGAGCTCCTCGTGGCGGCCGGCCAGCCGCGAGTCCGCGGCCGCGTCGAGCTGGGCCACGAGGGAGCGCCGCAGCTCGGCCTCGCCCCAGGCGGTCGGCTGCGCGGCATGGGCGACGAGCCGCCAACGACCGCGAACGCGGCCGATGACGCCGGCCTTGGCCCAGGCGGACCCGACGTCGATGAGGAGCGCGAGCTCCGTGCTGACCGTCGTCATGGCAGGAGCCCCAGCCAGTCGCCGACGAGGAAGCTCAACCGGTCGATGAGGAGGACGAGGCGCGAGAAAAGGAGGTAGCCCAGCCAGCCGCCGAGGCCGGCGAGCATGAGCCAGCGGCCGGACGTCGCCGCGACGGTCAGAAACCGCCCGCGCGGCGTCCCATGCACGAACCCGATCAGCACGAGGCCGCTGACCGTCGCCGCGCCGACGCCGGCGAGCGTCGCGACGAGCGTCGGCTCGGGCCGCGCGACCGCCGAGGCCAGCTGCGGGAGGAGCGTGCCGACGACCGCGCCACCGAGCGCGAATGCGGCGAGCGCCCCGATCGCGATCGAGAGGGGCACGGCCGAGACGATGCGTGGCAGCCACGGGGCTCCGGCGGCCACGCCGACGAGCGCGATGCCGAACCAGAGCTCGGCGCGCCCGACCGGGTCGGCGGCGAGCGGCGTGAGGAGGCGTGGCACGAGGACCTCGGTAATTGCGAGCAGGGCAAGGAAGCCGGTCGCCAGGCCGGCAAGCAGGTGCTGCGACCAGCCGAATATCCGGCGCTCGCCCAGCAGCCCGCCCAGCACGATCAGGGTGGCGGCCGCCGCGACCCAGGTTGCGGCCTGGTCGACGGGCTCCGCGCCGAAGAGCCCGCTCACGTGACCTCCCGCGTCCGCTGGGCTCGCAGCGCGCCCGCCGCGCGTGCGCCGACAGCCTCACCGAGGACGCCGATCGCGACGAGGACGCCGACGAGGATCGCCAGCGGGGGCGCGCCCGGTCGCGGATCGGTGACGGGGTCGAGCGCTCCGAGGTCAAGCGACTCGCGGTACGCCGCCCCGTCGCGCGGCGTGGCGAGGAGCGCGGCCAGCTGTCCGCTGGCGATGTACGGCTGCAGCTCGGGCAGCAGCACGGTCGGCGCGACGGCGACGATCTCGAGATCGTCCGCGCGCGGCGCGACCTGCTCGACCCAGCTGCGGGCCCCGAGGTCGTTCCCGCCGACAACGACCGCCATGGCGGCTCCCGACAGCGTCGTCTCACGCGGCAGGCCGGCGACGAGCGCGTCGGCGGGGACAGGGCCGATGCCCCGCGCCAGCCGGACGAGGGCCGCCTCGGCGCCGGGCAGGAATCCGAGGTCGACGACCGCGCCCGGACCGACCGCCAGTCGCTCGAGGCGCCCGAGCTCGGCGATCGCCAGCGCCCGCCCCTCGGGCGTCAGGCTCACGAACGCGAGGGTCGCGCCGCGCCCGAGCAGGTCGGCGACGAGCGCCCGGACGGTCGGCCGGATCTCCGCGTACGTGCCGAGATCGGGATCGAAACCGACGAGGACGGTCGCATCCTCGTCAAGCCGGTCGAGCGCCGCGCGCATCTCCGACGCCGGCAAGATATCGGCGCTCGGCAGGCGCAGGCCGGTGCCGGTGTCCGGCAACAGGGCGACGGACAGGACGCCGATGAGCAGCAGTGGGGCCAGGCGCGCGAGGAGCGCGCGTCGATCACTCATCGGTCGTGCCGACGCCGAGGATCGTCCGCGCAGCGAAGGCGGCGGACAGGATCGCCACGCCGATGAGCATGCCGCGGAAGACCGCCCCGATCGGCACCTCGAGGGCCCAGCTAGCGACCCCCGAGAGCCACGCGCCGGCAGCACCGCCGAGAGGCAGGAGCAGGACGAGGACGACGAGCGCGGCCGAGACGAGGACGGTGGCCTCTCGGCTGCGCAGGGCCATCGACCGTCGCGCGGCGAGAAGCGTCGTCACGAACAGGAGGCCGAACAGGGTCGCGCCGATCGGGATGAGCAGCGCGCTCACAAGCCAGCCGACGGCCGGATCGGCCGCGCCCGCGGCCCCTGGACGCAGCCCGGCGATGAGCACCGCGGCCATCCCGCCGAGCACGAGGCCGGCGCCGATCGGATCCCCGCGCCGGCGCCACACGTCGCCGCCTCGTCGGATCGCGAGCGCGCCGACGCCGGCGAGGGCAGCCCCGGCGGCGACGAGGATCGCGGCGTCGACGGCCAGGCCGGCAACCTCGGCCAGCGCGCTGTTGACGAGGAGCAGGTCCGCGAGCAGCAGCAGGCCGACGACGACGACGAGCGCCGGGATCGTGGGACGCCTCACTCGCGCCCGATCCCGAGCAGCAGATCGCGTGGGTCGGTGATTCCGGCCAGCGCGAGCGCGCTCCCGACGGCGAGCACCGCGACCGCGACGACGATCATCCGATTCGCGGCCATGACCATCGCGCGCTCGTTCACATCGGCGCGCAGGTCAGCGGCCGCCTGGTAGGCCTCAGCGCCGACGAGCGCGCCGCCGCCGGCGAGCAGGAGCATCGGCGCCTGCGCCACGTCGGCAGAGGCGGCGGTGAGCGAGCCCGCGCTGCCGCGCAGGCCATCGAGGTGGAGCGCGGCCTCCTCGCGCAGGCTGCCGGCGGCGACGGCGGCCGCGGGACGGGCACGGGTCGTCATGACGAGGCCCGCGGCGGCAGGGCGACCCTCCCCCATCATCACGATCCGCGAGCGGCCGACCCGCTCGAGAGTCGCGGTGCGCGCGTGCGCATCGTCGAGCGTCGCGGCGGCAACGACGCCAGCGAGCGCGTCGTTCGTGAGCACGCGCAGCGGGACGCCGCTGCGCGCCGCGGCGCGGGCGACGTGGCCGAGCATCGGCAGGGCCGCGAGCGTCTGGAGGCGGGAGTGGGCGTCGGTTGCCCGCGCCAGGCCACCGGTCCCGAGCGACACGACGGCATCGGTGCCGGCCTCCGCGGCGAGTGCCATCGAGCGTCCCAGGCCGGCGAGCCCGCCCGCATCGGTCGTGACCCAGCGGCTCACCGGGCGTGCCACGAGCTGGAGGAAGACGAGGACGATCCCGAGCAGGACGAGCGTCGGGCCCGCCTCGAAGCGTAGCGAGGAGGCGCCCAGGACCTCGCCGACGAAGCGGACGAGCTGGGCGATGAGCTCAGCTGGGGTCGGCACGCGGATCCCCCTGCGCGCGGCGGTCCAGCTGCTCGACGAGACGGTCGAGCCCGTGCGGGTCCTCGAGCAGGGCCCGCGGATCGTCGGCGGCAGGCCCGAACGTGGTCCCGATCAGCGGTCCGACGGCGGCGCCGACGTCGGCGAGGAACGGGGCGAGCAGGCGGTGGGCGTCGACGAGGAGACGCGCCGGGACGGCCAGGCCCCTGCGGTCGAGCTCATCGGCCACCCGTCGCGCGGGGCCGTCCGTCGTGAGGCCGGGGCTCGGTTCTGCCATGACGCCTTCGTTCTCGATGCCGCTCGCAGTCACCCCGTGCCGAGGTGGAGCCGTGGGAGGCGCTCGCGCAGCGCGGTGGTGACTTCGTAGTTGATCGTTCGACGCTCGCCGGCGACCTGCTCCGCGCTGATCCGCGCTCCCTCCTGCTCGCCGATGAGCACGAATTCGTCGTCGTAGGTTACACCAGGCACCGCGCCGACATCGACCGTCAGGCCGTCCATGCTCACCGCGCCGACGATCGGAACGCGCTGCCCGCGCACGAGGGCGAAGCCGTTGTTCGCGTGCGCGCGCGGCCACCCGTCCCCGTAGCCGATCCCGAGCGTGGCAATGCGCGTCGGCCGCGTCGCGCGGAATCGGAGGCCGTAGCCGATCGCCTCGCCGGCCGGGAGGTCGAAGATGCGCAACGGCAGCGCCTTGACGCTGAGCGCCGGGCGCAGCCCGAGGTCGGCGTCCGCCGCCCACGCCGGCTGGAGTCCATAGAGCGCGAGCCCCGGGCGCACGGCCCCGGCAAGCTCCACGGCGCCTGCCAGGATGCCGCCGGTCGCGCTGACATGCACGAGGCCCGGGTCGATCCCCGCCGAGCGCATGCTGTCGAGCGTCCGCGCCAGGCGGAGCACCTGCACCTCGGTGTGGCTCTCGTCCTCGCCCGGCACGGCGAGGTGGCTCATCGTTCCGGCGAGCGAAAGGCCGTGGCTCCCGACGATGCGCGACGCGAGCTCGACCCCGTCGTCCGGCGAGGCGCCCTGCCGTCCGAGACCGGTATCCACCTTCAGATGCACGCCCAGGCGCCGGCCCGCGGCGACGGCCGCCCGCTCGAGCAGGTCGATCGAGCGCGCGTCGTACACGATCGGCTCCAGCTCGCTTTCGACGGCGCCGGCCACCTCGTCGGGCCCGATCCCCCACAGCACGAGGATCGGTGCCGAGATGCCCGCCCCGCGCAGCCGCGCGGCCTCGTCCACGGTCGCCACGGCCAGCCGCTCGACGCCGGCACGGACGAGCGTGCGCGAGACGTCGACGTCGCCGTGCCCGTAGGCGTTCGCCTTCACGACGCCGATGACCTGCGCGCGCGGCGCGAGCCCGCGGATGACGTCGACGTTCGCCCGGATGGCGTCGTGGTCGACCTCGACCCAGGCGCGGTGCGGGCTCCGCGCGGCGGTCATCTCGCCGGCCCGCCGCGCATCCGCGCCGCCGCCTCCGGCAGGAGGGCCGCGATGTCACGCGCCATGACACCGGCGCTGCCGATCCGCTCGGCGGCGAGCAGCCCGGCCGCCCCGTGCACGGCCACGCCGCAGGCGGCCGCGTCGAGCGGCGAGGACCCGGCGGCGAGGTACGCGCCGATGACCCCGGACAGGACGTCGCCGCTGCCCGCCGTCGCGAGGGCCGGCGTCGCCACGTCGGCGCGCAGGACCTCGCCACCCGGCCCGGCGACGACCGAGTGCGCACCCTTGAGCACGACGACCTGGTTCCAGCGCGCGGCGGCCGTCGCCGCGGCGTCCGCGCGCCCTTCGTCGTCGTCGGCGTCGGGGGCGTCGCGACCGACGAGCCGCCGGAACTCGCCTGGGTGCGGGGTGAGGACGAGCGGGGCGCGGATGCCCTCCCACCAGCGCGCATCTCCGGCCAGCGCATTGAGCCCATCGGCATCCACGACCGCCGGCCGGGTCAGCCCGACGACGAGCTGGCGCGTGCGGCGCAGCACGGTCGGCTGTCGCCCGAGGCCTGGACCGATCACGACGGCATCGTAGCCGGGTGCATTCGTGGCGAGGTGCCGCCAGCCACCGGGGGCGATGAGGCCCGGCGCCTCTTCGTCGAGCGCCATCCACGTCAGCTCGGCGATCGTCCCGGCGAGGCGCGCCACGACCGACTCGGCGGCGGCGACCCGTGCGAGCCCGACCCCGGCGCGCATCGCGCCGAGGGCGGCGAGGAGCGGGGCTCCCGGATAGTCGATCGAGCCGCCGACGACGAGCAGCCGGCCGAAATCGCCCTTGTGCGCGCGGTCCGGCCGCGCCGGCAGGCGCTCGGCGACCCACGCGCGGGTGAGTGAGCGAGCGGCCATCGGGTCAGTCGTTCCGCACGTGCGCGACCGCCACCGCGACGGCCATGCGGCGCTCGTGCGAGATCGTGACGCTCACGTCGTCGAGCCCCATGGAGGCGGCGCGGCGGGCGGCGCGCGCGTGGAGCGTGACGCGTGGCGCGCCGGCGCGGTTCGGCAGGATCTCGATCTCGCGCCAGCCGACCCCGCGCACGCCGAGGCCGAGTACCTTGCTGATCGCCTCCTTCGCGGCCCAGCGGCCGGCGATGCGCTCGACGCGGCGCCCGCAGTAGCGCTGCTCGGCATCGGTGAGGACTCGCAGGCGGAACCGATCCGGAAAGCGCTCGAGGACGGCGACGATCCGATCGATGTCGATCAGGTCGACCCCGATCTCGTGCCGGCTCACTGGCTCACGTCGGGCTGCGGGACTATTCGACCGTCACCGACTTGGCGAGGTTGCGCGGCTGGTCGACGTCCGTGCCACGGGCCACCGCCATCTCGTAGGCGAGCAGCTGCAGCGGCAGCACGGTTATGACCGGGCTGATCGGCTCGGGCGTCTCGGGCACGTAGATGACGTCGTGCGCGTAGCGGTCGATCTGGGTGTCGCCCTCGGTCGCGATGGCGATGACCGGCGCCGAGCGGGCACGCGCCTCGGCGACGTTGCTGACGACCTTCTCGTAGACCGATCCGGCCGTGGCGATGGCCACGAGCGGCGTCTGCCGATCGAGGAGGGCGATCGGTCCATGCTTGAGCTCCCCGGCCGCGTAGCCCTCGGCATGGATGTACGAGAGCTCCTTGAGCTTGAGCGCCCCCTCCATCGCGATCGGGAAGCCGACGCCGCGCCCGATGAAGATGAAGTCGCGCACGCCCGCGTACCGATGTGCGAGCTTCTTGATCTGCGGCGCCAGCTTCAGCGTCTCCGCCGCCAGGCGCGGCAGGCTGCGCAGTGACTGGCCGAACGTACGCAGGCGGCTGTCGCTGAGCGTCCCGCGCGAGCGGGCGAGGTGGAGCGCGATCATCTGCAGGACGAGCACCTGGGTGACGAAGGCCTTCGTGCTGGCGACGGCGACCTCCGGCCCGGCCTGGAGGTAGCAGACCGCATCGGCCTCGCGGGTGATGGCGCTGCCGACGACGTTCGTGACGACGACGACGACGGCGCCGCTCTCCTCGGCCAGCTTGAGCGGCGCCAGCGTATCGGCCGTCTCCCCCGACTGGCTGACGCCGATCACGAGCGTCCTCGGGCCGAGCGGCGGCGGGCTGTACCGCATCTCGGAGCCGATCTGCATCGTCGCCGGCAGGCCGACCCACTCCTGGATGAGATAGGCGCCGACGTGCGCCGCATAGCTCGCGGTCCCGCAGCCGACGACGTAGACGTTGTCGACCTCGCGCAGCCGGTCCTCGATGGCGTCGAGCTCGGGCAGGCTGACGGTTCCGGTCGGGTCGACCCGGCCGCGCAGCGACTCCTGGATGGCGTGCGGCTGCTCGTAGATCTCCTTGAGCGTGAAGTGCGGGAAGCCGCCCTTCTCAGCAGCCTCGATGCTCCAGTGGATCTCGGTGACCTCGCGCTCGACCTCGGAGCCGTCGAGCGCGAGAATCCGCGTCCCGCCGGGCGTCACGTCGGCGATGTCGCCCTCGTGCAGGATGACGACGTTCTTCGTGTGCTCGAGGATCGCTGGCACGTCGCTGGCGAGGAAGCCCTCGCCGTCGCCGAGCCCGACGATGAGCGGGACGTTCATCCGGGCGCCCACGATCCGGTCGGGATGATCGGTGTGCATGACGCCGATCGCGTACGCGCCGCGCACCTCGTTGAGCGCCAGCCGCACGGCCTCGACGAGGTCGCCGTGGTACTTCGTCTCGATCAGGTGCGCCAGGACCTCGGTATCGGTGTCCGAGCTGAACCGATGACCCTCGGCGACGAGCCGGCCCTTGATCTCGGCGTAGTTCTCGATGATGCCGTTGTGGATGAGGGCGAGCTTGCCGGTACAGTCGGCGTGCGGATGGGCGTTCGTGTCGTTCGGCGGCCCATGGGTCGCCCAGCGCGTGTGACCGATGCCGGGATGGCCGGGCGGCGCGTCGCCGTTCAGATGGTCGGTCAGGTTGCTGAGCTTGCCGGCCTTCTTCTCGATGAACACCTCGCCGTCGTCGGTGAGGACGGCGATGCCGGCCGAGTCGTAGCCGCGGTACTCGAGGCGGCGAAGCCCCTCGATCAGGATCGGCGCTGCATCACGCGGCCCGACGTACCCGACGATGCCGCACATGTGCCCTCCTCGCCGATGCCGGCGCTAGTTGAGTCGTGCCTCTGCGAGCGTGGC